>NZ_FUYE01000001.1:310728-621457 GCF_900167535.1 Prosthecobacter debontii
AGCGTCTCTCCTGCCAGCAGATTGAAGAGCAGGAAAAAAGCGCTCTGGCTGCTGGGCATCACCACGATGTTTTCAGACGTGACCTCCCAGCCGCATTCGCGCTTCAGAAAGGCGGCGAAGGTTTCACGGAACTGGGGGTTCCCTGCCGGGGGATCGTAGTTTAGCAGCGTGCGGTCCAGGCTGCCTTCCTCCAGCATGGCCTGCATGCGCTGGCGCCAGAGGGCCTGCACCTGAGGGATGGCCGCTGGCTGCCCTCCGCCCAGCATGCGCATGTCTGGATACAGGGAGAGCGCCTCCCCCAGATCATCCATGAGCTCCTGAATGCCGCAAGGCCCGGCAAGGCGTTGGCCGATGGTGGAAAAAGAAGACATGGGGAAATAGGCGCCGTGCGCGATAGGGGTGGTGGAAACAAGCTCAGGAGGACCCGAGAAGCCTCTCCAGGATCTTAGCACGGCTAGCCGCCACTATGTCCAGGCCTGGCACGAATGCAATTCACTGCAATCTCGAGACCCTGCTTATCGTTTGCACGAGTTCCTGACTATGATTCGACGTCTTATTCTCAGCATCGGCCTGCTGGCCACCACCCTCTCCGCTGCGCCCAAGGGGCCGCCGAATATCGTGTTTTTCTTCTGCGATGACCTAGCCTATCAAGCCATCTCCGCTTACGGCGATGACCGGAAACTGTTGGAGACCCCGGGCTTGGATCGTCTGGCCAAGGAAGGCATGCGTTTTGATCGCTGCCTAGTCACCAACTCCATCTGCGGCCCGATGCGTGCCGTCATTCAGACGGGCAAATACTCCCACCTGAACGGCTTTTACAACAACAGCAACAGCACTTTCGATGGCAGCCAGCAGACCTTTCCCAAGCTGCTGCAGAAGAGCGGTTACAGCACGGCGGTCATTGGCAAATGGCATCTCATGTCAGATCCTCAAGGCTACGATTACTGGCACATCCTGCCCGGCCAAGGGATCTACTACAACCCGCCGATGATCGACAACGGCAAGGAAGTAAAACATCAAGGCTACACCACAGATATCATCTCCGACATCACTCTGGAGTGGCTGAAAAATCGCGATAAAACCAAGCCCTTCATGCTGATGACCCAGCATAAAGCCCCGCACCGGGAATGGGCTCCTGCACTCCGGCACCTGGGCTGGGATAAGGATCGCGTCTATCCTGAGCCGCCCACCCTCTTCGACGACTATGCCGGTCGTAGCAAAGCCGTGAGTGATCATGACATGGGCATCGATCGCACCTTTACCGATCGTGATGCCAAGCTTGTGCCGCCGCCGAACATGACGGAGGAGCAGCTCGCCCAATGGAACGCCTATTACGAGCCGCGTAACCAAAAATACCGCGAAGCCAATCTGACGGGTAAGGATCTGGTGAAGTGGCGCTATCAGCGTTACATGCATGACTACCTCGCCACGGTGAAGTCTGTCGATGAAGCCATGACCAAGCTGCTGGACTATCTCGATCAGGAAGGCCTGTCTGAGAACACGGTCGTCATCCTCAGCAGTGACCAAGGCTTCTACCTGGGGGAGCACGGCTGGTTTGATAAACGTTGGATCTTTGAAGAATCTCTGCGCACACCGCTGATGGTGCGCTGGCCCGGGGTGACCAAGGCAGGCCGCACCGATAACCACATCGTTTCCCTGCTGGACATGGCCCAGACTTTCCTGGACATCGCCGGGGTGCCTCAGCCCGCCGACATGCAAGGGCACTCCCTGGTGCCGCTCTTCAAAGGCGAAGCACCGGCGGAATGGCGCAAGTCTCTCTATTACCACTACTATGAATTTCCGGTGCCGCATCGCGTGCGGCCTCATTACGGCGTGATCACGGATCGCTACAAACTTGTGCATTACTACACGCCGGACGTGGATGACTGGGAGCTAATGGATCGTCAGGCCGACCCCTTGGAGGTGAAAAGCTTCTACAACGATCCTGCCTATGCGGACACGGTCAAAGAACTCAAGGCAGAACTCAGCCGCCTACAAACCGAGGTCAAGGAAACCCTTCCGCCACCGCGCTTCACCCATGGCAACAAGGCTTTCGAAGGCGAGCCCGAACCACCTGCCCCGGCGAAGGGCAAAGGGAAAGGGAAGAAGAAAAAGGCGCAGGCGGAATAACCTCTTCGTGGCCTCCTGGTAAGCAATGTGAAACCTGCCCCGCATCGGGCAGGTTTCTTTTTGGCACGATACAAATGGTCTTTACACCAAGGCCGCCAGAGCGATCAAGCCTACTGCGATCCAGTCTTTTAGACCGAGCCGATCGGCATCGCCGGTGAACCGGATGAGTTTAAACACCGCCCCCGTGGGGCAGCCGTATTTGCAATAAGCCAGTGGGGTGAATAGCGCGGCTACGAGCCCCACCACCGCCAGCACCAGACTGCCCCAGCCAGCCACGCGCGGCACATAGGCATCGAAGGGCTCCAGGGCATTCAGGTTCAGCCCCCAGCCGATGACTACGGAGAGGAAGATGAGGCCTAACAAGAAGAAAGGTAAAAGAGATAGGCTCTTATCCAACCCATGCGGCACCCGCCACTGCCAGCGCAGCCGCCGTGCCAGGAGCTGCTGCAGCGCCCCATGCGGGCAGATGTGGTGGCAATACAGGTGCTTACTGGTGAAGACCGGCCCCAGCAGGGCCACCGCAGCCAGCAGCAGCAGACCCGGCGCACTGCGCCACGGTGTGCCATGCGCGGCCCAGCCCGTGAGCAGGCCCTGAGACAGCAGCTCTCCCGCCATGAACCCGGCATACACCACCAGCAGCGCATGATGCCCATGCCGCACCCAGGCGCGACCCCGCAGACGCGTGAAGGCCATCACCAGCGCAGAGGCGATCACCGCCACATGGCCCCAGTCCTGCCAGCGCCACGTTACCGTGCGCAGCCAACCGGTGGGGCGCTGCTCAAGCAGACTCGCCGCGCGCCGTTTCAGCCCCTCAGCCATGCTGTAGCTCGTCTCGGTGGCACCTGAGACACCCTCGATCTTCGCCTTCTCGTAGTCCAGGTCCGCCAGCTCCTCCAGAGACTTGTCATTGAAGAGATTCAGGAAATACGAGTCCCCCGTGATGTAGCCCACATAGCGCTTCGTATCGTAGCTGCGGCGCAGGGCGATCTTCTTCAAAGTCTGCCCGCTCGGGTCTAACAACATGAGTGTATCCGTCGGTCCCTTATACCCGATCATCGTGTCCGTGACGGGTGAGGTGCGCACCACCCGGCCGATCCTTTTTCCCTGCGCATCCAGCACCTCAAACCCACCCGCGTATTGCGTGGAGGGCTGCAGCTCCGCCGCCTCCGGCATCAGCATCTGCACCTCCGCCAGCGTGATCGGTTCTGGGAAGCGGAGCGAGGCCCCCGCAGACTGCCCCATGCGCGTCAGCACGCCCTGCGCGATCGCCGCACTCGTCAGCGTCGCCCCCGTCACCGTGTGCAACGGCTTCTCCAGGGGCTCGCCCGGTTTGCGATTCGTGAACTGTTTAAAGAACTCCCGGTCCGCAATCACCTCCGCCAGGTGATCCGGCGTATCGTGGCTCTTCAGCACCCGCACCCCCGTCAGCACGCCCTGCGGAGAGAACACCAGCAGTGAGTTCGTTGGGCCGGAGTAACCAATGATGCCATCGGACTCCGGCGCGGTGGTGGCCACATAGCCCAGCACCTTTTGCGTGCCATCCAAAGCCGCCCGCCAACCACTGGTGGGCATCGGCTCACCCAGGCTCACGATCTCCGGGAAGAAATCCCGCAAGCGCTCCGGCTGCAGCGCCGCCACCGCCTCCCGAGCCTCCCGTGTGGCCACCCCCTGCCGCAGCACCAGCACCGCCGCGACCAGCAGCCCCACCCGCCAGAGGCGGAGGAGCAGCGCCCGCAGCCCCGCACCACCCCGCCGCACCGTGCGGGAAGGGGAGCTAGGGGGGAGCGTTGAGACTGCCATTCCCTATTAAACTGAGGCGGAGGTTGGCTTTTGTCACGTTCAGGGGCCAGATCTTTCCTGGCTCAACTAGATCGTAGTTCACCAAACTTATCCGATCTTCTCCGCGCCGAAGTGACCGCGCAGGGCTTCGGGGATGAGGATGCTGCCGTCGGCTTGCTGATAGGTTTCAACCAGCGCGACGAACAGACGCGCCAAGGCGGTGCCGGAGCCATTGAGGGTATGCGGCACGCGGTTCTTCCCGTTCTCGTCCTTGTAGCGCAGCTTCATGCGGCGGGCTTGGTAGTCGCCAAAGTTGGAGCAGCTGGAGACTTCCAGATAGGTGCCTTGGCCGGGAGCCCAGACTTCGATGTCGTAGGTTTTGGCCGAACCAAAGCCGATGTCACCCGTGCAGAGCTCGATGACCCGATAGTGCAGGCCCAGGAGTTGCAGCACTTTCTCGGCGTTGCCGGTGAGGCTTTCCAGTTCCGTCATGCTGGTCTCGGGGGTGGTGATCTTCACCAGCTCCACTTTATCAAATTGGTGCATGCGGATGAGACCACGGGTGCCCAGGCCGGCGCTGCCCGCCTCACGACGGAAGCATGGCGTGTAGGCGGCGTAGTTGATGGGCAGTTGCTCGTGCTTGAGGATCTCTTCGCGGTGCAGGTTGGTCACCGGCACTTCGGCGGTCGGGATGAGGTAAAGATCATCCTCAGGGCTGTGATAGACCTGATCGCCAAACTTGGGCAACTGACCGGTGCCGACGAGGCAATCCGGCTTCACTAGCAGCGGCGGGCTGATTTCCTGGTAGCCGTGCAGGGTGGTGTGCAGGTCCAGGAGGAAATTGATCAGAGAGCGCTCCAGACGTGCGCCTTGGCCGCGATAGACCACAAAGGCACTGCCGGTGATCTTGGCCCCAGCTTCGAAGTCAATGAGGCCGAGCTGCTGACCGAGCACGGTGTGGTCTTTGGGTTCGAATTCAAACTTCGGCTTGCTACCCCAGGCGCGCACCTCAGGGTTCTCCTCGGCGCTGTGACCGACGGGGCAGCCCTCATGCGGGAGGTTGGGCAGGCCGAGCAGGAGTTCCTCCTGGCGGGCATCCGCAGCATCGGCGTCACGACCGATCTGCTCGATGCGCTCATTGATCCCCCGCACCTCCGCCTCGATGGCGCTGGTGTCCTGGCCGTTCTTTTTGGCCATACCGATCTCTTTGCTGATGCGGTTGCGGTCTCCCTGCAGCTTCTGGCGCTCGGTCTCAGCGGTGCGGCGGGCGGTGTCGATGGAAAGCACTTCATCCACGATGGACGCGTAGTCGCCGCCACGGGCGGTGAGGCGTTCTTTGACTTGATCAGGATTGTCGCGGATGAGGCGGATATCGAGCATAGGGCGCGGAGATTAGCGGGAGAATCCCACTTGTCGAGAGTTCGGCAGAGAAGAGTTTGCTCCTACCAGTTACCACGCCGCAGCCCGGTGGTTTAAGGGTGCCTAGGTAAAAGCGTTTAAGATCTTGAGGCCGAGACGTTTGGGAAGGAAAGCGAACTCACAAAAACGGAGAATTACGAAGGTTTTTTGTAACGAGACCAGTGGTTTAAGGTAGTTGCTAAAAGAGCGGTCCTGTTTGGGGCTGCACTTGAGGTGTTGTGGAGGTTCCTTTGCCGCACAAGCTGCCTGGAAGATACTTTTTTCAGTGACTTCGGTCCGGGGGGGCTTTGAAGTTGAGCAGCTTGTGCGGCGTTTCCCCGGCTATCATCACGGTTTGAGATGAGATCACTTTCCGTTCGGCTGATGTTCTGACCAAGCAGGGTCTGTGAGTCGGGCGGCTTGCTCCTCCATCCCCATCCATTTTTGCCGATCCCAGTGGGTGCCGACAGGTTTTAGGATCTCATGGGCTAAGGACGGCATCTTGAGCATTGCTGCCAGCCTGCCCAGGTCGTTGCGGAGCGACAGGCTACGTGGATGCATCGCAATCGCTTTCTGGATGGAGGCTTCTAAGAGGGGAGCGTCCAGGCCTTCGGTGCAAACGGGCACGATCAGCGGTGGGAGGGCTGCCAGGGCCAATGCCACTGTCTGGGGGTGGTCGGTTTTGGCGATATGGGTCAAAAATTGGCTGCCGAGCGATCGTCCGTTGTCTTGTTTGAGCAGATTCAGATGCATCAGCATGACCAGGCTGGCATAGTCGGGGAACTTTTCATAACCCGCATGAAAATACTCCGCAGCGACGCTAAAATCTTCGTTCATAGAGAAGCTGAAGATCATCTGGAGCTGCGGCAGCAGGGGACTTACAGGGCCGAGGTCTTCGATCTTTTTTTGGATCGGCGCGAATTTCGCTAAGAAGGCTTTTTTAGTCTTTGGGTTGTCTCGGGTCACCGCACCCATTTCATAATGAAGTTCCACAATCTGCGCATCTATCGAGGTCGGCAGCTTCTGTCTCCACTCTCGGATGTGCTGGCCGATCTCAAGCCAGGCTTCATCGGACTCGTGTTTGTCAGGATGCAGGCTCTGGACACTGATGTCCGAAACCCATCTGGAAGAAGCCGTCGTGAGCTGACGCAAACGCGCCTGGGAAACGAAGTGATCCAGAGCGTCATAGTTCCGCTTCTTGAGGAGGTCTAACGTGAGGTCCTCGACGGCTTGGGTCTGAGATTCCGCATCGAATTCATCGTTCTCGGCTGGAAACTCAAAGGTGGCCACCTTTTGGGTGAGAATGGCGATTCGAAGGTGGCAAGCTTGCTCATGTTGACTGAGCGTTTTGCGAACGGGAAGAAAGGTCTGATCGGGACGAAGCAGAAGTGAGTACGGCAGGTTTTTATCCACCGTTTTCAGCACGGGAAGCGCCTCTTCGACGCGTCCTTCATTGAGAAGCGTGCATCCTTTGGCCAGAAGCAGAGCGCCAGCTTCATGGTAAGCTTGATACTGGTGAGCATCCTGCCAGGTGGGCACTTGGATGACCCAGGGAGACTGTCTCAACGCCAGAGGTAGAACCTTTTGCAAGGCCGCGTCGATCTCCCCAAGATGTTCGGCGTTGGGATGGTTATACCAGTCGAGTGCCGCCTCATGGAGATCCTCGCCTTGGGTTTTACCTGAGTGAGTTGGAACCTCATTCGAGGGCGGAGCGCTCAGTTGAGACAGCAGCGGTTTCTGCGCATTCGCGCTCGTGACGATCATTCCTGCCCATAAAACGGCGTGAATGATGAGGGAATCGAGCGACATGGAGGTCGACCTTATAGGATTTAAGATGAGCGTCAAATGCGGGTAATGCCTTGTCATGGCATCGGACGAACGGGGCGCAGCGAGACCGATGACGATTCGTGTGGAAGAAGGTTGGATTCCTCCGTGACCTGTGGTTGGTGGCCCCGATCATGAAACGACAAGCAAGCCATGACAAAGACAGTAGGGGAGCCGCGTGGGGAACGGGTCTGGTGGGGCTGGGCTTACTGCTGCTGACGGCTTGTTCGAGTTCACAGCGCGTGCTGGATCTGAGTCCTCGGCCCTTCATTCGTCGGGGGGAAGTCATGGCGATCGCTGAGGCTTATACACGGCATCGCTGGAAGCCGACGCAGGCGAATGTCAGACATGGACCGGATGCGCGGGGTATCCAGGTGGATACGCCAGATGCGGGGTATCACCCGGTGGATGGCACGGTGGCGGGCTGGTGGCTGCCAGGGCGGTGGAATGAAGGCCTGCCGTATCAGTGGGGTGGGTTTGATACACCGACGGAGTTCGATGCGAAGGTGAAGCAGGGCCTGGCCGCAGGGGATGTCTATACGCCGGTGAAGCGTGCGGGACTGGAGGCTCAGGTGAGCGCGGAGGCGGCGGGGATTGATTGCTCAGGTCTGGTCTCACGCTGCTGGCGGCTAGAGCGGTCCTATTCCACGCGGGAACTGCCAGGGTTGTGCTCGCGGCTCGGGAATTATGAGGAACTCCGGCCGGGGGATATCCTCAATACCCACAATGCGCATGTGCTCATCTTTGCCGGATGGGCCAACCCTGCCCAGACGCAGGTGAGTGTGTATGAGGCGGGCTGTCATCCCACCTGGAAGGTCTTTCGAAGGCAGGTGCGCCGGGAGTTTTTAGAAGCCAAGGGCTATGTGCCGCTGCGTTATCGAGGCCTCCGAGATTAGCCAAAGGTGAATCCATTCCCGCCGATGGAGCGAATAGTGACTGTGCTATGATGCGTGTGATGAAACTGTTTTCTGCCATTCTTCCCGGGTTGTTCAGCTCATGCAGCGCTGAACAGGTTTTCGTCCACGAACCCGCCCCCGTGATCTCCGCTGTGAATCAGGAAGGCGAGACGGTGAACTTTGCCGACGTCTATGCGAAGGGACCGACCGTGGTGTTCTTTTACCCCAAGGCAAACACCCCCGGCTGCACCGCGCAGGCTTGCTCTCTGCGGGATGCATTTGCAGACCTCACCAAAGACAAGGTGCAGGTGCTGGGGGTCTCCATGGACACGGTGGCGGCGCAAAAGAAATTCAAGACCCAACGTCAGCTCCCCTATGACCTCATCGCCGATACAGAGGGGAAGGTGATGGAAGCCTTCAAGGTGGGGAAGGCGATGGGCGGTCTGCTGCCGATGGCGCAACGCCAATGTTTCCTCATCATGGAGGGGCACATCGTCTGGCATGATGACAGTGCCTCCACCGCCCGTCAGGCGGAGGATGTGAAGAAGGTGCTGGCGGCGCTGAAGGAGAAGAATCCTAACGAATGATGCGTTGGTTCGTGAGGGTGGACCGCAAAAAGGCGCAAGAAGCCGCAAAGGGGGAGGGGGAAGGCAGAGCCCCTCGTAGGGCGGGTTTGTCCGGCTAGGGAGGTTTTGATCTCGTTGGATCGTGTGGCCGGATAACCCGCCTGCAGGGAAGGTGTGAAGAGGTGGTCGATTCGAGAATAACAAACGATATGATCGAAGGTGTCTACTAGGTGCAAGGGGGCAGCCACCTCGCTCGGGAGCCGGGTTATCCGGCAACGGGGATTCGAGAACGAACGTGAATCTCCAGCCGGACAAACCCAGCCTACGGTTGGCTCCAAACGGGAGGCGATGTCACAAAAAACTCCAGACCCGCGTGAGCAGGTCTGGAGTGGAGGTCTCGGGGTCCAGGTGAGGGACCGAGAAGTGGGTTAGGCTTTCCAGCCGTCGCGGTAGGCGGGGCGAGCGACGTATTTGTTCGGCTCTTCCACGTTGCTTACCTTCATGTTCTGCTTGTCCCACTGCACGCTCTGCTGGGCGCGGACGGCGAGGTTGCCGAGAAGCACGAACTCGGTCAGCGGGCAGCTGTAGTCGAAGTTGGAGCTTGGGGCACCACCGTTGACGATGTGATAGGCCCACTCACCCTGCGGGTTGTTAGGCATCACACTGCGGGTTTCCGTCTTCTTGATCTTACCGGCCTTCATGTCGAGGCGCACCTGGGTGTAGCGCTCTTCATTGTAGATGACGGGGCTGCCGCAATAGGCTTCGCCTTCGAAGACGGTGCCTTCGGTGCCGATGAACATCATGCCGCTGCTGGCTTTTTCGAAAGCCTTCTTGGCCAGATCGCTGGTCATGTGCGGGGAGATCTCGGGCTTGTTCGGCTTGCCATCTTTGGAGCCGTCGTTCCAGGAGACCTTGAGGGCGTCGTATTTGCCGGCAGGCATGTGATAGACGAGGTCGGACCAGACGGGGGCGTTCAGTTCCGAGATGGGGCTGCTGGTGGCGTCGATGCGCTCAGGGATGAGCTGACCGAGGATGCTGAAGGTGGCGTCCATGATGTGGCAGCCCATGTCGCCGAGGGCGCCGGAGCCGAATTGCCACCAACCACGCCAGTTGAAGGGGTGGATGCTGTTGCCGCGCTTGGCGCTCATGCCTTCGGGGATTTCAAACTCGAAGTAAGGCTCCATCGGCTCGCTGGAGAGCCAGAGATCCCAGTCGAGCTCCGCAGGTTTTTCAGCGGCTTTCTTCGGCAGCGGGCCCTGAGGCCAGATGGGGCGGTTGGTCCAGAGACGGATTTCTTTGAGGGTGCCGATGGCACCCTGCTCGATCCACTCTTTGGCCAAGCGCTGGCCTTCCATGGTGCGGCCTTGGTTACCCATCTGGGTGGTGATGCCGGCGGTCTTGGCGGCTTTATGCAGGTCACGCACTTCGGCGATGTAGTTGCAGAGAGGCTTCTGCACGCAGACGTGCTTACCATGCTTGATGGCGTGCATGGCGGCCAGGTAGTGGGTGTGGTCCGGAGTGGAGACGATGACGCCGTCGATTTCGTTGGCCATCTCGTCGAACATTTTGCGGAAGTCCTGATACAGCTTCGGTGCGGCAGGGGCTTCTTTACCGGAATCCAGGTGGTGCTTCTCACGCTTCTTGGCGGCTTCGTCCAGGCGCTTCAGGTCCACGTCCACGAGGGCGACGATGTTGTGGTCCAGGGTCACGCCCTGGGTATCGGACTGGCCTTTGCCGTTGGCACCGATGACGGCGAGATTCAGCTTCTTACCGGCGGCGTTTTGACCGCGGAGGAGGAGATTTGGACCTGCAAAAGCGCCGGCAGCGAGGCTAGCCGTGCGGCCGAGGAAATGACGGCGTGAGATGATGTTAAGACCCATGGGGTTATATAGTGGTTGAGTTGGGGGATCGAGTTAAACGGTGGGTTTTTCTCGAAATTTCGACCGAAATGCTAGCAACCATGCGGGTTCCCGTCCAGCGGGCAAATGCGGAGGACTATTTACAAAGGCAGGCATTTCCGCTAAATTCCGCCTCCCCATGAAGAAAATGCGCCTTGCCCCCCTGGCCGCCCTTGGTCTCGCTCTCGTTTTTTCCGCCTCAGCTCTGGCTCAGTCGGACGATGCGGCTGAGCAGTTCTTTCGCGGTTACGTGATGAAAAAGGACGCGGAAAAGATGGAGACGGACGGCAATATGTCCGGCGCTCTCCAGGTGTATCAGCAGATGGCGCAGATCTTTGACACCGTGGCGGAAAGCCATCCCGAGTGGCAGCCAGGCATGCTCGCCAATCGGCGGGGTTTGACCCAGCAGGCCATCACCCGTGTGAAGGCGAGCCTGAATCAACCGGCGGCAGCTCCCGCAGCAGCGGCCCCGGCGGCCGTGGCCGCTGCACCTGCCCCCGCTCCCGCACCGGCACCGGCACCGGCACCGGCACCAGAGGCTGCATCCACTCTACCGGGTCTGGCCCCCACCGCGGCGGCTCCCGTTCCTGGAGTGCTGGCTGGCTCTGCGGGCACCATTCCGAGCCTGGGAGATGTGATCACCCAGTGGGAGCAGTCCTACCGCCAGCGCATGCTGGCCCTGGAGACGCAGAACAATCAGATGCAGATGGATCTGACCAAGTGGCAGCAGTGGTATCAGTGGGCCTCCAGTGAGATCACCACGGCCCGGTCCGATAAAGATGCGCTGGCACAGAAGTCCGCCGCGCTGGAAAAATCTCTGGAGACGCTGAAGCAAGAGGTGGCCTCCGGTAAAGCCACCAACGGTCAGTATGAAACGGCCATGAAGGAAAAGCTGGCCATCGAGGTGGAATACCGCAAGGCCACGCAGCGGCTGACGGCGGCGGAGCAGGCGGCCAAGGAAGCCTCGCAAAAACTGGCGGATGCCTCCCTGCGGATCGCCGGTCTGGAAAAAGAGCGCAACGATCTGCTGGCGGAGCGTGACACTGCGGTGAAGCAGCGGGATGAAGCCGTGACGGCCCGGGATGGCCTGCAGAAAGAGCGGGATACCCTGAGCGCTCAGAATCTGGGCATGCAGACTGAGATCGAGGCGCTCAAGCGTCGGTCTCCGGCCAGCGATGACGTGAAGAAGATCCTCGCGGAGAATGACCGCCTGAAAAAGGATCTCGATGTGGCTCAAAAGCAGGTGGCCTCCCTGCAAGCGGATGTGAACCGGAAGGATCAGGAAATCGTGCAACTGCGCGGTCAGCTCACCACTCTCCAGACGGAGATGGCCTCCCTGCGCCAGCAGAGCGCCTCCTATCAGACGCAAGTGGCAGACCTGACCCTGCAACTGAAGACCCTCCAGGAAGGCAAGTCAGGGGAAATGACGCCGGAATTGGTCAAAGAAAACGAGCTGCTCCGCGAGATCGTCATGCGCCAACTGCGCAGCCAGTATCGCCAGCAGCAGGCGAAGGATCTCGTCCTGGCTGAGCTGCAGAAGATGGAGGGCGTGTCCAAAAAACTGCTCGAGCAGGTGGAAGATCTCAAGGAAAGCCGCATGATGCTGACCCCGGATGAGGAGAAGCTGTTCTCCGATCCCTCCGTCCGGGAAATGCTCGGCTCAGGCAGCATCCAGGGCACCCTCATCGCGCGGGTTTCCAATCCCGTGGAGAAAACCGTGGCCACCAATCCGGTGGAAGACCTGCTGAACAAGGCCAACGAAGCTTTCAGCGCCCAGAAATTTGCCGAAGCTGCCGCGCTCTTCGAAGATGCTCTGCGTGCCGACCCGAAAAATTCAACGGCGCTCGTGGGCTTGGGCTATTCCCGCCAGCGTGAAAACAAGCTCAGTGAGGCCGAGGCCGCGCTGAAGAAGTGCCTGACCTTCGATCCCTCCAACGAACTGGCGGCCTTCCACCTCGGCGTGACTCATTTCAAACAGCAGCGCTGGAGCGATGCCACGGCGGCCTTTGAAAAGGCGCTGGAAAAGAATGCCAAGAATGCTCGCGCCCGTCATTACCTGGGCATCATTTCCACCAAGCTGAACCTGCTGGATCGTGCCGAGCGTGAGTTCAAGACCGCCTTGGCCATCGATCCCAACTACGGGGATGCCCACTTCAATCTCGCCGTGCTCTACGCCACCTGGGACCCGCCACAGTGGGATAAGGCCAAGACCGAGTATGACTTTGCCCTGAAAAAGGGCGTGCCTCCCGATGAGGCTCTGGAAAAACTGCTGAAAGGCAGCGCAGCCAAGTCCGTGTCGGCCCGCTGATCCCTGCCTGCCTCCGGTTCTCAAGGCTTTCCGGGGGCGGACCTTGTCTTTTGAAGAATCCGAGTCATGCTCCGGCGCATGACTCATCACTGTGCGGTCACTGGTCAACCCTTTCCCTCCAGCAAGCTGCGCCCGCTGGCCTCGCTCACCCCGCAGGTGGCGGAGATCATCCGCACGCAGCATCCTGGTCTGAAAGAGAGTGATCTCGTCAGTAACGAGGTGGTCAATGAAGCGCGCCTGGAGCATGTGCGCGTTTTGATGCAAAGTCAGTTAGGCGACCTCTCGCATTTGGATGAAGAGGTGCTGGACAGTCTGCACCGCCATGAGCTGCTGAGTGAGCGCCCGCTGGATGAGCAGGAGGAGGATCAGCAGCAGACGCTGGGGCAACTCCTGGCAGATAAGCTGGCCGAGTTTGGCGGGAGCTGGACCTTCATTCTGTTTTTCGCCGGGGTCATTCTGGTCTGGATTCTTGTGAATGTGACCGTCTTGGTGAACCGGGCCTTCGATCCCTATCCCTTCATCCTGCTGAATCTCGTGCTGTCCTGCCTCGCCTCCCTCCAGGCACCCGTGATCATGATGAGCCAGAACCGCCAGGAGGCGCGTGACCGCAAGCGCGCGGAGAATGATTACAAGATCAATCTCAAGGCGGAACTGGAGATCCGGCACCTGCATGACAAGATTGATTTCCTCCTGCACCAGCAGACGACTCGGCTGATGGAGGTGCAGCAGATCCAGGTGGAGCTCCTGCGTGAGATGGCCACAGGCCGGTCCGAGACCCGCCATCCGAAAGCTTGATTCGATTCTTTTCTCTTCTTTTTATGTCGGCACCTTTTTCGCGGATACTGCGGCGGGTCGGGGTAGGTTTGATGCTGGTGGGCGCGGTGTGCGCTCAGGAGGATGAAGGGGAGGGGCCGGTGCCGCGAATGCAGGTGGCGCTGTCTCAGGGCCTGACCAAGGTGCGCGTCTATGAGCCGGATGAGGAGAAGCCGCAGGCGATTGTGATCTTCGGATCGGGGGATGGCGGCTGGTCCCCTTGGGAAGATGCTGTGGCGCACTGGCTGCGGGAGAGCGCGGTCATGGTGGTGGGGCTGGATCTGCGGAACTACGCTGCCAAGGACTATGATCAGAAGACCTTGGTGCATGACATGGCCACTCTCGCCACGGAGGCGGAGCGGCGCTGCGAGAGCAGCGAGATCCCCGTTATCTATGGCGGATGGAGCATGGGCGCGGTGCAGGCGGTGGCTGCCGCTGGCAGTGTTGAGCGGTCCCCACAACTCCGGGGGCTGCTCCTGTTCAGCGCGGATAGCAGAGGGCGCTATGGGCTGCGGGAGAAGGATGAGCTGGGCATCACGCCCGAGGGGCCGGGCACCTTTGGGCTGGCGGAGTTCAGCGCTTTTATGAAGGACCTGCGCGTGGCGCAGTTCCATGGTGGGGCGGATTTCATGGCTTCGACGGCCTGGATTCAAAGTCTGAAATCCCCCAAAGCTCTGTATGTAATGCCGGGTGGCAATCATGGTTTCAACGGACCTGACGATGCCTTTCAGGCCTGGGTGACACGCGGGCTGGCCTGGGTGCTCGGGGATGACAGCGCTGCGGTGGCCCCGGCTCAGGAGGAACTGCCCTGGGGCCTTTCACCGCTGTGGCCGGCGGCGGCTTTGTCGGTGGTGCTGACGTTTATCTTTTTGTTATCCCGGCGGCATTCCTTGCGCATTCTGGTCTGGTCCATTTCCATCATGGGTGCCACGGGGCTGGTCGAGGCGCTGATTCTGAAACCCTCCACGGTGTTGGATTGGATGGAGCAGTGGTTGCCGCTGGGTGTGCAGGATAACAGTCGCCTGCTGCTGCTCTTTTCAGGCATCGGGCTCATCACTCTGGCGCGGGGGCTGCGGCGGCATAAACGGATCGCGTGGTTGCTTGCCCTGATCCTGCTGAGTGTCTCGGTGGTGATCCATCTGACCCGCGCCTTTGATTGGCATCATGCGCTGGCCGCCGGGCTGTTGCTGGTGCCCTTGATCCGCTGGCGCTCGGAGTTCACGGCGAGGTCGGATGCGCCTTCACTGCGTCTAGCCTTTTTGGGGCTGCCGCTGCTCGCTGTCGGGCTGTTCGTTTACAGCGTCTTCGGCTTGCGCCAGTTCAGTGAGCGCGGCGAGTTCGGGGAGGCTTTGACGTGGGCGGATTGCTTCAGCGGTGCCGGGTCGGCCCTGGTGTGGCAGAAGAGTGATCTGGATATGGATGGCAGCCGGAAGGTGCGGCTGTTCTTATCTCATGTGCGGGGCGGCAGTCTGCTGGCCGCCTTGTTCGTGCTGGGGCTGACTTTGCGCCCCGTGCTGGCCTCGCGCTTGCCGGAGGCCTCGGTGGAGGATCGGGATCTCGTGCGCCGGATGATCGAGGCCGACGGGCGTGATCCGATGGATAGCTTCGCGCTCCTGGAGGATAAACGTTACTTCTTCAATGAGGATCGCACGGCCTGCATCGCCTACGCACTCTGGCGGAAATACGCCGTGGCTTTGGCCGATCCCCTGGGGCCGGAGAGGGATCGAGCCGGGATGATCACAGCCTTTGCCAAGTTTTGCGGGCGGCAGGATTGGGAGCCGATCTTTTACTGTGCTCATGTGAGCAACCGCCCGCTCTATGAGGAGGCCGGTTTTGTGACGGTGAAGGTGGGGGAAGATGCGCGGCTGGATGTGGCGGATTTTAAGCTGGAGGGCGGTAAGTTTCAAAACCTCCGCACGGCCCGCAATAAAGCCCGGAAGAATGGCCTCACCTATGAGTGGTATCATGCCGAGCCGCACCCGGATCATGGCCTGGAGGCGCAGCTTCAGCTTTTGTCGAATCATTGGTTAGATCAAAAGCACGGCGGTGAGATGACCTTCGATCTGGGGAGCTTCAGCCTGCTAGGCATACGCACCCACGGGGCCTCCATCGTGCGCAATCCTGAAGGCCGCATGGAAGCCTTCGCCACCTGGCTGCCCTATGCGCAGGGTAAGGGGCGCTGCCTGGATCTGATGCGGGCCCGTGAGGATGTGCGGGACGTCATGGACTTCCTCATCGTGGAGGCGATCGACCACTTCAAAACTCAGTCGGTGGAGCAGGTGAGTCTCGGCAATGCCCCGCTCGCCAATGTGGCTGCCGCCCAAGATCCTGCGGAACTGACTCGCGAGGAAAAAGCGGTGCAGTTCCTGTTTGAAAACTTCGATCGTTTCTATGGCTACAAGAGCCTGTTTAACTTCAAGAAGAAGTATCAGCCCGATTGGCAGGGACGTTATTTAGCCTATCAACCGCGCACATCCTTGGCCATGGTCGGGCTCGCCGTGGCCGGGGTGCATTTGCCGCGAGGCTTTCGGGGTCTGATTCGCTCATAAATCCTTGCCTGGGGCCGATGCTTCGGCACAGCATTCGTTTCGTTTTCTCATGGTGTCTGCCGCTTCTCTCTCTGCTGATTTCGTTACTTGGTTTCATCAGGTCGGTCGCGACTATCCCTGGCGGAGAACCCGTGATCCGTATGCGATCTTGGTCTCCGAGATCATGCTCCAGCAGACGCAGATCAGCACGGTCCTGGATCGCGGTTATTATGCCCGTTGGCTGGAGCGTTATCCGGATTTCGCAACCCTGGCCCGAGCTCCTGAAAGTGAGGTGCTGAAGACCTGGGAAGGGCTGGGTTACTACCGCCGGGCGCGGAACCTGCAAAAGCTGGCTCAGGTGATCCAGAGTGAGCATGGAGGGGTGTTTCCCACCGAGCCCGCCGCCATTCGGGCTCTCCCCGGCATCGGTCCCTACACCGCGGGGGCCATCGCCAGCTTTGCCTTTGGCCTCGCCGAGCCCATCGTGGATGGCAATGTGGCCCGGGTGCTGTCTCGACTGGATAATGACGCCACCCCCGTGGACTCCGCCGTCGGCAGCAAACGCCTGTGGGAGCGCGCGACGGAACTGGTGCAGGCGACCGAGGATCCGCGCGCGCTGAACTCCGCCCTCATGGAGCTGGGCCAGACCGTGTGTAAACCCCGGCAGCCGCTGTGTGCTGAATGTCCGGTGAAAAAACACTGCCGCGCGACCGAGCCCGAGTCTCTACCGGTGAAAGGCAATCGCACTGAGATCACCGAGGTGACGGAGCGGGTCGTGTTTGTGCAGACGGGGCAGGGGATCCTCCTGGAGCAGGAGACCGGCTCACGCCGAACCGGCCTGTGGAAGCTCCCGGCCCTGCCCGCGACGGGCGAGGCGGCCTTGCCTCCGGTGCTGATGAAGACCTCCTATGGCATCACGCGCTACAAGGTCACGCTCTGGGTGCATGAGGCCCCACTGGAGAGCCTCGCATGGCCGGAGTCCCATCAATTTATCCCCCTGGCCGCCCTGGCTAAAACCGCCATGCCCAGCCCCTACCGCAAGGCTTTGGACAAGCTGCTGCAGCATGCCGCTTTCCGCCTGGAGGGTTAGAACATCTTGAAGCGGCGGTATCCTGCTGTTAGTTGCACCCCTCATGTCAAAAGGCCCGGGGAAAACCACCACCCAGTTCTTTCAGCTCGGTTCCGAAGCTGAACCGTTCGTCTTTGCCAGCGGTGAATCGCTCCCTGGCATCACCCTGGCCTATGAAATGTATGGCAAGCTGAACGCCAAAAAGAGCAATGCCATCCTGCTTTTCCACGCCCTCTCAGGCAGCCAACACGCCGCAGGCCGCACCGAAGAGGTGGACGGCGTGGGCGAACGCTGGACGGAGGATGTGAAGGCCGGCTGGTGGGATATGTTTGTCGGCCCCGGCAAGGCGCTGGATACCAATCGCTACTGCGTCATCTGTGCCAATTACCTGGGCGGCTGCTACGGCAGTAGTGGACCGGCCTCCATCAATCCGGCCACGGGAAAACCCTATGGCAGCAGCTTCCCCGCCGTCCTGTCGATCGACGTGGTGAAGAGCCAAATCGCGCTCCTGGATCATCTCGGCATCGAGCAACTGCATGCGGTCATCGGCACCAGCATCGGTGGTTTGCTCGCCCTGAATCTAGCCACGGTGTTTCCCGAGCGTGTGCGCATCGTCATGCCGGTGGCCACGGGATTGCGCACCACGGTGCTGTCGCGCTTGACCCTGTTTGAGCAGGTCATGGCCATCGAGAACGACCCGCATTTCAATGGCGGTGATTATTACGAGGGTGAGGCCCCCGAATACGGCCTGGCCCTGGCGCGCATGATTTCGCACAAGACCTTCGTGCACCTGGATGCCATTGAAAAACGCGCCAGCTCCACCGTCAGCCAGGCCAATGGTCACCTCTCCTGGTATCAGGTGGGGCACAATGTGGAGAGCTACATGCTTTATCAGGGCAAGAAGTTCGTGAAGCGCTTCGATGCCAACAGCTACCTCCGCATCATCAACATGTGGCTGCGCTACGATCCGCTGCGCGATGCGGGCGTGGAGAACTACGAGCAGCTCTTTGCCCGCAGCACCGCCGCCGGGCATCATTACCTCGTCTTCAGCATCGACTCGGACTTCTGCTTCTACCCCGAAGAGCAGGCTGAGATGGTCCTGGCCCTGGAGAAGGCCAAGACCTCCTCCATGCACATCACCGTGCACTCTGGCAAGGGCCATGACTCCTTCCTGCTGGAACCCGAACTCTACACCCCCCACCTTGTTTATACCCTGGAAGGCCGCTGGAAAAAAGGCAGCCTGGATGGAGAGACGACGGTGCTGGAGGTGGAGTGAAACGTTGAGGATACGTGGATGGCGGCGTCTGCTGGATGGAGCGGACCTTTCTCGCGTCCCTCCAGGACGCGGCGCTGCGGGTGTGTATCGGGCGTGGTGCCCGGGGGTTCATTTCGCTTCGCTCAAGTCACCCCGGCTAATGTCTCGCCTCCCTCCAGGAGGCACCTATTCAGGATGCTTCCAGAACCAAGAAGGCCGCTGGAAAAGGCAGCCTGGATGGGGAGACGACGGTGCTGGAGGTGGAGTGAGGTTTGCTAAACGATGCATTTCCCATTTTGGGAAATTTGTTCTTTTCATGGGCTCAGAGGCGCTTAAAATAGAGGCGTCTCATGAAACTGGTTGGCCGCGACATTCTGGACAATTTCGCTAAACGGCACGCGAGTTCACTCAAGCCTCTCAGGTCATGGGTGAAAATTGTCGAGGCTGCCGAATGGAAATCATTTCAAGACATTCGAAATCACTTTCGCTCGGCTGATGTGTTGAGCCGTAATCGCGTCATCTTTGATATCAAAGGCAACGATTATCGTCTCGTCACCGTGGTCGCTTACAGACAGGGCGTGATGCAGGTTCTATGGATCGGCACCCACGCGGAATACGACAAGAAAAAATGGGACTGAATCCTTTTCTTTGATGATGAACATCTTTCCTATCCATACCCGAGCCGATCACCAGAAAGCCATGAAACGGGTTTCTGAACTGATGCAATTGGACCCATCCCCTTCTTCTTCTGAGTCGGATGAACTGGAAGTCTTGGCAGAGCTCATTGAAGCTTATGAAAAGAAACATCACGATCTCGGTTCTCCGACACCGGCGGAACTGATTGCATTCGTCATGGAACAACGGGGTCTGACGAAGGGAGAAATGGCGAGCTATCTCGGGTCTCCCAGCCGTGTCTCGGAGGTCTTGAATGGCAAGCGTGCGCTCACACTTCCCATGATTCGCAATCTTCATGTCCAACTGGGTTTGCCCCTTGAACCGTTGGTGATGGGAACGGCTTCCAATCCAAGCTCGCGACCAGCGAAGCCGAGGCGCTCCGTTGTCTTGCGACAGAAAAAAGCGACTGCGATGTCCAAGAAGCGCCGGGTTCAGAGCAAAGCGCTGTGAGACTAGATCACAGCCTCATGAGCTAGGGGCTCCTGTCTCGTTGGACAAAGAAGGGGAGAATGTGGATGTGGTGTGTATATTACGAATGGGGAAGGACCCTCCCCGTCGTCCTGGAAGGACGTGAGAGATTAGCCGGGCGGTGAAGCGAGGCACGAGCGTAACCCCAGGATTTGCGAACACGAGAGCGTGCATGCGCGGATCAAGCGTCCTGGAGGGACGCGAGAAAGGTGCCTGTCACCCCCCTCGTCTCCGACTTCTCCGTCATCCCCATTCCACAGCCAGCTACGTTCTCCCGTTGCGCATCGCCGATGGACGGAGACACTGCACGATGCCATCCACGCATCTATCTCTGCATTACCATCTGGTTTTCAGCACAAAGAATCGCGAGCCCTGGCTTTCCCCTACGGATCGAGATCGCGTGCATGAATACATCGGAGGCACCTTGCGGGGCCTGAACGGCATCGCCCACGCAGTCGGCGGCACAGGGGATCATGTGCATGTGTTTGCCGGATTGCGTGCTACCCATTGCCTGGCGGATGTGATGCGTGAGATCAAGAGCGAATCCTCCGCCTGGATTCACCGTGAGCTGCGGATGGCGGGCTTTGCCTGGCAGGATGGTTACGGCGGCTTTACCGTCAGCGCGTCCAAGCTGGAGACCGTGCGTCAGTATGTATTAAACCAGGAGGAGCATCATCGGGTGAAGACCTTCCAGGAAGAATATGTGGCGATGCTGAAACGCGGTCTGGTGGCGTATAACGAGGCTTATTTGTGGTGAGATGAGGTCATGGGGCATGGACCTTTCTCGCGTCCCTTCAGGACGCGGTGCTACGGGCGTCGATCGCTCGCGGTGTCCGGGGGTTCCGCTCGTGCCTCGCTGCACCCCCGGCTAATGTCTCGCCTCCCTCCAGGAGGCACACTGGTGTCATGATGGAGGACGCAGGGGCCCCCGCTAATGGCTAGCCTCCTGACAAGAGGCACCTGTTCAGGAGACTTCCAGACAACCTCAAGAACTCATTTACAACCCCATCGGCTGATCTTCCCCGATCACCTTCACTTCCATCTCGAGCTGCACGCCGCGTTCGCGTTGGGCCACTTCTTGGATTTCGGCGACGAGGTCGAGCACCTGACGGGCGGTGGCACCGCCGCTGTTGACGATGAAGTTGCCGTGGATGTCGGAAACGATGGCTTTGCCGACGCTGCGGCCTTTGAGGCCGAGGTCGTCGATGAGCTTACCGGCTCCACACACCTCGGGGTTTTTAAACGCGCAGCCGGCGCTGGCGCCCACGGGTTGACTGGTGCGGCGTTTCTGATGGGAAGCGGCGAGTTTGGTATCAATCTCGGCCTGATCCGCAGGCGTGCCTTTGAGCACGGCAGAGACGATGTAGCGCTCCTCAAACTCCGGCACGCTGCGGTAATGATGCTGGATCTCGGCCAGGGGCTTCTCTTTGATCTGGCCATCGGTATCGATGAAGCGCACGCTGACGATTTGGTCGAAGGTTTCCGTGCCCATGGCGCCAGCATTCATGCGGATGGCACCACCCAGATTTCCAGGCACGCCTTCCATCCATTCGAAGCCACCCAGACCGGCATTGCGGGCGGCACTGGCGATCTTTTTCAAGCGAGTGCCGACGCCGACGATGAGGGTTTCACCCTCGACTCGGACGTCTTCAAACTCACCCTTGGACGGATGGAGCACGGCACCGCGAATGCCACCATCTTTGACCAAGAGATTGGAACCACGACCGATCACACGAATGGGCACGGAGTGGGCGCGCAGGTAACGCACGATCTGGGCGAAACCCTCGATGCTGCGAGGCTCGATCCAATACTGAGCCGGGCCACCGATGAGGAAGGTGGTGTGACGTGCCATGGGCTCATAGAGGCGAGCCACCCCACCGCCGTGGGCTTCGAGCAGCGTCCACAGCTTTTCCAGCACCGGCAGATCGCGGGCGATGCAGCGTCCCACTTCATGGACATTGCCCGCGCCTAAGGTGATGAGCAGATCTCCTGGACGCAGGGTGTTGCCGACCTTGTCACGAGACAGCAGGAGGGTGGGAGTGGATTGGGCCTTGGTGGCGGACTGGGCTTTGACTTCTTCGACGATGGTTTCGCCGCTGACGCCGGGCAGAGGTTTTTCACTGGCGGCATAGACATCGGTCACAAAGAGTTCGTCCACATCGCCAAAGCTGGCACCGAACTCTTTTTTCAGAAGCTGGGTGCGGCTGTAACGGTGTGGCTGGAACAGGCAGACGATGCGCTGAGGTGCCAGCCCCTTGGCCGTGGCCAGGGTGGCGGCGATTTCGCTGGGGTGATGCCCGTAGTCATCCACCACCGTGAAGCGCTCACCACTGTGGCGGATTTCAAACCGGCGCTTGGCTCCACGAAAGCTCTTGAGGGCGCGTTGGATGTTTTCAAACGGCACGCCCAGCTTCGTCGCCAGGGCGATGGCAGCCAGGGCATTGGAAACATTGTGCTTACCCGGAATGCCCAGAGTGGCGATGCCTAACAAAGTATCCTTTTGATACACTTCGAAGTCGGAATGATCCGGCTTCATGGCCAAGATATTCGCCGAGAAATCGAAGTCGCGAGACCATCCGTAGCTCACCCCCTGAGGGCCGCTGCACACTTCACGAGCGACCGGGTCCTCGGCGCAATGCACCCAATAGCCTGGGGTTTGAGAAAGGAGCTGGCGAAACACCGCCTTGATGGCCTCGATGCCATCGTAAAAGTCCAGGTGCTCGGGTTCGATGTTGAGGATGATGGAGTGCTGGGGATGGAAGTTCACCAGAGTGCCATCACTTTCATCTCCTTCGGCCACGAACAGTTCACCTTCGTGATCCCAATGCGCATTGGCTCCCAGGATCGGGATTTCCGCCCCCACATAGTGGCTGGGTTTCAGCCCGCCTTGGCGCAGCACGTGGGCGGTCAGCGCGGAGGTGGTGGTCTTGCCATGCGTGCCGCCCACGACCACGCCTTTTTTATTCGCCATCACTGCGGCCAGAGCCTCGGCCCGGCGCACCAGGGGGATGCCCTGCTTGTAAGCCGCCTCATAGGCCACGTTTCCGGGTTTGATGGCGCTGGAGTAAATGACCATGTCGCAGTCCTCCACCTCCTTTTCGGAGTGTGGGGAAAAGAACTGCAGGCCCAGCTTCACCAGGCGATCCGTCTCCAGGGTCGTCACCTTGTCCGAGCCGCTGACCTTGTGCCCCAGCGCCAGCAGCAGGGAGGCCAGCCCACTCATGCCCGATCCGGCCACGCCGATGAGGTCAATGCGCATGGGGTGACGGCTTTCTTTGAGGAGGCTGAGGACGGCGTGGGACATGAGCAGCAAAGCTAAGCGCAGCTTTCAGATCGAGCAAATGCACACGCAAAGGAATGCGTTTCAGCCAGCCAAATCGGCATCTGCTTTCAGCCGTGCGGGGATATCCATCTTTTCATGCAGCACGCTGATGACACCGAGGCGCTTTTTGGGTAACTCACGAAAGAAGATGTAGTGATGCCGATAACGAAAAAAAATAGCCCCCGGTCAGCTCGTCGTCCAGGAAAGGCCTCCAGCGATGTCTTTGTCCGGCGACCCTCTCGATTTCAGCGACGAGTTCACTCACATAAGCGTTGGTCTGCTTTTCACCCCATTGCTCTTTGGAATAGTCCCAGATCTCCAGGATACGCTCTTCAGCGCTGGGGTAAATTTTAGCGGGCATTGGCCTTATTGCGCTTTTTGGCTTTTGAAATCAGAGTCTCCGCGTCCAGAGGGACAAACTCCGATTCATCAGCGACGGCACCGGCTCGAAGTTCGTTTCGAAGCCAAGCCCATTTACGCTGCTCTTCCTTATCGTAGTCGCGCCGGACGAGGTCACGGATGTATTCGCTTGTGGAGCTATACAGACCAGATTTCAAAACCCTCTCCTGGATGAAGTTTTGAAGTTCACCTGCGAATCGCACATTGACACCTGCTGCCATAATGAAGCCAATCTAGGCCCCGTCCCACAAAATGTCAATTCTGTGGGACGGAAGGCACCTCCTCGGAAGGTCCTGCCCGCAGTTCCACCCAGGTCGCGCCCCAGCCGCCGGAGCGTTCCCCGGCGGGCCAGCGGATTTCCTGGACGATCTCCATTTTCGCCAGGGCGGCGTGCACGCCGGTGCGAAGGGTGCCGGTGCCTTTGCCGTGGATGATGCGCACGTTCAGGATGCCTAGCTTTTGGCATTCGGTGAGGTAGTCCACCAGGAGATCACCGACCTCATTCGGGCGGAAGGTGTGCAGATCCAGCTCGTCGGTGATGGGGATGTGGACAGGCTCTTCCTCCATGGTTGAACAAACTAAGTCATGGAATGGAAGTTTTGCCACAGCACATAGCTGCCGGTGCAAAGAACCAACACGGCAAAGGTCTGCTGGAGACGCCGCACGGGGAGGCGTTTCGCAAACAGGCTGCCGATCCAGGTGCCCGCGACAGCGAGACCGGCAAAAAGGAGCATGAGCGGCCAGCGCAGCGGGGCATCGTGGAGATGGCTGAGGAAACCGGCGGCGGAATTGAAGGCGATGATGGCCAGGGAGGTCCCGGTGGCGGTCCGCACCGGCAGTCGGGCGAACTGGATCAGCGCGGGCACCAGGAGGAAACCTCCCCCCACCCCGATGAACCCCGTGAGCACGCCCACCCCGAACCCGGCCAGGAGGCAGCGGGCGGGCCGACACTCCGCAGGCACCACGGGCTCCCGCCCGGAGCTGAGCAGCATCTTCAGGGCGACCCCGAGCATCAGCAGGGCAAAGAGCATCATCAGCACCGCCGCAGGTAGCAGTGGGGTCAGCCTAGCGCCAAGCGTGGCACCCGCCATCCCGGAGAGGGAAAACATGAGGGCGGCGGAGGGATGAAAATCACCGGCGCGGACGCGCTGAATGGCTCCGGCCAAAGCGGCAGCGCCGACCACGAACAAACTCATGCCCACGGCCTCGCGGGCGGGGATGGCGGCCAGATAAACCAGCACCGGCAGGGTGATGATGCTGCCACCTGCGCCGGTGAGGCCGAGCGACAGGCCGATCAAGGAAGCACCGATGAGGGTTAAGAGTGTGTTCATGGCTGGCGGCGTTCAGGCTTCAGCATCCGGGAGAACAGGGAATGGTAAGGGTGCACCGCCGTCACGGGTCGCTCTCCCTGAACGACGGGGTGCCCCTCATTGGCCCAGGTAAAGATGCCACCTTCCAGATTGGCAACGTCTGCGATGCCGAGGCTGTGCAGGCGACGGGCGAGCTGGCAGGCGCGATATCCGGCCGAACAATAAGTGACGTAAGAGCGGGACGGGTCGAGACGCTGCAAAGTTTCATCCGTTACCGACTCGACATCCAGATGGAGCGCTTCCGGAAGATGGCTGACGGCGTTTTCCTCGGCAGAGCGTGCATCGATGACGATGGGGGGCTGACGCGAGGCATCGCTTAACCATCGTTGGAGATCGGCTGAGGAGATGTGGCGCACATCAGGAAACCGATCTCGCACCACGGAGATGGCCCAGGCGGTGCCTCGGCGATGATCCATCAGCCACCAGAGCAGGAACCCGGCGACCAATGTCGCAGCCAGGAGACCCAGGGTGATCTTGCTCCAGAGTGGCATAACAAAAAGCGTTTATTCGAATTTGATGTAGGCGTAGCCCTGCAATTGCAGATCCACCAATCGAGGGAAGGCCCCGACGACGAGCTTGACCCCCGGCATCAGCTCCGTGGGTTTCACGCCTTTTTGCTGCATGGTGTTTTCACACAGCTCGATCTGCACCCCGCGTCGGATCAGCTCCGCCAGGATCTCGCCATTGGGGTTTTCGGCTTTCTCCGCTTTCAGCCGCTCACGCGCTCCGGCTTGGACCACGGCATTCAGACCGGTGCCATGGAAGACCAAATGCAGGTCCACTTGATTGGGCGAGATGCCCTGCTTGTCATAGGTGTTGATCAGCTTGCGAGCATAGAAGAGGCCTTTGTTCACGCCTTCATAGGACAGATCCTCGGTGACTTGATAGACGATCTTCAGGTTCTCCCGCACCTGGAGGGGGATGACTGGCGTCTCGGCATCCGCCGCGTGGAGGCCGGGGGTGGCGAGCAGGAGGCAGCCAAAGGCGATGAAGGTGTTTCGATTCATGCGATGTGAAAGTAAGTTAGGCTTGAGCCGGGGTTTTGAGCGAGGCAGCGATTTGTCCGAAGCTCCCATCCACCAGCACGGCATCGAACCCCTCGCGGGCCAGGTAGGCGGTGGCGAGGCTGGCTCTCAGCCCGCTGCCGCAGTGGACATACAGGCGGGTGTCGCGAGGCAGCTCAGCCAGCCGTGCGGCGAGGCGGGTGTAAGGGATGTTGAGCGCGCCCTGCACATGACGTTCGGCATATTCATCGGCCCCGCGCACATCCAGGACCTGGGCGGAGGTCTGCGCTTGGAGCGCATCATAAAGCTGGGCTGTGGTGATGAAGGCCTGCGTCTGGATCAGGTCATCCTCGCTATGCAGGGCCTCGGCCACGGTGATCCAGCCCACCACGTGATCCAGGCCGATACGGATGAGCTGCCGCACGGCTTCCACCACCTCGCTTTCATCATTCACCACCAGCAGCAGAGCGGCGTCTTCCGCTACATACGATCCCGCCGCGATGGGTAGCTTTCCACCGGCCAACGGTGCCAGGAGTGCCCCGGCCAAATGCCGCTGCATGAACGGCTGGCGGTTGGATCTCAGGTCCAGCACCACGTTGGCGGGATTGGCTAAAAACAGCCGTACTTCAGATCTGGAAAAGTGCTTGGGCCGGGGGAGCCGACCTTGGGGTAACAGAGCCGGTCCTTTCTTGTTGTCCTGCTTCATGCGGGCGAAGTAGAGGGGCGGTGCGGGCTGGCCTGCCAGGATGTCTTTGACGAAGGTGTCTTCGGACTCGGTCAGGGCCTCTTTAAAGGCAGCGTTGAAGCGCCGCTCGTAGCCCATCACGCTGGTGGGCACGGCACCCAGGGCCTTACCACAGGCACTGCCAGCCCCATGGGCAGGCAGGATCTGCAGATGCTCGGGCAGCGCGGAGGCGGCTCTGAGGCTGGCATACAGCGTGCGGGCGCTGGGCTCCATGACCCCGGCCTGCCCCGCGGCACTCTCCAGCAGATCCGGCCGACCCACATCCCCGACGAAGATGAAGTCCCCACTCAGCAGGCCCATGGGCTCCGTGGCACCACTGCCGTGATCGACGATGAGAAAGCTGAGGTGCTCCGGCGTGTGCCCTGGGGAGTGGACGGCCTTCAGCTCGATGTTTCCCACTTTGAAAGAGTCCCCATCGCTCAGGAAACGGGCGTTCAGGTGGCCCTGCGCCCACTCGAACTGCCAGTCCGGGCCACCTTCGCGGGACAGGTAGGCTTTCACCCCGTGGCGCTCGACCAATTCCCGCGCGCCACTGAGGTAGTCGGCGTGGATGTGGGTCTCCGCCACGGCGGTGATGCGCAGGTCGTTTTCCGCCGCCAACCGCAGGTAGCGGTCCACATCCCGCTCGGGGTCCACGATGACGGCCTCCCCGGTGCGTTGACAGCCGATGAGGTAAGCATTCTGCGCCAGGGCAGCGTCGGTGATTTGTCGGAGAAACATGGTCGTGGGGGCTTAGCGGTGAGACATCAGTTAACGGCACAGTTTTTCGGTGTGCAGCACGCCTGACCTTCGACTCGGTTCCAAGGCATCTTGGAAAGCAGGATGGCCAGGCCACACCAGCCCGTGCTACCGGCCAGCAGCAGACCGGAGGCGAAGAAGGCACACAGGAACGCCCAGTAAGGATGCACGGTGAGGGCGAGGATGACCCCCAGCCAGACCCCGGCACCGATGATGAGCTGCACCTGCTGCATGAGCGGGAAGACCTTTTGGGAGCTCGACTTCACCGGCAACCCGGCTTCCTTCCAGGCGAGAATGCCGCCGGTGAGGTTCTCCACCTGGGGGAAACCGAGCGCCTTCAGTTTGGACAAGGCTTGTTCACCGCGCTTGCCACTGCGGCAGTGGATGACCACGGGCCGATCTTTGGCGATCTCCGAGGCGCGCTTTTCCAGCTCACCCAGGGGGATCAGGCGAGCGCCGGGGATATACATTTCCGCGTGTTCCACAGGTTCACGCACATCGATGAGCTGGCAGGCACCGTGGGAAAAGCGTTCATTCAACTCAGCAGGGGAGGTGGTAGTTTGCATTGCGAGACGGGGTTAAAGGATTACTTTTTCTTCAATCACTGAAGAAACTATATTGCTATATGGCGATATAGCAAATAAAATTACCGCATGCCTAAAAAGAAAAATCCTGAACCGAAACCTGTGTTGTCCGATACGGCTCTGGAGCTGATCGCGCTGAGGTTCCGGGCGCTTTCAGAGCCCATGCGGCTGAAGCTGCTGAATCTGCTGATGCAGCAGGAGCACACCGTGGGGCAGCTCGTGGAGGCCTCGGGCTCCGGCCAAGCCAACGTCTCCAAGCACCTAGCGGTGCTGCGGGAGTCGGGCATGATCGGCATGCGTAAAGAGGGCCTCTCCACCTGGTGCTACATTGCCGATCCCGTGGTCAATGAGCTTTGTGAAATGATGTGCCGGAGATTGCGGGAGGAGATGGAGGCGAAAGCGCGTGCGCTGGCCTTCGATCCCAAAATCTGATCGCCCTGTGATGTCTGATCTGAAAGAGCTGCTCATCGCCAAGACCCGTGAACTGGGTTTTGCCGACTGCCGCATCGCCCCGGCCAAACCGGCGGCTCGGAGGGAAATCTTCGAGCAATGGGTGGCCGAGGGGAAGTATGGCGACATGGCCTGGATGGCCAAGAACCTGGACCGACGCACCGACCCCTGCATCGTGCAGCCAGGGGCGAAGACCGTCATCGTGCTGGCGATGAACTACTACCAAGGCCAGGCTCCCGCCACCGCTGCCGGTGGCTATCGCATCGCACGTTATGCGTGGAATGAAGATTACCACGACCTCATTCAAAAGAAGCTGAAGGAGCTGGATGCCTTCCTCATCAGTCATGGCGGCACGCAGCGCTATTACGTGGATACCGGGCCGGTTCTGGAGCGTGACTTTGCCAGTGAGGCCGGGCTCGGCTGGGGAGGGAAGAGCACCATGCAGATCCACCGGGAGCTGGGCACTTGGTTCTTCCTGGCGGAGCTCATCAGCACGCTGGACTTCCCCGTGGATACCCCGGCCAAGGATCTCTGTGGCAAATGCACCCGCTGCATCGACGCCTGCCCCACCCAGGCCATCACCGCCCCACGGCGCATGGATGCCCGCCGCTGCGTGAGCTACCTCACCATCGAGAGTAAAGGCCCCATCCCGCCCGAATTTCGCCGGGCTCTCGGAGATCGCATCTACGGCTGCGATGATTGCCTCAAGGCCTGCCCCTGGAACAAGTTCGCGCAGGTTTCCCATGAGGCTACTTTTCAAGCAAGGGAGAGTGTGTTTAACCAAAAGTTGCGCGATTTTTTAAGCCTCGATGACGATGGCTTTCGCGCCTTGTTTGCCAAGTCTCCCATCAAGCGCATCAAGCGCCCCGCGTTCCTGCGCAATGTCTGCGTGGCCCTCGGCAATGTGGGCACGCAGGCGGATGTGCCTGCGCTGGAGGCCGCCGCCCAGGATGAGCATCCCTTGATCGCCGAGCATGCCCAGTGGGCCCTGGCGGAAATCCGTGAGCGGTTAGGCTGAGGCGAAAGCTAAGGCCAAGCTCAAGAAAGTATCAGTATCCAGCAGGTCTGAGCGGATACCCGTCGCTCTTTTGGCCTAGCCACTGCTCAGTAAGGCCAGTGATGAAATCCCCCCTTTTATCACTGGGGCTGGCACTGTGGCTGGCTCCTCTCACCGCCTCGGCGGCCACCGTTCTTTTCAGTCATCAGGGCTCCACCGACCCGACGACGGAAGGCTGGACCCGTAACTACACCACGACCACCGTGGTGGGCAGTGCCTATGATGACGATGGCACGCCGGTCTGGAAGGTGTATGACCCCGGCAATGCGTCAGGGGGCACCGGGCTGTATTACTCAGCCACGATGAACTCCACCGTGCTGGACACGGCGATGACCTCGGGCTGGGAGCTTTCCGCCACCATCAGCATCCCTACCGACGATCCGAACTCAAACATCGCCTGGCCGACGAATGGCAATACCTGGTTAGGCATCATCGTCAACGAAAGCCCCGGTGTCCGTCGATACTGGGGGTTGGTTTTCGGGCGTGCCGCCAATGGGGATACGATCGTTTCGATCAATGGTTACGTGGGCGGTGCTTCCAAGACCCTGGCCCCAGGCTATTATGATTACAGCATGGTCTATGACCCGGTCACCAAGCTGGTGAGCGTGTATGTGGATGGGGAGTTGTGGAAATCCGATTTCAATGGCCTCACCACCGGCACGGGATCGAATTCCGTCTATTGGGGGGACAATAGCGCGCAGAGCAGTGCCATCACTCCCCGCAGTGCCTATTATGAATCGGTGCAATTCACCATCGCGCCTGAGCCCTCCCGCCTGCTGCTGCTAGGGCTGGGCCTGCTGGCCCTAGGCGGCAGACGGCGGAAAAAGTGAATGCACTCCGAAGAAAGTGCAGGCAAGAAAGTATGGATTCAGGGCATGTCAGTGCCTGAACATCTGGCTCCGTTGGCTTGGCCATTGCTCAATAGAGCCAGCGATGAAATCCCCCCTTTTGTCCTGGGTTTTAGCCCTCTGGCTAGCTCCCCTCTCATCCGCCTTCGCCGCCACACTTCTCTTCAGTCATAACGGCTCCACCGATCCCACCACGGAAGGGTGGTCACGCAGCACCGCGACGACGACCGTCACCGGAGCCGCTTATGATGATGATGGCACCGCCGTGTGGCGGGTCACCGACCCTGGCAACAGCAGCGGCGGCACGGGCCTGTATTACTTTAGGACGATGAATGCCACCACCCTTGACACGGTGATGACTTCCGGTTGGGAGCTCTCCGCTACGATCAGCGTGCCCACCGATGACCCGACCTCCGGGATCGCTTGGGGCGTGGATAGCAATACTTGGTTAGGCTTTGCCGCCACGGAAGGGGCCGGGCGTCGGTATTGGGCCTTGATGTTCGGTCGAGATGCCTCCGGCAATACTCGGGTCACCGCCGCAGGATCGGCCGCAGGCACCCGAACTTTGGCAGCGGGGTATCATGATTACCGGCTGGTGTATGACCCCGGCACGGCGCGTGTGACCATCTACATCGATGGCGAGGTCTGGCAGTCCGATTACAACGGTGCCTCCGCCTCCGCCGGGAGCAATCTGGTGTATTGGGGTGACAACAATGGCCAGAGCTCCGTCATCCCCACCCGCAGCGCCTACTACGAGTCCGTGGACTTCGTCGTAGCCCCCGAGCCCTCCCGCCTACTCTTTCTCCTGCTCGGTGCCTTCGCTGTCTTTGGTAGAAGACGACGCGGATAAACTTGCTCTCCAGCCTTGGCTTTCCAATGTAAGAGCATGTCTGACATTTCCCCTCATGCCGTCATCGGCTTGATTGTGCATCATCATATCGTGGAAGCCGATGAGCCGCTGACGCCCGAGTCCGATCTCTTTGCCTGCGGCCTCGATTCCCTGGCCATGATGCAACTGATGCTGCATCTGGAGAGCGAGTTCAAGGTGCGCATCGATCCTGCCCAGATGACGCGCAATCACTTTGCCACGCCCACCGTCTTAGCCCAGTGGCTCTCGCATCCTAACCGCAGTGCTGCATGAGCTGGGAGACTGAGGTGGAGGTGATCGTGGCAGGCGGTGGCAGTGCCGGTCTCGCGGCAGCGCTCGCCTCGGCACGCGGCGGTGCTCGCACGCTGTTGCTGGAGAGGCAGACGAAACTCGGAGGCATGGGCACCTGTGCGCTGGTGCATACCTTCTGTGGTTTATTCCATCCCGATGTCACTCAGCCCTGGGCTTGGTTGAATCCAGGCATCGCCACGGAGGTCGGGCAGGAGATGATGATCCGCACGGGGCAGGAGGCACCCGACCTGATGGGGAAAGTGTATGTGCTGCGTCAGCACCCTTCTTTGTATGCGCAGATGGCGGATGAACTCTGCCGCGCCGAGTCCATGTTGGCCGTCTTGAGTGGCACAGAGTGGACGGGTTTGAAACAAACGGCATCGGGCTGGGAGCTTGAGGTCATTACACGCGGGGCAGCACGCACCCTCAGCAGCAAGGCTCTGGTGGACACCACTGGAGATGCCACCGGAGCCCGCCTGATGAATCCGCAATGGTGTGAGCAAACGGAAGGGGCGAGGCTGTATCGGCCCGCCTACATCAGTGCCTTTCATGGCATTGCTGGGGTGCATGATGATGCCTGGCGTTTGCAGACCGGGGGGATGATTTTTCGGGCGATCCGTGATGGCGTTCTTCCTCAGGCGGCGATGGGCGCGGCGTTTCGCGATTCCCCTTTTGCTGGGGAAACCTTTCTGACCGTGGATCTGGAAGCCGGGCAGGGAGACTGGGACCCGTTCGATCCCGTGAAGCGTGCTCGAATGGAGCAGGAAGGGCGAGAGGTGGCTCTATCTCTGTGGAAGTTTCTGCGGGCTCAGCACCCTGATTTCCAGCACTGCGCGCCGCCTTTACTCCCCACGAAGGCGGGCATCCGTGAAACAGCGCGTTATGTGGGAGACTATGTGCTCACGGGGGATGATCTGGCCGGAAACCGTCGCTTTGAAGATGAAATCGCGCTGGCAGGCTGGCCCATGGAGAAGCGTGAGAATGCCAGGGGGCCCAAGTTCCGTTATTTCGATGAAGCCAAACCTGCGGGTATCCCGGCGCGTTGTTTGCAGCGTCGTGAGGTGCCGGGTCTCTTCTTTGCCGGTCGCTGTGTATCCGCTGATCATGAGGCCCTGGCCTCCGTGCGTGTCATGGGCACGTGCATGGCCACAGGTCAGGCCGCAGGAAAGTTGGCAGTGGACTTTGTGCAGGGTCGCTGACATTGGCTTGTGCGTATGCGCTTGCTTTGTCTGACGAATCTCTTTCCTGATACAACCCAAGCTTGGCGAGGGTTGGATAACGTCACTCTTCTGCATGCTCTGAGAGCCTTGGACCCGGCTCTGGACATCCGCGTGCTGTGCCTGCGCCCAGGTCACGGATTTTGGACCGGCAAAGCCTGTGGGTTGAAACCGCGACCGGGAGACGAGGCGTTGCATCCCTCGTATCACTGGACGCCTTATGTGCCGAAGTTCGGTGGCATGAATGACCGGCTCTATGCGCTGGCGGTCCGACGGGCCTTGAAGTCACTTCCTGCCGGGTGGAAACCGGATGCGCTCCTGGTGCCCTGGCTTTTTCCCGATGCTTGTGGCGTCCATCGAGTGCCAGAGCTGAAAGGGGTGCCGCTTTTGACCGTGGCTCAGGGATCGGATGTGCATCAGTATCTGAACCTGCCCATGCGGCGGCGGGCGATCCTTTCTCTCTGCCAGCGGGCGCATGTGATCACCCGCAGTGAAGACCTGCGCCAGCGCCTCCTGCGGGCCGGGGCGGCTGCGGATCACGTCAGCACGGTTTACAATGGGGTGGATATCGAAACCTTTCGCCCCGGGGATAAGGTGGCTTCACGAAAATACCTAGGTTTGCCTCTCGGTCCTAAAATCCTTCTTTTTGTCGGCAACTTCCTGCCGGTGAAAGGCCTTGATCTCTTGATCCAGTCGGCAGCGGCCCTGCACGAGGAACTGCCGTTGCATTTGGTGCTCATCGGCAGTGGTCCTTTGGAAGGGGAAATGCGCAGCCTCTGCCAATCCTCGGGTTTGGGTGACGTGAATGTCACCTTTGCAGGCAGGAAAGGTCCCGCGGAGGTGGCACAGTATATGCGCGCTGTGGATGCTGTGTGCTTATCGAGTCATAACGAGGGGGTCCCCAATGTCTTGCTGGAGAGCTTCGCCAGCGGCAGACCCCTTGTGACCACGCATGTCGGCGGCATATCAGAGATCACCCAGCCCTCACCGAGAGGCGGTTTTCTGGTCCAGGAACGTGTCGTGGCCCCATATGTCCAGGCCCTCAAGGAAGCTCTCTTGAATCCACCGGATGAACAAACCTTGTCCGCCTACACCCGCCCCTTTTCGTGGCCTCAATGTGCGGGCGCATATTGGAAACACTTGTTTGCACTTCGCCAAAAAATCGGTAACTGAAACCCTACTATCTGTAACTGCTGCCCCCATTTAGGGTAACTTTCACTAGAACTCGGCTTTTAGCCTCCCTTTCTCCCGCTCATGCTTCTTCCCGGAACAAGCCATTGGATGTCAATCGCCCGGCGCGCTGGCCGTGACGGTTTGACGTTCGCACTTGGTTTTCTGTTGGCCAATTACGTGCGTTTTCATGAGTTCTGGCGGTTGGAGCATTACATCGCCCCGATTTCTGTCGGTGCGGTGGCCCTGATGATGTCCAGTTACATCATGGGTTTGTATTCGGTGGAATCACGCGGGCGTTCAAGGTTCTTTGCCCACGGTTTGCTCACTACCCTGGCGTTCACGATTGCATTCTTAGCAGTGATTGTGGTCGGGTATGTGGATTTCGGCACCCGAGTGGGGCGTGGGTTCATGTTTTTGGGCCTCTGCGCGGCTTATCCCACGGTCATCTTCCATCACTGGCTGATGTTCAATAAACATCGCTTTGCCCCAGAGCGGGTCGCCTTTGTGGCGGAGACCCCGAACGAATTGGAGGAATACGAAACGCTTAAGGAGCTGAAACCTCGTGGCATCGAGATCGTGGGAAGGCTGACGGTGAAGGACAATGAGCGTGCGGATGATGTTCTCGGGCGCCTCAAGCATGCGCCCATCATCATCCAGAGGCATAAGATTGATCGCATCGTGTTCGCGGATTGGCGTCTGACGGACCCTTATGCGAGGCCGTTTTTACGCCAGCTCCGGTATTCCGGTGTGACCTGTGTGCCCTTCATCAGCCTGTGTGAGCACTATCTTCAGTATGTTCCTCTGCATCTGGTGACCAATGAATGGTTGATGCACTTGGAGAGCGCTCCGCGTGACTTTTATTTCAGCAAGCTCAAGCGGGCTTTCGATATCCTGACATCCCTCGGGCTGCTGGTGGCGCTTTCGCCCTTCTTGCTTGCCGGTATTCTGCTCGTGAAGTTTTTCTCGCCGGAAGGTCCGCTGTTTTTCACCCAGGAGCGGGTGGGACGGTTTGGGAAAAAGTTCAAGATTTTCAAGCTGCGCTCCATGCGCACGGATGCGGAGAAAAACGGACCGCAGTGGTCTTCCGGTACCAAGGACCCTCGCGTGTTCCCCGGTGGTAAATTGCTGCGCCAATACCGCATCGATGAGATCCCGCAGCTCTTCAACATCCTGCGTGGAGACATGTCCTTCGTCGGCCCGCGCCCTGAGCAGCCTGCGTTTGTCGATGCTCTAAAGCAGGAGTTGTCCTTCTACGAGGAGCGTCATATGATTCTCCCAGGGCTCACGGGGTGGGCCCAGGTGTCCTACCCTTACGGCTCCACCACGGATGATGCCCGCTGCAAGCTGGAATACGACCTTTACTACCTCAAGCATGCGGGGGTGGTTTTTGACCTCCTCATCCTTCTGGATACCGTTCGCGTGGTGCTGATCGGAGGTATGAAGAAGGAAGCTCAGCGTCCTCGTTATCTCGCGACGCCGACGAGCAAAACTTCGTCCATCCCGATCATGAGCCCAGCGGTGGCGCAGAAGGATGTCGCGGCGTGATGCATTTATTGTCCTGAGGCTTTCCCTGGCACGCGTGGATCGTGGGCGGGAATGAGCAGGTTTCGCTGGGTGTCTTTCAGGATGGCTTGGCAGGCTCCGAAACTCGGGCTGGGGGCCAGTTGGTGTCCCATCTGTTCCAGTTGTTGCAAAACCTCGGCCGGCACCTGGCTTTCGATCTTCAGCTCATCCGGGTTCCATTGATGATGAAAGCGCGGTTCTTTCAGCGCCGCATTCGGGCCCATGCCGTCATCGATGACATGGCTGATCAAAAGCAAGGTCTGGGTGATGATGGTTGGGCCTCCGGCCGCCCCCACGGTCAGGATCGGCTGCCCATCCTTGAAGACCAGGGTGGGGCTCATGCTGGAGAGGGGGCGTTTGCCAGGAGCGATGGCATTGGCCTCTGCTCCCACGAGTTTGAAGGCGTTTGGCACCCCGGGCTGCACGGCGAAGTCATCCATCTCATTGTTGAGGAGCACCCCGGTGCCGGGAATCACCACCTTGCTGCCGAAAGCCGTGTTGATCGTTTGATTGAGCGCCACCCAATTGCCCTCGGCATCGGCCGTGCACAGATGGGTGGTGTGCTTGCCAAAGACGTCGCCCTCCCAGTGGGGCGGCATGCCGTGGGCTGGCACCGCTGTGGTGTGGTCGAGATCAATCTTGGCCGCCAGCTCACGAGCGTATTCCTGCGTCACCAGACCGCGAGGCACGGGCACAAAATCAGGATCACCGAGCCAGTGGGCACGGTCAGCGAAGGCCAGTTTCATGGCTTCGGTGACCACGTGAATCCGACTGCTCGCCTTGAAATGGCGGACGGGGAACTGCTCCAGAATGTTCAGGATCTGCGCCACATGAACACCGCCACTGCTGGGGGGCGGCATGCAGACGAGATCGTAGCCACGGTAGCTGGCGCGGATCGGCTCCCGCTCGATCGCCCGGTAGCCAGAGAAATCAGCGGTCGAGAGCAGGCCACCGTTTTCCTTCATCCAGGCCTCCGTCTGCTGAGCGAAGGGACCGCCATAAAACCAATCCAAACCTTGGTCGGCCAGGGCTCGGTAAGTTTTGGCCAGATCCGTCTGGACCAGGGTTTCACCTTCTTGCCAGGGACTGCCGTCGGGCTTGAGAAAGAGGGCGGCTGAGCTGGGAAAGCGGCGCAGCTTCTCGGCGGTGGCTTTCAGTTTCCGGGCATAGACTTCATCAATGGGAAAACCTTTCTCGGCGAGATCTGCCGCTGGGCGCAGGAGATCTGCGAGGGAAAGGCGACCGTGCTTTTTCAGCGCCAGTTCATAGGCTCGGAGCGCCCCAGGCACAGCGGGGGCGAGGGCCCCTGTTTTACTGGCTTCATCGTCCAGTTTTCCTCCGATGAGATACATGTCGCGATGGGCTTTGGCCGGGGCCGTTTCACGTCCATCAATGGCTGTGAGGCTGCCATCCGCAGCCCGGATGACCAGGAAGCAGCCTCCTCCGATGCCGGAGTTGTGGCCATCCACCACGCCGAGGGTGAGAGCCGCAGCCACGGCGGCATCCACGGCGTTGCCGCCACGGGCATAGGCGGCATGGGCGGCGTCAGAGGCCAGGGGATGGACCGTGGCGACGGCGAATTTGGAAAATCCTGCTTCGGCCTCCGGAGGCGCAGTTTGAGCGATGCTGGAATAGCCAAGTCCGCAGGCAAAAGGGAGTAAAACGATCATTTTCACGCTTCGGATGCTAGCAGGCCCAGGGTAGGGTTTTCACGGAAAAAATGACGGATTCATCCGACCTAGCCCCGGGTGAGAAGACATCACATTTGGGAATTGACCAAAGTCTCAACTTTTTGTTAAAACGAAGTTTCGTCGGTTAGGCACCTTTCATCCCGAAGCTGCGGACCGCTCCAACCACCCGCTCCCGCTCATGCAACGTTCTCACCCATGGACTCAGGTGAAAGCTTTTGCCGTCAGTCTTGCACTGCTTGCCTCTTCATCGGCCTTGCTGGCTGATACGGATTACGATGAAGATGGCTTCAGTGATGTCTGGCAGCAGATATATACCGCCTGGGGGCTGGCCCCCAATGGGGATGAAGACAATGACGGCTGCACCAATTACCTCGAAAGCATTGCCGGAACCAATCCCTGGGACCCGCTGGACTGTGTGAAAGTGGATGAAGCCACGGTCCTTGAGAATGAGGTGGTGATTCGGATGGCCTCGAAGCCCGGTAAGTTTTACCGACTGCTCAGCAGCGCCTCGCCGGGTGGGCCGGGCTGGACGAGTGAGGGGGAAGAACTCACAGGCACTGGGGAAATTCTCGAATTCATCACCCCACAATCAGGCGGTTCCTCACGCCGGTTTTTCAGAGTCGAGACCTATGACAAAGACAGTGATGGGGACGGCGTGGAAGATTGGGCTGAAGCCATGACCGGTACCGACCCGGCTGAGTCGAATACCCTGACCAATGCCTCCGGTGGCTCCAAATCCGATGGTGAGGTGCTGAAAAGCCTGTTCGCACTGTCCTTCGCAGCGGTGGAGTCGGACAGTGAAGCCATTGAAAAGGAAGGCCAGACGGCACGCATTCGCCTCAGCCGACCTGCCGAGGTCAGTGCCACGGCGCTGACGGTGGACTTCAGTCTTTCGGATAATCCAGATCCGGCCAAGGGGTCGGCCAGCGGCAATGATTTCACCTTGAGCGTGACTCAGCCAGGCGGAGCGGTGGTGGGCACAGGCAGCGGCCAAGTAACGATCCCGGCTGGAGTGAGTACGATGGACATCATCGTCAATGCCACGGCCGATAGCGCTGCGGAGGTTCCTGAGCTGCTGACCATGCATCTTCAGCGGCCTGGGGAGGGCTTCGCTAATGTGCCGCTGGCGGCCACCGCCATGATCAAGGATGCTGACCCTGTGAATGAGGCCAATCGCACCTTGTTCGTCGCCTATCTGGGGAAAGAAGCGGGCGTGAACACGAACGCCACCGGCATTGCCACGGCTCTGGTGAATGGAGACAACGATGGAGCTGAGATCAGCCTCATGTTCAGCAATCTCACCTCGGCCCAAAACACCGCGTATCTGCGCATCGAGAACGACGACATCATCAACGTGGGGCTGGGGCAGGTGAGCGGGCGTGAATGGGCCATCCGCGCAGCCAGCATCAAGCTCACCGACCAAGCCATGCTGAATGCCCTGTATGCCGGCCAGCTCTACATCAGCATCACCACGGCAGACAATCCCACCGGGGAGATCCGCGGTTACTTCAACCGAGCCACCGGTTCGACCGATTTTACCTACAATCCGAATCTCCATGGCGCTCCCACCCTGGGCAGCTCGAACTGGCTGGCACCGACTCCGGCGGAGCTGGAGCGGGACATCTGGCGCTTTTTGGATCAGTGCACCTTCGGTGGCACCGAGAGCCTGTATCAGGAGGTGCTGGCGGAGGTGAATACGGCGCTGGGGAATGGCGGCACCTACTTGGATGGTTATTCCGCTTGGTTGGATAAACAAATCGCCTTGCCCAATCCCAGCCTCTTGGAGTTGACCTATGCGGCGGATAACGAGGAGTTTGTTCTCCGGGGCAATAAGCCGTTGTGGTCCGGAAATGACCCTCAGTTTGCCGGTGAATCCTACGGGGTGACCTTCGATAGCTTTTACGGAACGCCCACCATCAGTGCGACGTCTAACGGGACGTTTAACAATAACCACCCTTTCCACAACAACCGTCGGCGTGAGCAGTGGACCCTGGCCATGCAGGCCAAGGCCCAGGTGCGGCAGAGGATGGCGCATGCACTCAGCCAAATCGTTGTCATCTCTGAGATCGATGGCACCGTGCAGAGTAAGCATTATGGCGCCGCCGCTTACTGGGACATGCTGGCTGACAATGCCTTTGGCCCCTACCGCAGCATTTTGGAAAAGGTGACCTATAGCCCGATGATGGGCATCTACCTGAGTCACCTGCGCAACCGGGCCGAGTATGTCTCCGGCGGGGTCTCCATTTTCCCGGATGAAAACTACGCCCGTGAGATCATGCAGCTCTTCAGCATCGGTCTGGTGCTGCGTCATCCGGATGGCAGCCTCGTGCTCGGTCCAAATGGTTTGCCCATTGCCACCTACGACAATAGCGACATCACGGAACTGGCCCGCGTCATGACCGGCCTCTGCCATGGCGCAAGGCATGCTACCGCCTCCGTCCAGCGTTTCAATGGCCTCCACTTCGCCGCCTCTAGCCCACGGGTCGGCACCACGATTGAGATTCAAGGGGTGGACTTCACCGGCTTCAATGAGGGTGGGGGAGACTCGTGGTGGCAGGCTCCCTGGATCTACCCCATGAAGGCGCTCGGACGCACCGGGACGGTGACCAGTGTCAACCGACCCATGCATGATTTCGCCGCCAAAACGCTCCTGCACAATTATAACGGTGGGACGGCCATCCCAGGTCTGACGGACAGTGAGGTGAATGCCCTGAGCCTGGCGCAATCCAATCAGCGCGCGGATCAAGACATTGCCATTGCGCATAACCTGCTGGCCGGTGATCCGACATCCCAGACTTACAATGGACACCAGAACACACCCGTGAACATTTCCCGCTGGTTGATTCAGCGCTTCACGACGTCGAACCCCAGCGCCGGTTATCTCTACCGGGTCAGTCAGGTGTATCGGAATACGAATGGAAACCTCGGTAGTGTTTTGAAATCCATATTGTTAGACTACGAAGCACGTAGCCTGCAGCTTGCGGATACCTCCATTTCCCATGGTCGCATCAAGGAGCCGCTGGTTCACTTCATGGCAGTCATGCGTGGTTTGAAAGCTTACACGGGATTGCCTGTGCAGGCCTTGAGAGACATGCAGCTCCCCTTCAGTGCGACGGACAGCCCTAAAAACACCCCCCTGTCTTCGACCGAGTTCGATAAGTATCTGCCGAACGCCACACGCTTCCGCTTTTCCGATAGCACCACCGCCTTGGGGCAATCGCCCTTGCGGGCCCCTAGCGTTTTTAACTGGTATCTCCCCGATTACATGGTGCCTGGGCCCATGGCTGCGGCTGGGGTTTTTGCTCCCGAGTTGCAGATCGCTTCCGAGACCAACCTAGTGAACCGCATCAACCGTCTCTGGACCTACACCTGGATGAATTTGGTCGGTATGGCCGTGCAGCCGGGGTCAGACTCCGGCGTGGAGGATGTGACCCAGGTTTCCACCAATGCTGCCGTGCAGGTGAAGGTGGGTTTGAATCAAAGCAATGCGAACAGCTTCGCTACCACGCAGACGCTGACGTTCACCTCGACGAACTACAACACGCCACAGACGATCTATGTGGCCGCCGTGGATGATAACATCCGTGAAGGCACCCACGTCACCTCGATCCAACATATGGCGACGAGTGCGGATGCCAGCTACAACAATGCCGCCCTGCCTGCTCAATCCATCAGCATCACGGACAATGAAGGCACCACAGGTGCGGTTATCGTGGAGCAGAGTGATGATCTGACGGTGGTGTCTGAACACACTACCCCGGCGACTTACTCGGACACCTACACCGTGAAGCTGAGCAGCGCCCCCACAGCGAATGTGACGGTGACGGCCAATGCCAACGCACAGTTGGCGTTATCCCCAGCCTCCCTCACCTTCAGCACCAGCAATTGGAATACCCCGCAAACGGTGACGGTCACAGCCGTGAACGATGCTTTCTCCAGCGAGGTGATCCACATGGGCTTCGTCGGTCACTCCGTGGCGAGCACGGATGCCGCTTATGCGGGAGTGGCTGCGCCGAGCTTGACCGCCTTTGTCGGGGACAACGATCAGGCGGGCAGCAATGGCATCACGGTGCGCCATACCGATGCCACGACGGTGGTGAAAGAGGGCGGTGGAACGGATCGCATCGTGGTGGCTCTGAATCGCGCGCCTACAGCCAACGTGACGGTCAGTTTAGGCACAAATGCCCGCATCACGAGAAGTCCCGCCAGCTTAACCTTCACGACGAGCAACTGGTGGGTGCCTCAGGTGGTGACGATCCAGGCAGTGGATGATGCCTTGGCCAATGGCGATACAACCTTCAACCTGTCTCTGAGTTCTTCCGGCGGTGGTTACAGCTCCACCGCGACCGCTGCCATCACGGTCCTCGACAATGACAGCACCGCCGCAGGCAGCATCGTCATCACTCAGACCGGTGGCACGACTCAGGTGGCGGAAAGCGCCACCTTTAGCACGGGCACCCAAGACAGCTACACGGTGCGTCTCTCCAGCCAGCCGCTCTCCAATGTGACGGTGGTGGTGTCTCCCATCAAGCATGTGCGGCCCATGTCGTCTTATGCCAAGCAGATGGGCTACTATGCCTCCGATTCTCCTGCCAGTACGAGCAACAACCAGAAAGACCGAGTGGTCTTCGATTACACCGACATCATCACTCTTTACAACAGCACCTTCACCAGCAGTGGAGGGGTGACGGGCAGCAATGCCAATAACCTGAATGCTCATCTGGCCGCCACTCAGGCTGTGATCAATAAGATGGATCTGATGTGGTGCGGGGGGCAGTTAAAGTCCCAATGGCCAGCGACTCTGACGACTACCGACCTCGCAGACACGGGGCTGATCAATCCGCGCAAATCCATCGTGGCGGGGGTCCTGTATGGTTACAGTACCAGCCGAGGCAGTTCGGAGAGTTCCTACGCTGCGGAGGTTCGCGACCGCTGCCGCATTGCCGCCTATCTCGTCAGCATCAGTCCGCAGTCATTCACTCTGAAATAAGGCTCTTCGCGCGTTTCATTTTCATCCTTTCCCGTCATGAATCTTTTTTCCCGTAGGACTCTGGATCGCAGCCAGCCCAACCGTCGTGACTTCATGGTGCAGAGCACCTGTGCGGGGCTCGGCATCACCAGCGCTGTGAATACCCTGGCCCATCTTCAGTTGGTGGGCACCTCGGCGGCTCAGTCCGCAGGGAATGATTATAAGGCCTTGGTGTGCATTTTCCTCAATGGCGGCTGTGATACGAATAACCTCCTGTTACCCATCGCAGGCACCGCACGGACCCACTATGAAAGCGGGCGCGGCATCCCTCAATACATCGATGCCAGTAAAGGGGGCGTCGCCATCCCTCTGGAGGACATCACGGCCGCAGGCACCCAGATCAGTCCGTTGAATGCCGTCGGCACCTATGAGCATGCAGCGGGTTACATCGGCCAAGATGGCAGTGGCAATCGCATGGCCGTGCATCCGGGGGCGTATCATCTCAAGACCTTGTTTGATGCTGAAGAGCTCTGCTTCATTTCCAATGTCGGCGTGCTCACGCAGCCGAATGTGACCCGGGCTAACTTTAGCGCGTTACCCATCTCGCAGAAGCCGCCGCAGTTGTTCTCCCACTCAGATCAGCAGACGCAGTGGCAGTCCTCCATCCCGGACAAGCCCTTCAAAAGCGGCTGGGGTGGGCGCTTGGCGGATCTGCTGGATGGCATCCACAATACAGACCCCAATGCGCTGTCCATGATGGTGTCTGTGAATGGCTTCAATAGCTTTCAGGTGGGCGTGCAGCAGCAGCCTTATGTCATGGGCTCATCGGGGGTGACATCGTTTTCTGGATTCGGCACCAACTACACCAACGGCCTCCTCACCTTGGGGCAGCAGCCTTACACGGGTTACAATGCCTTTGCCAATCCCGGCACCGCCAACTCGAACTACAAGAACAGCAATGCCGGCTGGCGCTTGGCGGCTCTGGAGCAGATGCTGGGCATGTCCCACGCCAGCTTGTTCGATCAAGGTTACGCCAATGTGGCCAAGAGCGCACGTGTGACGGAAGGGCTGGTGGGAGGCGCGCTCAGCATCACCGCCAATGGCTCGGCGACCACCCTGGACTCCCATTTCGTCAATGCCTTTGCAGGCACAGGCATCGATGGCCTAACCAATAACTTTGCACAACAGATGCGCATGGTAGCCCGGTTGATCGTGGGAAACTCCGCCCTCAATAACAAACGCCAGATCTTCTTCGTGCAGCTTGGCGGTTGGGATACGCATACCTCCCAGATCCCGGTGCTGAACAATGTGGCGCGCACGGATCAGAGCTACTACAGCCTGATGCTCCAGCTCTCCTGCGCCATGAAGGGCTTCCGGGATAGCATTCAGGGAGCTGGGATGTGGGACAACGTGACGGCCTTTACCGCCTCGGATTTCACCCGCACCTTTACGCCGAATAAAACGGACGCCACCGGTGGCTCAGATCACGGTTGGGGTGGGCACATGATGGTGATGGGCGGTGCGGTGCGTGGTAAGCGCATCTTTGGCACTTATCCAGATTTGACCGTCAATGGTGGCATTGATGTGCAGGGGAACCGCGGGCGCTGGATTCCCTCCACCTCGGTGGATCAATATGCGGCGGTCTTGGCCAAGTGGTTCGGCGTCGGCCCAGATCAATTGAGTGCGATCTTCCCCAATCTCTCGCGCTTTACCGATCCCTTCACTCCGGCGGCGAAGCTTGAGTTTATGGACGCGGTGGCTTGATTCGGTCATATTGCGGTTATGTTTTCGTTGCCCCAAAGGCCCGGCCCGTATCTCATCGCTCTGCTGCTCATCATTCTAGGCGTTCTTTCCTTTTGGATGCTGAAGGTGCTGAATGATCCGGCCATCCAGCAGGCGGTGCAGAAAAACAAGAGCCCTACGAGCAGCCTGCCGCCCCAGCCCACGGCCCCTCTCGCCGTGCCCGCCCCGCCGCCTCTGTCGGATCAGCCGATCGACCCCGCCTTTGTGCAGATGCATGAGGAGATGCTGCTGCCGGAGACTCCCCCCGAGCGGGAGCTGGAGATCCTCCAGGAGTTGATGTCCCTGCACCAAAAGGCCATGAAGGACAGTTCCTTTGGAGATAACGCGGATGTGACCCAGGCTCTGGTGGGGCAGTCCGTGCAAGGGATTTGGTTACCCCGACAGTCTCCGCGGATTCAAGACGGGCGGTTGCTCGACCGCTGGGGCACGCCCTACTGGTTTCATGCCAATACCGGCAGTCAGGTGGAAATCCGCTCCGCAGGTCCAGACCGGAATCTGTTTTCTCCCGACGACATCATCCTGAATGGAAGCCCCGCCGGGTTCGGCGCGACTCCCGCTCAGCCGTGATCCCCGACATCAGGCTCTGAAGTCAGTCCACACGTCCATTTTATCAGCGCATCGTTCGGAGCCCCGGCTTCAGCCGGACTCTTTGCCCACGTGGGGCCGACCCAAAAAAGCCATGCCCAGGAGTGGCATCCAGGCATGGCGTAAGGGGAGAGCCGCTTAGCTCACCTTGAGATCAATAGCTGCGGGCGAAGACGACGCGGCGCTGGCTGGGTTTGCCAGTCAGGAAGCATTTGCCTTCTTCCGCGAACTCGTCGCTCAGCGGCACGCAGCGGATGGTCACCTTCATGTCTTTGGCGATCTGGTCTTCCTCGTCGTTGCTGCCCGCCCAGTGCATGAGGGCGAAGCCGCCGGGGGCTCCTTCGGCAAAGAAGGCTTTGAATTCCTCCAGCGTGTCCAGCTTCTTCATGTTGGAGTCACGCATGGCTGTGGCGCGGGCCAGCAGCGCATCCTGAATCTCCTGGAGCAGTTCGGTCACGTTCTGGAGGAAGTCCTCCTTGCCCATGAACTCCTTGGCTTTCGGGCCTTGGTCTCGGCGACAGACGGCGACACTGCGGCTGGTGATGTCACGCGGACCGATCTCGATGCGCAGAGGCACCCCTTTCTTGATCCATTCCCAGTTCTTAGCACCGCCTTGCAGATCGCGCTTATCCACATGCACGCGCAGCGGCTCGCCGTGGAAGGTCTGGGCGCGTAGCGTCTTGGCGAGGGCTTCGCAGGAGTCGATGACCTCCTGGCGGGTGTCAGGCTTGGGCGTCACTGGCAGGATGACGATCTGGCTCGGGGCCACACGCGGTGGGATGATGACGCCATCGTCATCCCCATGGGCCATGATGAGGGTGCCGATCATGCGGGTGCTCACACCCCAGCTGGTGGTGTGGGCAAACTGACGCGTGTTGTCACGACCCAGGAACTGGATGTTCGCGGCTTTGGCGAAGTTTTGGCCCAGGTAGTGGCTGGTGCCGGCCTGGATGGCTTTACGATCCTGCACCATGGCTTCGACCGTGAAGGTATTCACGGCACCGGGGAAACGCTCGTTCTCAGTCTTCTCCCCAGGGATCACCGGCAGGGCTAGGTGATTGCGCATGAAGTCGGCATACACCTTGTGCATGAGCTTGGTCTCATCCATGGCCTCTTCAAAGGTCTCATGGGCGGTGTGGCCTTCCTGCCAGAGGAATTCGGCGGTGCGCAGGAACAAGCGAGGGCGCATCTCCCAGCGCATCACGTTGGCCCACTGATTGATCAGCAGGGGCAGGTCGCGATAGCTCTGCACCCAGCGGGCAAAAGCGGCGCCGATGATAGTTTCCGAGGTGGGGCGGATGACGAAAGGCTCCTCCAGCTTGCCTGTGGGGATCATCTTGGTGGTGCCATCGGGCTGCTTTTGCGCCTCCAGGCGGTGGTGGGTGACCACGGCACACTCGGTGGCAAAGCCTTCGGCGTGTTCGGCTTCTTTTTCCAGATAGCTCAGGGGGATGAGCAGGGGGAAGTAGGCATTGACGTGCCCGGTCTCCTTGAATTTGACATCGAGCTGGCGCTGAATGTTTTCCCACAGGCCATAGCCCCACGGCTTGATCACCATGCATCCGCGCACTTCGGAGTTTTCCGCCATGTCGGCGGCACGGACGACTTGCTGATACCACTCAGGGAAATCTTTTTCGCGGGTGGGGGAGATAGCAGGGGCTTGGCTCATGATTGGGGCCTGCACAGTAAAGGCAATCAGCGGGCGGTCAAATTCATCGCCAAGACTGGCGAAGCTTAATCCGGGAAGTTTCGGCCTCCCTGTGGAAGGGAGAGGAATTTACCTCACGCCCAGGCCTGCCGCAGCAGGCGCAGGAAGTTTCCGCTCATGATGCCTTCGATATCGGTCTGGCTGTAGCCGCGTTTCTCCAGCATGGCGGGGATGCGGGCGAGATCGGCGATGGTGTCGAGGTCCTCCGGGGTTTGTTCGATGCCGTAGCCGCCGTCGAGATCGGTGCCGATGCCGCTGTGCTGGGCATTACCTGCGAGCTGGCAGATGTGGTCGATGTGATCGCAGATAACTTCCAGCTTCAGGCCGGTCTCCTGCGGGGTGGTTTGCCCACGCACCCAGCCGGGTATCATCATCCAGGCATCCAGGGCGGCCCCGAGCACGGCTCCGCGTTCGATCAGGGCTTTGATCTGTTCATCGCTGAACTGGCGCACGTCGGGCACCAGGGAGCGGCAGTTGCTGTGGCTGGCCCAGATCGTGCCTTGGAAGATCTCCAGAGCCTCCCAGAAACAACCGTCGGAGAGGTGGGTCACATCCAGGATCATGCCCAGGCGGTCCATCTCCTGGATGAGTTCCTTGCCGCCTTTGGGCAGGCCGCCGACTTGATCATGACCCAGGGCGTATTTGCACACACCATAGTGTGCGGGGCCCATGGCACGCAGGCCCTGCTCCCAATGCCGCTCCAGGTGCTCCACGCTGCGGATGCTGTCGGCCCCTTCCAGGCTGAGGATGTAGCCGATGGGTTTATCGTCATTCGGGGTGCCATCCGTCCACAGGCTGATCATGGCCTCCAGGCCTGCCCGATCCGTGATCTGGCGCATGTGTCCCTCCTCCTCCATGGCGCGATACCAGGCGAGCTGGCCCTGGGTCTGCGCATAGGCTTGCTCGGAGGACATCCAGTTGGCCATGGGGCGCGGACCCACCATGCAACCGGCCAGCTGGGTGGCCACACACAGGCCCATCTCTGTCTTTCGCATTTCTGGAAAAGCCGTGGTGCCTAGCGCGCGGCCTTTCATATCCGTCATGCCTTCTTCGCGACGGCGGATCTCATGCACCGGCAGGCGCAGATCGCGATTGTATTCCAGAGCATTGAGACTGAGGTCGAGATGGGCGTCGAAGGTGAGCATGGGAGACGGGAGAAAAAACGCGGTGAAACTCGGGTTTATGCGAGCGAAAAACAGCCGGGCAAACGATCCGCTCCACTGTCCGCGAAATCACGGGGCAGGATAGCGCGAGAACTGACGAGTTTGCATGATTTTGCTTCCTCGGGATGGTGGGTTGAATTTCCGATGGGGCCCTTGGGGAAAGTGAGGGAGTTTAGACAGGATTAACAAGATGGGCAGGATTGGCGGAGAGGCCGAGGGAGTGGAAGTGCCTAACTAATTTTTGGTTTGGCAGTTTAGATTTGAGATCTGGAATCTGAGATTTGAATTGAAAATGGAGCCACGGCAGGTGCAGGCAGGGTGGAACTTGGTTTGACCTGTGACTTGGACGGGCGATGGTTTCCTCCCCCCAACCGACCATGTTAAATTCTCTTTCTGATCTGACGCTGAAGAAGCAAGCTGGTGAACGTGTGAGCGTGCTCACGGCTTACGATTACCCCATGGCCCGTCTGCTGGATGAGGCGGGGGTGGATCTCTTGCTGGTGGGAGATTCTCTGGGCATGGTGGTACTGGGCATGCCGGATACTACGGGAGTGACGATGGAGATCATGTGCCATCACATCCGCGCCGTGCGGCGTGGGGTGAAGCGGGTGCCAGTGATCGGTGATCTGCCTTTCCATGCCTATGAGACCCCCGCGCAGGCTTTGGCCAATGCACGTCTTTTGATCGAGGCGGGCGCGGATGCGGTGAAGCTGGAAGGCGGGGCGGCCTTTATCCCGCAGGTGCGAGCCATTGTGGAGGCGGGGATTCCGTTTGTTGGCCACATCGGCATGCTGCCGCAGAGTGTGAAGGAAGAGGGCGGCTATAAGAAAAAGGGCAAGACGCCTGCGCAAGCGGAGCAATTGCTGGCAGATGCTCTCGCTCTGGATGCGGCGGGGGCCTGTGCCATCGTTCTCGAAAGTGTGGTGGCAGACGTGGCGGCGGAGATCACGCGCCAGATCAAGGCGACGACCATCGGCATCGGGGCAGGGAAGGAGACGGATGCCCAGGTACTGGTGACGCCGGATCTTATCGGGGCCTTCCCTTGGTTTTGCCCGCCTTTTGCCATTCCTCGTGCCAATGTGGCCGGAGAGATCCAGCGGGCGGTGAAGGAGTGGATGGAGGCTATTCAGTGATCAGTGGTCAGTATGCAGTGGTCAGAGGCCGAACACGTGGTGGTAGCTGGATGTGTTCAGCGCGAGGGTAGCTCGTTCGCATGAAACGTCCTTTCGCTGACCATCCGGCTTTCAATGGACGCGAGGAGTCGTTCGGACGCCCGAAGCTCTTTTGGCCATCGCAACCCTTTCCCTGAGCCGGATAGTTTGGCGCAGAGCGCTATCTGACAGCAGACTGGGTTTGCGCCAAACACATCCGTACTACGACCAGCCTTCGGTATTCAGTCTCTGAAAACTGAATACCGAAGACTGTTTACTGACTACTTCGCGTGCTCTTGCTTGTAGTGCTCAGCCAGGATGTCGCGGCCAAAGTCACCGTCGAAGCTACGCAGGACACTGTGAGGGTGGTTGGCACCGTTTTGCACGTTGTCGTATTCGATGAGGAAGGTCTTGCCCTGCACCCGATAGTAGTGGGGCTCGCCACGCTCTTTACCACCGGCCCAGGCGAAGTAAACGGGACCGTTTTTCTCAATCTCAGCCCAGGTTTCAGCGGCCACTTCAGGGCGCAGGCGGGTGAGGTATTCGTCGATGATCTCGTGAAGCTTGGCTTTTTGCTCGGCGTTGAGCTCGGTATCAGCCAGGCCATCGGGCTTGAGGGGATCCACTTTCTTAGCGGCCTCAGTCAGCATTTCTTTGGGAGCTTCCACATTGAAGAAAGCGGTCTTGAATTGGGCTTCGTCCAAGGACTTCACCAGCTCCCGGCCGAGGTCTTCTTCCTTACCCAGCACACGCAGACCGACCAGCGGGCCCTGACGCAGTTCACCGGGGTTAGTGCCCATGAAGGCGGGAGTGGCCCGAAGCAACTCACCATCTTTAATGGTGAAGTTCAGGGACATGTGGTGCCCCTCGATACGCCAGCCCCAGGTGCCTTTTGGATCGGGCGTGCCGAAGATGCTGACGAAGTATTTCTCAGGATCGCGTTTTTCACGGATCGCAGCGCGCTTGGATTCATCGGCGGCGCTTTCCATTTGATAGAGCACTTCTTCCAGAGACATGATGGTGACGGCCTTAGCGGCACCTCGGAAACCGAGCCCGGTATTCATGAGGGCATGGGCCAGCAGGCGTTGTTGGGGAGTCATTTCCTTCATCGGCAGGCCCTTGCGCTCGCGCGGGATGAAGTGCCAGTTCAGGCGCTCTTCATCGTCAAACTTGAAGGTAGCCTTGGCTTTTTGCTCGGGGGTGAGGGAGTGCAGAAAGGTATCTGCGACCCCAGCCATCTGGAGGCCCGCATCATGAGCATGGACGGGGGCGACGGAAAAGAGAAGGGCGCATGAGAGCGAAGCAAACAAGGGGCGGAACATAGGAAGGGAGGTTGGCAATGGCAGAGACGAACGCGCCAGAAAAGGCGTCTTTGTCACAGAACCCGCCTCTCAGAGCGGCTTTTTGCAAAAAGAATCCACAGATAAGCCCGCGATGATTGACACTCAGCGTCAAAATCCTCTAGTCTGACAATTCACAAAAAATTTCCGCGAATCCCCCCGCCGCATGTATTCAAACGAAGAATATCTCCTGGAACTGCTGACTGAGTCAGGGTTGATCGCCGATCGCGACCTTCAACAGGCCAAAACCACCAAGAAACCGACCGAGACTCTGCTGGAGTGCCTGATTAAAACCGGGGTGGTCAGTGATGAGCAAGTCGCCCAGACGGTGGCGGTGAATTCCGGCATGGAGTATGTGGATCTGAACGGTTTTGCCGTGAATCCTTCCCTCAAGGGGCTGGTGCCGATGGAAGTGGCCCAACGTTATAAAGTGGTGCCGATCGGCATCAATGGCACCGCACTCCAGGTGGCGGTGGCTGACCCTTACGATTTCGAGACGTTGGACTCCCTGCCGCACGTGCTGCAGCCAGATCTGGAAATCTTCTGCTCCACTCCAGCGCTGATCAAGACCGTCCAGGCCAACATTTACGGCAATGAGATCTTTGGTGATGCGGTGACTAAAAGTGGCGGTGGTGCCAGCGATGGCGATGCTCCGATCATCAAGTTGGTGACCAACACCCTGATGGAGGCCTTTAAAAACGGTACCTCCGATATTCACATCGAGCCACTGGAGAAGGATGTGCGAGTCCGCTTCCGCATCGACGGTGTGCTGAACGATGTGGAGCACCATCCGAAGCGCCTGCACTCCTCCATCATCGCCCGTATCAAGATCATGTGCGGGTCGATGAGCATCGATGAAAAGCGTGTCCCGCAAGACGGTCGTATCCAGATGGCCTTCAATGGCAAAGAGCTGGACATGCGTGTTTCGGTGATCCCCACCAACAACGGTGAAAGCGTGGTCATGCGTGTGCTTGATAAGAGCAGCCTCCGCCTCGGCCTGTCCGATCTCGGTTTCCTCTCGGATGACCAGGACACCTTTGAGAAACTGATCACCCTGCCGGACGGCATCGTGCTGGTGACAGGGCCAACGGGTTCGGGTAAAACCACCACCCTCTACGCGTGCTTGAACTTCATCAACCGCCCTGACCGCAAGATCATCACCGTGGAAGACCCGGTGGAATATGAGTTGGCCGGGATCAACCAGGTGATGGTGAAGGAAGACGTGGGAATGAGCTTCGGTGCGGCCCTAAAAGCCATCCTTCGTCAGGCGCCGAACATCATCATGATCGGGGAAATTCGAGATCTCGAGACGGCGTCGATCGCCATCGAGGCCTCGCTCACCGGTCACTTGGTGTTCAGCACCCTGCATACCAATGACGCCCCGGGTTCCGTGGCTCGTCTGGCGGATATTGGCGTGAAGCCTTTCCTGATCGCTTCTGCGGTGCGCGGGATTTTGGCGCAACGTCTGGTGCGTAAACTCTGTTCGGAGTGTAAGCAGCCCTCCGGCCTGAGTGAGCGTGAACTGCGCAGCCTGGGGTTGGAAGCCAGCCAGCTGTTCAATGCCACGATCATGGGTCCCAATGGCTGCAACAAGTGCCGTCAACGTGGTTACAAAGGCCGTATGGTGATCGCTGAAATCTTCAAAGTGGATGATGAAGTCCGTAACATGATCAACCAGCAGCTCACCACACCCCAGTTGCGCAAGCGTGCCCGTGAGCTGGGCATGCGCACCCTCCGTGAAGACGGTGTGCGCAAGGTGCTGGCCGGGATGACGACGGCTGAAGAAGTGATCGAAGCCACCATGGCCGACGGTGAATAATCCACGGGTCCCCACGAAATCTTAACTCTGAAAGACTGATTCCCCCCTATGACAGCCCAGAACGTGGTAGATATGCTGGAAGCCCGCGGTGTGATTGACAGCGGCCAGGCCTACGACATCACCCAGGACGCCGTTCACAACGGCAAAGACGTTCTCCAGGTCGTGCTTGATTACGGCCTTTTCACGACTGAAGACGAGTTCTGGGCCATGGTGGCTGAGGAACTCGGTGCGGAACACTTCGACTTGGCGGAGTTTGAGCCGCCTCCCTCTGTCATCGGTTTGATTCCTGCTGGGATGGCCCGTCTTTATGGGGCATTCCCCATCACCCTGGATGGACGTGGTTTGCATGTGGCTTTCACCGATCCGCTGAATCCCCAGCTCGTGGAGGACCTGCGTTTCGGTCTGGATAAAACTGTCGTTCCTGTCGTGGCCCGCCGTGCTCAGGTTCAGGCGCTCATTGACAAACATTATGGCTCGGGTGCCCCGAACATTGATGAAATTTTCGGCGGTCTGAAGGATGCGGGGAAAGGCTCTCCTGAAGTGGAAGCAAACTCGGCACCGATCGTCAAATTCGTCGATCTGGTGATGACTCAGGCCATCAAGGAGCGTGCCTCTGACATTCACTTCGAGCCCTTCGAGCACGAGTTCAAAATCCGGTATCGTGTGGACGGTGCGCTGTATGAAATGGCACCTCCGCCCATCCACTTGGCCACCAGTGTGATCTCTCGTATCAAGGTGATGTCGAACATGAACATCGCCGAGCGCCGAGTTCCTCAAGACGGTCGTATCAAAACCACCGTGAACGGCAAAGGGGTGGACATGCGTGTGAGTTCACTGCCCACTCAGCACGGTGAATCCGTGGTGCTTCGTGTCTTGGACCGCAGTTCAGTGAACCTGGACCTCGAACATCTGGGCATGCCGCCCTACCTATTCGATTACATTTCTGAGACGATCAACAAACCCAACGGTATTTTCATCGTCACAGGCCCTACCGGTGCCGGTAAGACCACCACCCTGTATGCTTGCCTACGTCGTATCAACACCATCGACAGTAAGCTGCTCACGGCGGAAGACCCGGTAGAATATGAGTTGGATGGCGTCATGCAGGTGCCGGTGAATCCCGCGGTCGGCCTTACCTTTGCTAAAGCTCTCCGCGCATTCCTGCGTCAAGATCCTGACCGGATCATGGTGGGAGAGATGCGTGACAAGGAAACAGCCCAGATCGCCATTCAGGCCTCGCTGACGGGACACTTGGTGCTGAGCACCCTGCACACAAACGATGCTGCCGGTGCCGTGACTCGTCTTGTGGATATGGGTGTGGAGCCTTTCCTCGTGGCCGCCACGCTGGAGGGTGTGCTTGCCCAACGTCTGCTGCGCACCGTTTGTAAAAACTGCCGCATGCCTTACGAGCCGAGCCTTTCCATCCTCAACCAACTCAACCTGTCGCAGTCGGACATTGGTGGAAAACAATTCTACACGGGTAATGGCTGTGACAAGTGCGGTGGCAGCGGTTACAAAGGCCGTAAAGGCATCTACGAACTGCTGGATGTGACCGATCCGATCCGTGACCTGGTGACCCAGAGAGCGCCGACTCTCGCCCTGAAACAAAAGGCCATCGAGCTGGGGATGCAAACTCTACGCGAAGACGGCCTGCGCAACATTTACGATGGCGAAACGACCATTGAAGAGGTGCTGAAATACACCTGATCTCAACCGGGGCTCAAAGGCAGTTTGTCAGCCCTGACATTATTTATTTGTTGGACATTCTGCCTCAAGACCCGGTAATCTCAAAATTGCTCTAAACCCCCCGCAGCGCTCCCTTTTCTATGCCGAAGTTCCACTACATCGCCCTCGATCAGAACGGTCAAGAAGTCGCCGGTGAACTCGATGCCTCCAGCGAAGCCGAGGCCATCAACCTCCTCCGTCAGAGCCAGCTTTACCCGACTCAAGTAGCCCAGGAAGGTCGGGGTGATGCAGCCGTGAAAAAGCGCGCCAAGGCCACCACCCCCAAAGGCAAGTCTGTGAAGGCTGGTGCCAATGCTAAGGTGAAGGCCAAGGTGCTGATGATTTTCACCCGCCAGTTGGCCACTCTGATCGATTCGGGTCTACCCCTTCTTCGTGGTTTGACCGTGTTGGCCCGTCAAGAGCCGAACCCGATCATGAAGAGCACCGTTACGACCATTGCTGATAACGTGCAGACGGGTAGCACCTTCTCGGAGACGCTGTCTCAGTATCCCAAGATTTTTAACAAGCTTTACATCAACATGGTGAAAGCGGGTGAGTTGGGTGGTGTGCTTGAAATCGTGCTCAACCGCTTGGCTGAATACCAAGAGAAAGCTCAGAAACTGAAGAACAAGATCGTGGCCGCGATGGTTTACCCCATCATCGTGATGTTCATCGCCGTGGCTATCATGGTCTTCCTCATGTTGGTCATCGTGCCTCGCTTCGAGAAGATCTTCGAAGACATGCTGGGTGATAAGAACAAGCTCCCCGAGCTGACCAAGCTGGTGATCGGCTTCAGCCGCTGGATGGGAGATAACTTCCTCTATCTCGTCGCTGGTGTTGTCGTGACCGTGGTCGGTTGGAGGCTGTATGCAGCTACGGCTGGTGGACGTCGTGCCATTGATAAACTGAAGCTCAAGTTGCCTCTGTTTGGTGACGTGCAAAAGAAGACCGCCATCTCTCGTTTCAGCCGCACTCTGGGCACTCTGGTCACCTCCGGTGTCCCGATTCTGCAAGCCCTGAACATCACCCGTGAAACTGCTGGCAATACCGTCGTTTCAGACGCCATCACCAAGGTGCATGACGCCGTGAAAGAAGGTGAATCCATGGTAGCCCCTCTGGAGTCCAGCAATGTCTTCCCGCCGATGGTGATCTCCATGGTGGATGTCGGTGAAGAAACCGGTCAGCTCCCAGAGATGCTTCTGAAGATTGCCGATGTGTATGAAGATGAAGTGGACAATGCGGTTTCGGCCCTCACGTCCATGCTTGAGCCTCTCATGATCGTGATGCTGGCTCTCGTAGTCGGTGTTATCGTTATGGCGCTGTTCCTTCCGCTCATCGAGGTGATCAAAGGCCTCAGCGGCGGAGCCTAGTCCTCCCCAACCCTCCATCCCCCAGCCAGCTTATGAAAACTTACATGCGGAAGCCTGTTCAGGCGGGCTTCACCGTGGTCGAACTTCTGGTCGTCATCACCATCATTGCGCTGTTGTTCGCTCTGACGATCGGCGCATTTACCTATGCGCAGCGCTCTGCGGCACGGAGCCGCACAACCGTGGCGATGAACGCCATCAAGAGCGGTCTCGAACGCTACTCGACGGAATTTGGTGAATATCCGACGCCTCAAAACGCGGGTGACACCATCGCTGTAGGCAACAAAACATACGAGGTGGGGGCTGCAGCAATGCTCTACCAAGTGTTGAGTGGTGATGGCTACGATAACATCGCCATCGCAGAACCTCCTGTGGACGCAGGCCCAGCGAGTTCAAACGGCTCAATTGACGAAAACGAGTCTAAGTATGTCATGATCACAGACATGCCCAAAGAGATTTACGTTTACGAGTCCACCAGCAATCGCGGTTACATGGTGGATGGGTTTGGTAAACCTTTTCAATATGAGAAGGCCAATCCAGCTAACTCAGGTGCAGGTGTGAATACCGTCAATCCAACTTACGACCTCTGGTCTTACGGTGAGGATGAAGAAAACATCACGGCACGTTCTATTGATACGCTTAACGCTGGGCCCGTGAAGGATGCCAGCCAAAAGTGGATCAAGAATTGGTAATCGATTTTCCGTCCTGCGTTTTTCTCAGAACGGACTCAATTAAAAATAACTCATTTTTTCAGTTGAGATTTTTCGGCGGTGATGGATCATCCGCACCCCGACCCAAGGCGTTTGCGCGCGTGGCGGAATTGGTAGACGCGCTAGATTCAGGTTCTAGTGAGTAACATCGTGGAGGTTCGAGTCCTCTCGCGCGCACCACCTCAACAACTTGTTGGGGTGTCTTTTTTCGATGCAGGACGCTGGTTATGTCAAAAAAGCTTTCGCGGGGATCGCTCGCCGTTACATGCTGGCCAATCATGTGTTGAGTCTCGGCATTGATGTGCTTTGGCGAAAAAAAACGGCAGGTCTGGTGGCTCAATGTGAGCCCAAGATGATCTTAGATCTGGCCACGGGTAGTGGTGATCTCGCTCGGGAGTTGCAGCGCCAGTGCCCGCAGGCACGCGTGCTCGGGGCGGATTTTTCGATTCCGATGATGCGGGAGTCACAGGCTTTGGATTTCCCTCAGCTGGTGGCTGCCGATGGCATGAATTTGCCTTTCCAGAGTGAGTCCTTCAATGCCCTGACGGTGGCTTTCGGGCTGCGTAACATGGCTTCTTGGCCGGGTGCTTTGAGGGAGATGCAGCGTGTGATTGCACGTCAAGGAAGCTTGTTTGTCTTGGACTTCTCTTTGCCGACACTGCCCGTCGTGCGCCCGCTGTATCTGTTTTATCTCAAACGCATCATGCCCATGATTGCCGGTTGGATCACGGGTGAGCGTGCGGCTTATGAATACCTGTGCAGCTCCGTGGAGCGGTTTCCTTCTGGCGCGGCCATGGAGAAGCTGATTCTGGAGGCAGGCTTCAAGACGGTGAAATCCATTCGACTGACGTTCGGCATTGCCTCGCTGTATCTTGCCAAGAAGGGCTAACAAGCTCGCTCAAGGGGCGCTGCTGACGGGAGCGATGCGTTTCAGCGAATCAAAGCTGACCCGCTTCATGACGGTGATGAACTCCTTCATATAAGCGGTCTGAGCAAGGCTGCGGGTAGTCGCCGCATGGAGATTGGAATAAAGGCCTTGTTTGCGCACGGGGCGGCTTTCTACATAACCTTTCTCCAAGTAGGGCATGACGGCCCAGCAAGGCATGGCGGCGATCCCTCGACGACTCGCCACGAGCTGTAAAATCGCGATGGTGAGCATCGCGGTGCGCCGGATGGGATTCACACCCACGGGGCCTAAAACCTCGCGCACGATATCAATACGATCATCTGGGATGGGGTAGGTGATCAGGGTTTCTTTGGCAAAGTCTTGAGCGGTCAGAAAAGCTTTGCGGGTGAGAGGATGTTTGCGTGCAAGCAGAGCCAACACCTCATAACGAAACAGCGGGTGATAAACGACATCTCGCCTCGGAGGCGCTTTGGAGACGATGACCAAATCCGCTTGGTCTTCTAGCAAGAGACCTGTGGGGTCGGGTTGGAAGCCCGAAACGAGATCCATCTCCACCTCCGGCCAAGCTTCGCGGAAGCTATCCATCGCAGGCATCAGCCAGTCGAAACAGGAATGGCACTCCACGGCAATGCGCAGTTGGCCCGCTTTGCCCTCGGCAATACGCGCCACATCCCGCTCGCATTGTTGCATGTTTTTGACGACTTCATAGGCCGTGCCTAACAATCTTTCACCCGCGGCACTGAGACGTAAGGGACTGCTTTTACGTTGGAAAAGTTCCACCCCCAGATGTTCCTCCACGGCTTTGATCTGATGAGAAAGGGCAGGCTGAGAAAGGTGAAGCCGCCGACCTGCTTTGGACAGGTTTCCGGTTTCGGCTAGGGCGATGAGAGCTTGGAGATGGCGGACTTCGAGCATGAGACTATCATAAACCATTTGAATGATGATCCACAAAACTCTGTGGATTGTTTATATCGGGAGTGACGATAGTTGTCTGGTCGCCATGAGCGATATTTACACACACAACTTGGGCTACCCACGCATCGGGGAGCAACGCGAACTGAAAAAAGCCACCGAGGCGTACTGGCATGGCAAGCTCTCCCGTGAGGAACTGGAGGCCACTGGACAACAGTTGCGATCCCAAAACTGGGCGAAGCAAAAGGCGGCAGGAGTGGATCTCATTCCATGCAATGACTTCAGCTTTTATGATCAGATGCTCGATTTCTCATGCCTCATTGGCAACGTTCCACCGAGATTCGGCTGGCAGGGCGGGGAAGTAGATCTGGATGTGCTTTTCTCTATGGCCCGTGGCTCACGTGGAGAAGGGCAGCCCTGTGCCTCGGGCTGCTCGCATCAGCCTGCGTTTGCTTGTGAGATGACGAAGTGGTTTGATACCAACTATCACTACATCGTGCCGGAATTCCGTGCAGAGACAAAGTTCCAGCTCGTGGGAGATAAGGTGTTTCGGGAGTATCAGGAGGCCGTTTCCTTGGGCTATCGGGTCAAACCGGTGTTGCCAGGTCCGGTGACGTATCTTTCGTTAGGCAAGGTTCAGGATGAGCAGAATCCAGACTTTGATCGATTTGTGCTTCTGGAGAGTTTGCTGGAGCTTTACGAGAAAATTCTGCAACGGCTGGCGGCTCTTGGGGTGGAGTGGGTTCAGATCGATGAACCGATTTTTAGTCTGGATCTGAGTCCCGTTCAGCGTGATGCGCTGCTCACGGCATGGCAGCGTTTATCGCAATCGGCCCCGGGGCTGAACATTCTGGTGACGAGCTACTTCGGTGCTTTACAAGAAAACCTCTCCTTATTCTTGGCTTTACCCGTTCAAGCTCTGCATTTGGATGTCGTGAGAGGGGAAGCAGACTTGGACGAAACTCTGGCGCGCTTTCCGGCTCATAAGACCTTGTCGTTAGGCGTCGTGGATGGGCGGAACATTTGGAAGAACGACTTCTCGGCTTCGCTGACGCTTCTGCAAAAGGCTCAGGCGAAACTGGGGGCGGCGCGTCTCTGGGTGGCGCCTTCCTGCTCGCTCCAGCATGCCCCCATTTCTCTTGCGCTGGAGCCCAAGCTGGATGCTGAACTGAAAAGCTGGATGGCCTTTGCCGACCAAAAGTTAGAGGAAGTCGTCGCTCTGAGCGGGCTGCTGCGGGGCACGACGCCTCCTCTGGTGCTGCAAGACAACCAGCGTGCCATCCTGTCCCGACGAAAAAGCACGCGCATTCACAAGCCACAGGTGAAGGATCGTGTGGCTGCAGTGCAACCGGAAGACTCCCAGCGTCAGTCTTCCTTTGCTCAGAGGCGTGAGCTTCAGCAGGCGAAACTCAAGCTGCCAGAGTTCCCGACGACGACCATCGGCTCCTTTCCACAAACCGCGGAGGTGCGCTCCATGCGTGCCAAGTGGAAAAAGGGTGAGATCAGCACTGAAGCCTATGAAGTTTACCTTCAGCAGGAGATCCAGCACTGTGTGGCCTTTCAGGATGAGATTGGCATGGATATGCCCGTGCACGGAGAGTTTGAGCGGAATGATATGGTGGAATACTTCGGCGAGCAGTTAGAAGGCTTTGTCTTCACTCAAAAAGGGTGGGTGCAGAGCTATGGCTCACGGTATGTGAAGCCCCCCATCATTTACGGGGACGTCAGCCGACCTGCTGCCATGACCGTTCGCTGGTCACAGTATGCGCAATCATTAACGAAGCGGCCCATGAAGGGGATGCTCACTGGCCCTGTCACCATCTTGCAGTGGAGCTTTGTGCGTGACGATCAGCCGCGGTCTGAAACGACTCGCCAAATCGCTTTGGCCATTCGAGACGAAGTGCTGGATCTAGAAACCGCAGGCATCGCCGCGATCCAGGTGGATGAGCCTGCCATCCGTGAAGGACTGCCTTTAAGACAGCGGGATTGGTCCGCCTACCTGGATTGGGCCGTCGAGTCTTTCCGCCTCTGCGCCAGTGGTGTGCGGGATGAGACCCAGATTCATACCCACATGTGTTATTCAGAGTTCAATGACATCATCGAAGCCATTGCCGCCATGGATGCCGATGTGATCACCATCGAAACATCGCGTTCGAACATGGAACTCCTTGAAGCCTTTGTGGGCTTCAAGTATCCCAATGAAATCGGACCCGGCGTGTATGACATCCACTCGCCACGGGTGCCATCCGTTGAGGAAATGGTGAGGCTGATGCGCAAAGCTGAATCTGTGATCCCTCGTTCCCAGCTCTGGGTGAATCCTGACTGTGGGCTGAAAACGCGAGGTTGGGAGGAAGTGAAATCTTCTCTGATTCACATGGTCCAGGCCGCTCGTCAGCTACGTGTGGCCCAACCTATCAGCGCCTGATCCATCATGCATATTCGAGACATCTTTGCCCGTGCTCGACGTCCGACGTTGTCCTTTGAGTTCTTCCCGCCTCGATCGTCCGAGGCGGTGAAGGATCTACAGGACTCGTTGCTTCAGCTCGCTCCTTGGCGTCCTGACTTCGTCAGCGTGACGTATGGAGCGGGGGGCAGCACGCGTGATCGGACCCAGAGTTGGGTGAAGGAACTGGGCCAATCGGATGTCTTCGATCCTATCCCTCATCTCACGGCCGTGGGGCACACGGAGGCGGAGATGATGGGGATCTTAGAAACCTATGCCGCAGCGGGTGTCAGCAATCTGCTGGCCCTGCGCGGCGATCCATCTCCGCAGGTGACACAGAGTGGCGACTTCCAGACAGCGGCGGATCTTGTTCGCTTCATCCGCCGTTTTAATGACCGGGGCTTGCATCCTGACCCGCGAGGATTTGGGATCGGCGTGGCTTGTTTTCCAGAAGGTCATCCTGCGACGCCTAACAGAATGTTGGAAATGGACTACCTGAAAGCCAAGGTGGATGTCGGCGCGGACTGGATGTGCACGCAGGTCTTCTTTGATAATCATGATTTTCACGATTTTCGCGCACGTTGTGAGTTGGCTGACATACGAATTCCGATTCTTGCGGGTATCCTGCCCCTTACTCAAAAAAACAGTTTGTCGCGGATGGCCGAGCTCGCGGCAGGTTCACGTTATCCAGCTAAGCTATTACGGGCTTTTCAGCGTGCGGGAGACGATACGGACTGCTTTCAGCAGGTGGGGATTCATCATGCAGTGATGCAATGTACCGATCTTCTCGATCATAATGTCGCCGGGATCCATTTCTATACTCTTAACAAAGCTGCTTTCACGCTTCAGGTACTTCGCGGTTTAGGAAGTCGCTAGGTTACGATTCGATCGGAAGCTCAATTGTAAGGCGATTGAGGGGAACAAAAAAGCGCGCAAGACTCTCATCTTGCGCGCTCGTTCAGTTGATGACTTGAAGCTGATTACACCAAGCACTCGGCGATCTGCACGGCATTGAGAGCCGCTCCCTTCAGGAGCTGATCACCCACCACCCAGAAGCTGAGGCCGTTGTCCAGAGCGCAGTCGATGCGCAGACGACCGACGGCGCAGTTGTCACGACCGGCGATGTCCAGAGCCAGGGGATACACTTTGTTCGCCGGATCATCCAGCACGTCCAGGCCTGGAGCCTGAGCCAGTACCTCGCGGGCTTTCGCCAGATCGACAGGCTTTTCAAACTCGGCGCTGATGGAGATGCTGTGGCTGCGGAAGACAGGGATGCGCACGCAGGTGACGGAGGCGCGGAAGTCCGGATGATGCATGATCTTCCGACCTTCGTTTTCCATCTTCATCTCTTCCTTCGTGTAACCCGTGTCGAGGAAGGAATCCACGTGCGGGATGGCGTTGAAGGCGATCTGGTGAGGATAGACGTGCGGCTTGGAGGACAGCTTGGCAGCATCCCAGGCGCGGTTTTCAGCGGCCCATTCGCGGGATTGCTTCGCCAGTTCTTCGATGGCCTGCGCTCCAGTGCCGGACACGGCCTGATAGCTGGAGGCAAAGATGCGCTTCACACCAAAGGCCTGATGCAGCGGATACAACGCCATGAGGGAGATGGCGGTGGTGCAGTTCGGATTGGCGATGATACCCTGATGGTTCTTCACGTCAGCGGCATTGATCTCTGGCACCACGAGCGGCACCGTCGGGTCCTGGCGGAAAAAGGAGGAGTTATCCACCACCACAGCCCCAGCCTTCACCGCATGGGGCGCGAAGTCGCGTGAGATGCCTCCACCGGCACTGAACAGCGCGATGTCCACCCCGGCAAAGCTGTCTGGAGTGAGTTCCTTAATGGTCACGTCCTCACCTTTGAATTTCATCTTCTTTCCAGCACTGCGGGCACTGGCGAGAAGGGTGAGCTGGCCGACGGGGAAATTCCGCTGCTCCAGGCAGCGAAGCATTTCCACTCCCACCGCTCCGGTGGCGCCGACGACCGCGACGTGTTTGAGGTTGCTCATGGCTAGGGTGATCTAAGGGATGGTTGGATTTTCGGATGTCCCCGGAAAAAGGGGGCGGCAGGTTAGACTCGGTTTTGAAATCCGCAAGAGTCCCTTGTGAGGCCTGGCTCTGCAGATCGAGATGGCGATTAGCCACGTTTTCCTAAAGCTTAGGTCAAAGAAGCCTCATCATTACAGGGTTTCCGGCTCAGAAACATGGAGAATTATCGCACTCCAGCATTGCCAGCGCACGATTGCTGCATGTAGCCTGGATTTTCCTGCGTTAAATCCGTCCTCGTTTTTTAAACCCACCCATGAGCAAGAAGAAAGCCGCCAAACCTGCCCCCAAGAAAGCTGCTAAGAAGTCTGCCCCTCAAAGCAAGGCGATCTTGACTGAAAACCGCGTCTTCAAGCCGAGCGCAGAATTTTCCAAAAAGGCCCGTATCGGCAGCATGGCGGAGTATCGCCGGATGTATGAGGAATCCATCAAGCAGCCGGATAAGTTCTTTGGCCGCGAAGCGAAGGAACTGACTTGGCAAAAGCCCTTCACCAAGGTGATGGAATGGAAGTGCCCGAATGCCAAGTGGTTCCTGGGTGGCAAGCTGAACGTCAGTGAAAACTGCCTGGACCGCCACCTGAGCGGGCCTAACAAAACGAAGGCCGCCCTGATCTGGGAAGGCGAACCCGGTGAGAAGCGTGTGCTGACCTATCAGCAGCTTCACCGTGAAGTCTGCCGCTTCGCCAATGTGCTGAAGCGCAACAAGGTCAAAAAAGGTGATCGCGTGATGATCTACCTGCCGATGATCCCTGAGGCTGCCATCGCCATGCTGGCCTGCACCCGCATCGGCGCGGTGCACAGCGTCGTCTTCGGCGGCTTCAGCGCAGACAGCATCAAGGACCGCGTGCTGGACTGCGGGGCTAAGATCATCATCACCTCGGATGGTGGCTACCGCCGCGGGGCGGTGGTGCCTCTGAAAAAGAATGTGGATGATGCGCTGAAGAGCGGAGAAACTGCAGTGGAAACCGTGATCGTCTTCCGCCGCACCGGTCAGGACGTGCATATCGAGGAAGGTCGCGATGTGTGGTGGCACCGTGAGCTGGAGTATGTGGATGCCCACTGCCCTGCGGCCTCCATGGATTCTGAGTCGCCTCTGTTCATCCTCTACACCAGTGGCAGCACCGGTAAGCCCAAGGGCATCCTGCACAGCACAGCAGGCTACCTGCTGCACGCGCAGATGACCTGTAAATACGTCTTCGACCTGCGGGCTGACGATGTCTATTGGTGCACGGCGGATGTCGGCTGGGTCACCGGCCACAGCTACCTCGTCTATGGCCCGCTGGCTCTGGGCGCCACCTCCCTCATGTATGAAGGGGCGCCGAACTGGCCGGAGAATGACCGCTTCTGGCGTATCATCGAGGAATACGCCGTCTCCGTCTTTTACACTGCACCGACCGCCATCCGCGCCTTCATGAAATGGGGTGATGAGTGGCTGAAGAAGCATGACCTCAGCAGCCTGCGCCTGCTCGGCACCGTGGGTGAACCGATCAACCCCGAAGCCTGGATGTGGTATCACACTCAGGTAGGTGGTGGTAAGTGCCCCATCGTGGATACCTGGTGGCAGACAGAAACCGGCGGTCACATGATCACCCCGATCCCTGGGGCCACTCCGACCAAGCCCGGCACCGCGACCCTGCCCTTCTTCGGCGTGGATGTGGCCATCGTGGACGACCTCGGCAAGGAAGTGGGTAAGGACGAACAGGGCAAGCTGGTCATCCGCAAGCCGTGGCCTTCCATGCTGCGTGGCATTTGGGGAGATAAGAAGCGCTACCAGGAAACCTACTGGAGTGAATTTGACGGCTGGTATTTCGCTGGTGACGGAGCCCGTAAGGACAAGGATGGCTACATCTGGATCATCGGCCGTATCGACGACGTGCTCAACGTGGCTGGTCACCGCCTGGGCACTGCCGAGGTGGAGAGCGCCCTCGTCTCTCACCCTGCTGTGGCTGAGGCTGCGGTGGTGGGGCGCCCCGATGAGATGAAAGGTCAGGGCGTGGTCTGCTTTGTCACCGTGAAGGAAGGGGTCGCCACCGGTCGCGAACTGGCGGATGAACTGAAAAAACACGTGCGCAAGGTCATCGGCCCTGTGGCCACGCCAGATGAAGGCCGCTTCGCCGCCGCCCTGCCGAAAACCCGTTCCGGCAAGATCATGCGTCGCCTGCTGAAACAGATCGCCGCCGGTGAAGTGATCAAAGGTGACACCACCACCCTGGAGGACCTGAGCGTCATCGCCCAGCTCGCCGCCAGCGGAGAAGATTGATCGTTTTACCCATTCTTCACGTTAACACTCATGCGGCTGGCAGATGATCCATCTGCCAGCCGTTTTTTTCATCCCACCCACGACTGTCTCCACCTTCGACCCCCATGCTTCGCCGCGCCTTTGTTCTCAGTTTCGCCACCGTTGGTTTGACCCTTCCCCTCATGGCGGAGGAAGCCACCGCACCCGTCACCACCACCGTGACCGTGGGGGAGCTGGTGACTTGGCAGCCCTTCAATGACCCGGCCTCCCTGGCCAAGGGCCAAACGAAGTGGCAGGCTGGCATCGGCAAGTGGGAGATTGCTGAGGGTGCGGTGCGCGCCACTGAGGAAGCTCCCTCAGAAAAGCGGCCGAATGGCCATGAAGCCGTGTGTGAGTATGTCTCCGAGCAGGGAGATTTCGTCATGAAGGGGGAGTTTCAGATCAACTCGGCCGCGCATGTGGGCTTCGTTTTCCGCGACAACGGCCAGCCCAACAATCACCAGGGCCGCATCATCGTCACCCCGACCTCCATCGAGCTGCACAAGATGAGCGGGATTTCTAAAACCACCCGCCGTGAAGTGCTCGCCTCCCTGAAAGAGCCGCTGGCTGCGGATCAATGGCACAGCATCGTTATCGAGGTCTCTGGCGACCACTGCCGCGCCGTTGTGGATGGCCAACAAACCGTCGAAGGTCGGCACGAACGTTTCCTGGCCCCCAAGGGCCGCATCGGTGTCGTCGCACGTGGTGACAGCGCTTTGTTTAAAAACGTCGGCATCTGGAAGGTCAACCCGAAAGTGAAGTGACGTGTTCTGGCTGTCTGGTCACGCCGCCTTGTTCTGCCTTTGGTGCATTTCAGAGAACTGACTGTGCATAACCATTCGAGCCAAAGATATTCTAGGCTCGAATGGTTTGGACGTTATTCCTTCACGCGCTCCAACTGGGCTCCGAGGGTGGCGAGCTTGTCGTCGAGGTGCTCATAACCGCGGTCGATGTGGTAGAGGCGGTTGACCTCTGTTTTGCCACTGGCGATGAGACCGGCCAACACGAGTGCTGCGGAGGCGCGGAGGTCACTGGCCATGACGGGGGCGCCTTTGATGGCGTGACCCCCACGGATGCGGGCGGTGGCACCTTGGAGGTCGATGTTGGCTCCCATCCGCTTCATCTCAGCCACGTGCATGAAGCGCTGGGGGAAGATGGTCTCGGTGATGGTGCTGACGTCATCAATGGCGCAGGCGAGCGCGCAGAACTGGGCCTGCATGTCGGTGGGGAAACCGGGGTAGCAGAGCGTGGTGAGGTCAAACCCCTTGGCCTTGGGGTTTGGCGCGATGCTGATGCTGTCCTTGCCGATCTCGATGGGGAAACCGCATTTTTTCAGAGCTCCTGTGATCTCTTTCATGTGCTCAGGCATGACACGCTTCAGCGTGATGCCTTCGCCAATCATGGCTCCAGCGCAGAGGAAGGTGCCGGCCTCGATACGGTCGGGGATGACGGTGTGCTCGGCCCCGTGCAATTCCTTCACGCCTTCGATGACGATGCGGTTGGTGCCTGCGCCTTCGATCTTGGCGCCCATCTTGATGAGGAAATTGGCCAGGTCTTCCACCTCGGGCTCCGCTGCGGCGCCTTCGATGATGGTGGTGCCTTTGGCCAGGGTGGCGGCCATCATGACGTTATCCGTGCCGAGCACGGTGGAGCCATGTTTGCCCATGAGGTTCATCGGGCCACCTTTGAAGCCTTTTTTGGCGTTCACGGTGATGTCACCTCCATCCACGGTGATCTGGGCTCCAAGGGCCTCCAGACCCTTCAAGTGCAGATCCACGGGGCGATCACCGATGACGCAGCCCCCGGGCAGGGAGACGACGCATTTTTTCAAACGACCGGTCAAAGGGCCGAGGACGCAGATGCTGGCGCGCATCTTCCGCACGAGGTCATAGGGGGCCACGGATTTGATCTTCTCCGCCTTCACCACCACCACGCCGCTGGCTCGCTCCACCTCAGCTCCGAGCTCGCCCAGGATGCGGACCATGTAGTTGGTGTCACTCAGGTCAGGCACACGACGGATGGTGCAGGTGTCTTTGGTCAGTAGCGTGGCTGCGAGGATGGGCAGGGAGGAGTTCTTGCTGCCGCTGATATTGACCCGGCCTTTGAGCGGTGCGCCGCCGTGAACGATGAGCTTTTCCATGTTGCCCGTCTAAGTGCGTCGCGGTGGCGTGGGTGCAAGCGCTAAGATGAGCCTCTTTTCGTGACCTCTCTCAAAAGCGACGCCCACGAGACCTGTCGCCAGAACAAGCACCGTGAAAGCTTGTCCCGAGCGACAGACCCCGCAGACACATGGCATTACCGCATCCAGAAATACTGGTTACACTTTTCTGACAAAAATTTTGGCTATTCGCTCAAAGGCCTTTTGGCGAAGACAAAACGCTCGATTCCGGCCAAGTCGGCACGCACTTCGGCCTGATGAAAACCGAGGCTTTGAGCATGCTCAGCGGTGGCGTGGCCTTGATCATGTCCCACTTCCAAAGCTACCCAACCAGATGGGGGCAAATGGGCGGGCGCATCGGTTAAAAAACGCCGGACGATGTCCAGGCCATCCGGTCCGCCATCCAGCGCCAGGATGGGGTCGCGCTGCACCTCACGGCTGAGGGCGGGGATCTCTCCGCACGGGATGTAAGGCAGGTTGGTGACGATGAGATCGAAGCTGCCGGTGATTTTTTCGAAGAGATCGCTGCGTAGGATCTGCACGCGGGTCAGGCCCAGACGCTCGGTATTCAAGCGGGTGAGGTCCAGGGCTTCCTCCGAGATGTCCGCCAGGACGACTTGACTCTCCGGCCAGGCGGTGGCGAGGCTGAGGCCGATGCAGCCGGACCCGGTGGCCATGTCCAGCACCCGCGCAGGTGGGGCCTTGCCATAGCGTTTGATCAGCAAATCGCAGAGATACTCCGTCTCAGGCCGGGGGATGAGGGCGCGGTGGTCGCTGACCAATTCCAGGCCGAGGAAATCCACGGTGCCGAGCAGGTGCTGCAGCGGCTCCCCCTCCGCCCGGCGTTTGGTGAGGCCGCGCAGTTTCTCCAGATCGGTTTCATGCAGGGCCTCGCCAAAGCGCAGATACAGGTCCAGGCGACGGCACCCAAGCACATGGGCGAGCAGGTGCTCCATGTTCAGTCGGGCTTCCTCGACGCCATGCTTCTCCAGGTAGCCAGTGCCAGCGCGGAGAGTGTCGAGGAGAGGTTTCATGAAGGGAGTGCCTCTCTTCATGCCGCAGGCGGATAGGCGATGCAAAAGCCTTCTGCGTTTTTCGGGGAATCCGATGCTGGAGGAACTTCGGATGAGGGGCTGAGGCGAGCGTGAAAATTAACGGGTAAAATGAGACCCTCAGGGCCTCCTCACCCTAACCCTGCCCCCAGAGGGGCGAGGGAACAATCAATTGGTCTGCTGCATTGAAGACCTAACGGCGTCCTCCCTCGCCCCGCGAAGTGGGGGGAAACCCGCGCAGCGAAAGGGCTGGGGAGAGGGGGAGTGTGATTTCACCCTCCGAAATTCCCTCCCGAGACCCCCAACAAAAACGGGTCCCGGCGGCAACCGGGACCCGTGGGATAAAGGTCGTTCTGGCGAAGGAAAGACTTACTTCTTCTTCGGCGGATTCAGCTCTTCAGCGGTCCACATGCCAGCCTTTTCTTTGTATTGGGCGCGCAGTTCGGTGATGGTTTTCGGCTCTACAGGGGAGGCGTTGTGTTCCCATTCACGGCGCAGGTAGGTGAGCACGCTGGCGATGTCTTCATCGGTGAGGTGCGGCAGCGGTGGCATGGAGAGATTCCAGGTGCGGCCAGAGACTTTTACCGGGCCTCCCAGGCCGTGCAGGACGATGCGTGCGGGCACATCCGGCTTGCCCAGCACCCACTCGCTATCCACCAGCGGCGGAGCCAGACCATCCAGGCCAAAACCATGCGGCTGATGGCAGGCGGCGCAGAGTCCGGCGTAGATGATCTTGCCTTTCTCAAACCGGGCCTGCTGAGCTTCTGTCAGAGGGACGATCTTCGGCGGTGGTGGGGCACCTTTTTTACCAACCCAGGCGAGGCGGGATTCGATAGCGGCAATGTTGGTGATACCGGTCTTGGTGGCAGCTTTTTTCAGCGTGGCTAGGGACTCAGGTTCCTTGTCCAGCCAGAGCAGCTTCGGTTTGACGGCGTTCTTACCGCTGCCGGTGGTGGAGAGGGCCTTGATGAAGTTACGCTGCACACTGCTGCCTTTGGGCTGGGCAGCGGCGACGGCCAGGGCTTCTTCGAAGAGTTGGGCCTTGTTCGCGGAGGCGATGAGATTTCCCAGCAGGCCAAAGACTGGGGTGGTGTTGGCTTCGGTTTCGGCATTGGTTTCAGCGGTCAGCAGTCCAGCAAAGGCGGCTTCACGGCCACGCAGACCGGTCATGGCACCTTCCGCCACGAGCGCATTTTTGCCACCGCCCAACGCTAGAAGTTTGGCTGTCGCCGCATCGGCATCGGGGAGGTTGAAGGAGGTCAGTTTGATGGCCAGTTGGGCCTGCACCAGCACGGCTTTTTCACCCGTCATGGCCAGCAGTTCGGGCGCGAGGTCGCGGCCAGCCAGACGCACAGCCGCGGCTTTCAGGGAGACATCGCTGTCTTTCAGAGCGCCACGGAGAACATCCGGCGTCAGCATGCCCAGGCCATCCAGCGTCCAGAGAGCGTGCAGGCGGGCCAGAGGCTTGGCCTCGGTGGATTGCACCAATTCAGCCAGGGCAGGGGCTGCTTTGGCATCACTAGACTCGACAAGCAGGCGCTGGGCCGTGTCACGCACCCAGCCATTGGCGTGGCTGAGCTGGGCGATGCGACCGGCGGTGTCAGTGGCGATCTTGGTGCCTGCGGGTAGGGTTTTACCCTCCGGCACGATGCGCCAGATGCGGCCTTGATCAAAGGGCTGGTCCAGCTTGCGAGCCTCAATGTTTGCAATGAGGTAGTGGGTGAGGAAGCTGCTGTGCTGGATGATGCCGCGATACATGTCGACGATGTAAACCACGCCATCGGGGGCATTCACCGCCTGCACGGGGCGGAAACGCTCATCGGTGGAGGTGAGGAATTCGGTGCCTTCCACGGCGTTTTTAGCGCTCAGGCTGCCGTCCTTCTCAGTGAGGATCATGCGCTTCACGATGTTGGCGGATGGCTCGGGAATGAAGGCATTGCCGTAGTGGCTGGCGGGGTAGGCTTCACCGCGATAGATCAGCGCTCCGCAGGTGGCGGTGGCCTTGGTCAGGGTGCCGTCTTCGCGCAGGGATTTGGGGTCGTAACCACGGTTCACGCCTGGGGTTGGGTGGCTTGGCCAGACGGTTTGATCCTTGGCCACCTGGAAGTTGATGGAGGTGGCATTGCGCAGCAGGGGATTGCGGCCAAAGGCTTCCGTCGGCAGCAGATCGCAGCGCAGGAGATCGGAGTTGTAGTTGAAATAGAGACGGCCTTGATCGTCCTGGCACAGGCCATACTGACCGCGACCCAGGCCGCTGTCCTTCAGCCACACTCCACCGCGCAGGCGGAAGCGGGTGGCGTATCCAGCGCTCCAGATGCTGTTATCCATGGCCCAGGTCGGGGTATTGGCCATGTGCTCAGGTTGTCCTCCGGCGGTGCCATAGTCGGTGGCGATCACTTCTTTCACATCGGCTTTGCCATCGCCATCGCTGTCCTTGTAGAAAAATAGGTTAGGCGGCACGGCGACCAAAGCACCGCCATTCACGGCCATCACCGAGCGTGGCATCACCAACTCATCCACGAAGACGGTGTCCTTATCCATGCGGCCATCGCCATCAGTATCTTCCAGCAGCTTGATGCGGCCAGTCGCCTCACCCTCGGTGGTGCCTTCCTTGTCGCGCATGTAGCCGCGCATCTCCACCACATACAGGCGGCCCTGGTCATCGAAACTCACAGCAATGGGAGCCTCGATCATCGGCTCGGCGGCGACGAGTTCGATCTTGAATCCCTTCTCGACCTTGAAGGTCTTCAGCGCTTCTTCGGGGGAAAGCGGCTCGGGTGGTGGCAGGTTGAATTTGATCTCAACTTCGGTTGGGCCGGCGTTCTTTTCGTGGAGCGCCAGCGCAGGCAGACCGAGCAGGCCTGCGGTGGCCGCTACCAAGGCGGTTTTTTTCAGGGTGGTGGAGGGCATGTTTAACAGGGTGGGGGGGAGGAATTAAACGCAGGGATTTACGGGCATTTCAAAAAAGTTCCACAAAAGCCCGACGAGAGCGCACAAGGCACCCAATGCTGGTGACATGGATACGGATGTTCCCCCCGGGGAAAGGGCACATCGTTCGAATCCACACTATGGGGAGAAGTGTGGGCGACCTCGTTGGGGAAGGTTGCGCCTGCTCCTCATCCTTTGTGAAAGCCCCGATGTTCTCCCTCAGATTCGGAGAGGCCAGCAGATTATGGCAAACCGTTTGCCATAATCTTCTAATCTGCTGGCTTCCTTGAATCTGCTGGAAATCACAAAGCGTGCTGACTCCACCCCTTTCATTTCAATGTCACTTGGGTATCAGGGTGCATTTCCCTGCGTTCGGCGGGTTGCACCCAGGCCGCAGCGGCGTATATCCATTTTCCCCCTTTCATGCCCATGCAGACTTCCTTTATTCCCGCCCTCGATGCCCTCCCAGAGCGCAAGTCGCCCCTGATGGAGAGGTTTTGGAGCCTGCTGGAGACGAAGTCGCCCTCGCAACTTGAGGCCATGGCGCGGGAGTCCCGCCTGATCACGCGGCGGAATTTCGGCCGCACGATGCGCCTGTTTGCCCCGCTGTATGTGTCCAACGAATGCGTGAACAACTGCTCCTACTGCGGTTTCTCCCGGGATAACACCAGCATCATGCGGGTGACCCTGACAGTGGATCAAGTGGTGCGCGAGGCACGCCATCTCACGGAGCTGGGTTTTCGTAATATCTTGTTAGTGGCCGGAGAGCATCCTCGCTTCGTCAGCGAGGGGTATCTGGAGGAATGCATCCGCGCCATCCGTGACTTCGTGCCCACCATCGGCATCGAGGTCGGCCCCATGGAGGCTCCGGAATACGAGCGCATGGTGAAGGCCGGAGCCGAGGGGTTGGTCGTCTATCACGAGACCTATGACCGCGCCATGTATACGGACATGCACACCGCTGGGCCGAAGAAGGACTTCGACTGGCGTCTGGCCTGCCCCGAGCGTGGCTATGAAGGCGGATTCCGCCGCATCGGCATCGGCGCTTTGTTTGGCCTCAGCGACTGGCGACTGGAAGCGCTGCGTCTGGCCGCGCATCTGGAGCATCTCTACAAGCACTGTTGGAAGTCCAGTTTCACCGTCGCCTTTCCACGCCTGCGTCCCGCTGCCGGGGGCTTTCAACCGCTGACCGGTTTCCCCGACTGGGCACTGGTGCAGACCATCTGCGCCTTTCGCCTGACTTTCCCTGAGGTGGGCATCGTGCTCAGCACCCGCGAGCCAGCCTCCCTCCGCGATGCCTTGGCTCCGCTGGGCATCACCACCATGAGCGCTGGCAGTCATACTGAACCCGGCGGCTACACCGGAGCCGGTCAAGATGACCTCCACCAGACAGTGCGCGGGCGCCGAGTGGAACTCGAAGCCAAGACCGAAGACGCAAGGGCCGAAGGCCAGTTTGGAATCGCCGATGAACGCAGTCCGGCTGAAGTGGCCGAGATGTTGCAGAAACAAGGGCTCGACGCCGTCTGGAAGGACTGGGACCCGGCGATTCTCACCGAAGGCGCTTTGGCGGCTTGATGCAGCAGTCTTCAGTGTTCGGTATTCAGTTTTCAGTATCCAGTTCCTCGATCATGACGATTACCCTCAATGGCCAGAAACATGAACTCTCCGCCAGCCAGCCACTGACGGTTCTGCTGGAAAGCCTGGGCATGGCGGGTAAACCTGTGGTGGTTGAGCTGAATCAGATGGCGCTGCTGCCCAAGGAGATCAGCTCCGCTCAGGTGAATGAGGGGGATGTGATCGAGATCGTCCAGATCACGGCGGGAGGGTAAAATCACGCTGAAAGGCGTTCACTGATCTGACGCACCCTGCTTCTGTAGAAACTCCACGCCATAGTCTCCGGCGGGAATCCAAAGATCCAGGCCTTCGGTGAAGGCGGTGCGATCCACCTGGAGCCAGAGGCTGGCCGGGGTATCGTAGGAGGCGATCGATGTCAGCTTGCCCGCTTCTGCATCGGCGAAAGCCAGCTCCAGATTTCCGGGGCTGCTGGCGACGAGGTGCCCTCGGGCCGCATGAAGCAAGGTCGGAGGGGCATTCGTGTTCCACGTGGCGGCTTGGCTGAGCTTGCCGCTGCTTTTGGCATAGCGGACGACGACGACAGCAGCACGTCCGGTCTCCCGCGTGAGATACAAGCGATCATCCTGGGCGGCTGCGGCTGAGGAGGCGGTGGTGCCGGTGATGTAGTTATCAAACTGACGGACGGAAACTCCATCATAGCCGCTCGCCTGAATGACGCGAGCAGGGGGGCTGTCTCGCCGTAGGGAAAGCTCCGTCTCCGTGAGCACGACCGCACCTTGATCATCGATATCGGTCACACTGAGCAATTGGCCAGGGATCGAGACAGGGTCCCTCAACAAGGGGGCTCCGCTGCGGCAGTCCACCACGTGAAGCCAGGAGCTGATCTCCCCCGGCTGGGGCCGCCAAGGAACACGCGATGGAGGCCCGAGATCGGAGCCTGAGGCGGCACCTGCGGAATCATGGCTGAAGAAGATAAAGCCCTCCTGGCTGATCGCTCTCGAGGTATGCAGCACGCGGCCTCGGATGCGCAGAATTTGAGGTTCTTCAGGACTGAGGCCGGTTTTGGTGAGGTGGACGGGGCACAGCACCATGACAGCGGATGATGCTGGGATGAGATCCTGGGCGGAAGGCTGGGCGGCGGCCACGGCGATGGGGCTGCTCCACCAGAGGCTGGGGTGATGCCGCGCGGGGATGAACCAGAGCAGGGTCTCCCGATGCAGTCGGAGAGGTTGGACGGCGGAGAGATCCACATCCCATTCATCCAGTCCCTTGAGCCGCTGCTCAATCGGCGGGTGGAGCTTGATGGCGGAGGGATCACTGAGATTCAGGGTCCAGGTCAGCAGGCGCGTTTCCGCTTCACCTTCCAGGCTGGCGGGCACCCATTGGGCAATGAAGACTTCATCATCCTGCTGGGTCATACCCACCACGCGCCCTGGGCCAAGGGGTAATTCCTGAAGCAGCATATCAGGGGCGGTGATCGGCGTCACCCGCACCCGTGCTTGGGACCCGGGGGCCAAGCCATCCTCCACCTGCAAAAGAATATCGCTGCTGGGGATGACGCGGTCGGTCCGCCAGCCCAGCGGTAAAGTCACCTGTGCCACCTGCGCCTCGGTTGCATGCTTGAGGATCAGGTCCTGGCCTCTGATGCGCACGTCATAGCCCAGCACCTGGGTGGCGGAGCGGAACTGAGGTTGATCCACGGACTGGCCTGCGGCTGAGCTGACAGGCACTTCATGCAGACGGACTTGACTGCCCTCCTTCACCCGGACCATCAGGTGGGTGTCCTGCGTCTGGAAAACGGCGCCTCCACCGGAGAACACCATGTCGCTCAGACGGGTCGGATTGGGCGGTTGGCTAAGATCCAAACGGGTGAGCAACGTGCGCAGGCCCTGTCCGGCTTTCTTGGATTGGCTCAGCACATGCAAATGTGGGCCGATGAATCGGCTGTCGGTGAGTCGGCCAGGGATGGTGAGTTCCTTGACGATTTCGGGAAGGCCATTGGTGATCTTCAGGAGGTAGAGCAGGATGCTGCCCTGGCGCTCCTTTGCAATCGAGCGACCGAGCAACATCACTTCGGTGCCCGCCTCATTCAGCGCCCACAGCTTTTCCCCCACCACGGGCAGACGAAGGGTGCCGAGTTTCAGCGGGTTGTCAGGATCTTTTAAATCCACCACCTGCAGGCCGCGATGATGGTGATAGACGAGCAGGGTCTCGCCTGCCAGATGCCAGAGGGAGTTGGCTTTTAGCGAGGGAGGTGAGACTGCGCTGGATGGGACGGGGGCCGCTTTCTGGGATCTCAGTCGATCCAGGGGCGGGTGGGCCGCAGTTTCCGCCGTCACTTCGTAGCGGGAGAAGGCCTGTTTGCCATAGGCGAAGCGGGAGGGGAACTTCGGATTTCGATAGCCGAGAACCCGCACATCTTCAGGACTCAGTCCGCTGGGTAAGACAAAGTGAACATCCCGCATCTGTTCACGGCTCAGCGTGCGTGGATAAAGCACCGAAAGGGGGCGCCAGCCTGAGCCGGAGCGTTTTTCCAGAACCACCTGATGATAACTCAGCGCCAGTGGCACCGAGAGATGGTCTGCGGGGCCGGTGGTGCGTAGCTCAGCCGCAGGCCGTGCGGGTAGGTTCGCCGCATGAACATGGACCTCCGACACGAGAAACATCGCGCAGCCAAACACGCTGAGGATGAGGTGAACGGGATTCACGACAAGTGGGGGGAGCTGCGTTTTACGAAAAAGCTTCCATAAAGGCAAGAATGAAAGGGCGACTGAGTGAAATACAAAATGAGCGGCCCTTGTGCGATCCATCTAGGTTCCATCCGCTCAGGAAGGCTTAGCGGTGACCTGCATGAAATGCTTGCCAAATTCGAGGGCGTTACTTGCAAATACTCTGCCTTGTTTCAAGTATTATTCTTATGGTTTGCTGCCAATCTGCCTGCTATTCGTTTCTTCCGATTTTCATCGCACTAATCCTTAGTGAGCCTTGCCTAGCAGTTCCAGCGGATCTGGATCCGACATTCAATAACGGAAATGTTCTACCTCTGGATGATGTGGGGTATTATCTCGAACCGTCTTATCATCTGATCCTCCAGTCCGATGGCAAAATTCTTGTGGCGGGGCAAAATGGCAGCCGCATCGGGATTCTTCGCCTGCTCCAAGGCGGTCAGTTAGATCGGGACTTCAGCACGGATGGCCGCACCCGCAGTTATTACGACGGGAGCTTGGCAGGAATCGCCCTTCAGAGCGATGGGAAGATTGTGGTGGGAGGCAAAGTTTCTAAAGATGGGGTGGAAGGGTTGGGTGGCTATCGGTTCCTTTCGAATGGCGAAGAAGATCTAGCCTACGGGCATTTAGGGCAGGCGATAAACCCTCAAACAGACGGGATGACCGCGAGCAGCATGCTGCTGAGAAAGGACCAGTCTCTAATCGTCGCGGGCACCACCTCGGGTTCCACCTACCGCTATGGTGGTCTCTGCCGATTCGCGACCGACGGGCAGGCGGACCCAACGTTCAATGATAGTCAGGGCTATTCCCTCACCCCGTTGCGCTACGAGCAGGTGGCTTATCAAATGCTAAACCGGCAGGACGGCGGTGTTTTACTGGCAACGAGCCCTTCCGCATACCTTCATGGTTTTCTTCCAGACGGAAGGTTGGATCTCGATTACGAAGCTGTGACTTTCACGACCGGACAAATCATAGGTGGGTTGCTCGCTGATGCAGGGGATGAAAAAGTCTGGTGTGTGGCGATGAATAAGCAGAGCAGCTACAACCAAAGCATTGGCTTGACGCGCTTGCTCTCCAATGGTCAGCCAGATGAGTCCTTCCATGGTGGTGAACCTGTATGGTTAACGGCCGCTGGCACTTACAATGAAGTACATGACATCGCCGTCCAACATAATGGGAAGGTTCTGCTGGCCGTCAGCACCGGCAATACCTATGTAGCTACCCAAGGAGCGATCCTTCGAGTGAATGTCGATGGGTCTCTGGACGAAAGCTTTAATGGCACAGGTAAGCTGGTGCTGGAAAACCAATCGCATCTGGATGCGGTGGCCGTGCAGAAAGATGGCAAGATTTTAGTCGCTGGCTGGGGAGGGCTACTCCGCCTGATGGGCGACCCCACAGTGCCGGAGATTGTGATCGAACAACCTGCTGGATCGGTCTTGGAGAGTGGGACATCGACATGCGTGTTTGCCCCGTCTTTGCCTAACGAACATTCTGTTCTGAATTTTATCGTCAAGAATCTCGGTGGCAATGATCTGACCTTGGAGGGAATCACTTTTTCAGGGCCTGATGCAGCTGATTTTGAAGTGAGCATTGCCCCTCAGCCCGGCACGGTTTTGCTAGGCGGACAGGAGAGCTTTAGCATTCGTTTTCATCCTTCGGTCGCGGGTTCTAAGCAGACTGTCATGCACGTTGCCAGCAATGCCGAGGATGCGCAGGATTTTACGGTCAATCTCACCGGACTTTGCTTATCGCCTGACGCAGACGACGATCATGATGGGGTGAGCAATGCCGCCGAGATCCGTATGGCGATGTTGGGATTTGATCCGCTGGTCGATTCCTCCGCTCTACGCACCTTACTTCATGAAAACGCTGCGGGAGCTGGATTGCTCAATGAGGCTGCCCTGGAGACTTTGGCGTTGAAAACGGTGCTCTTGCCCAAGGATGCTGAATCTGGACGATTCAAACTGCGTCTCTTTTTGGAGAGAAGTTTGGACCTCAGCACCTGGGTGCCCGTTGCAGGGCTCAATCCCCAGGTCGATGCGGAAAATGGTCGCATCGATGTCGAGATCGAGCCTGCTTCACAGACGTCGGCGTTTTTTAAGGTGTTAGGGGCGAAGCCCTGACGCGCCCTCAGCTTTTGAATCACTCCCTCTGTTTCGCTTGAGCCTTCCCTTTACCCTTGCCTTTTCCTGTGGCGGGGGCTTGGGGTTGTTCGTTGAGGGTCTTTTTGGCGAGGTCTGAGAACTGATCGGTCTGCTTCTGCCAGATGGCTTCCAGTTCCTTGACCTTGTCCGGCATCTTGGCGGCGAGGTTGTGAGCTTCCGCACGATCGGTGGAGAGGTCGTAGAGTTCCCAGGGATCACCCTTGGCGGCGACGAGTTTCCAGTCGCCCACACGCACGGCGCGGTTTCCTTCATGCAGCCACCAAAGGGAGTCTCGGGCGATGATCTCATCTTTGGCCAGAGCCGGGACGAGGCTTTTCCCAGGAGCTTCAGGGAGTGTTTCGTCTTGCCATGCTTTTGGTTTTTCGACACCAGCTACTTCCAGAACGGTGGGGACGATATCCACCACATGGGCAGGTGTATGACGGAGCTCACCATGGGCTTGGATACCCTGCGGCCAATGTGCGATCAGCGGGGTGCTGATGCCACCCTCATGCACCCAGGTCTTGTGCCGACGGAAGGGCGTGTTGCAGGCATTGGAGAAGCCTGGGCCGAGGCAGAGGTAGGTGGCGGCGCTGCCGGGCTCGGCTTTCGGATCATGGCCGCCATTGCGCACCATGATCTCGGCGCTAGCACCGTTGTCGGAGGCGAAGAAGATCAGCGTGTTCTCATAGGCCCCCATCTCGCGGAGTTGCTGGAGGATGCGGCCGATCTCGATGTCCATGCGATGCACCATGGCGGCGTGTATGGCCATCTTAGTGGCTTGAAAATGGCGCTGCTCATCCGTCAGATCATCCCAGGGCAGGGGACGATTGATTTCACCGGGACCGAGTTTTTCAAAAGCATCGGGAAAGTCATAGGGGGGACCGATATCGCGCTCCACGGCGGAGAGTTCGGTGTTGACGATCCCCATGTACTTCTGCCGCTGGTAACGGGTCTGCCGCATCTTTTCCCAGCCTGCTAGATATTTGTCGCGGTAAAGCGCGATATCCTCCGGCAGCGCATGCAGGGGGAAGTGGGGAGCGATGAAGGCCACGTAGTGGAAGAAGGGACTCTTTTGGTAGTTGGCCGCATGCTCTTTCAGACAATCAATGGCGTGGTCCGCCGTGGCGGTGGTGGCGTAGTAGCCCGTTTCATTTTCAGGTGGCACCACCGGCACGTCATCGAGGGCGTTGCCTTTCGAGCTGAAGAAGTTGCCCTGGTTACGCACATCGAGAGAGCGGTCAAAGCCGGACTGTAAGACGGGGCCGTCGATGTGCCACTTGCCGCTATGGTAGTTGCGGTAGCCCGCGGGTTTTAAATAGTCTGGCAGCAGGCGTGCCCAGGACTGACGCACGCCACGGCCTCCTCCTCCGAGGCCTGGTAATTCATCTCGATGGATCTGCTGGGCATAGTAACCGCTCATCAGGGCACCTCGGGTAGGCCAGCAGCGGGCGGTATTGTAAAACTGGGTGAAGCGCAGGCCCTCTTTAGCCAGGGCATCCAAATTCGGCGTGGCGATGTCTCCGCCATAGCAACCGAGATCCGAATACCCCAAGTCATCCGCGAGGATGAACATGACGTTAGGCCGGTCGGCCGCCACGCTGAGGCTGGTGAAGAAAACGAGTGAGAGTAAGCAACGCATGGTTGGAGCTTTCAAAGCAACGATGAGATTTAAAGCACTCAGCCCACGAGCCTGAGGCTGTGGGTTTGTTAGGTAGTTCAGAGGTTGTCACTTCACATCCCGCCACAGCCATTCGAGCGCTTCGGGGAGGTGCGGGGCCATGCCGCGGCTGCCGTGGAAGCACTCGGTCCAGTCCATGCGGAAGTCGTAGTTCATGTATTTGAGGCTGGCTTCCATCATGCGGTTGGCCAGAGGCCAGTTGCCGTATTTGTTGTCGAGGTCATTGACGCCATCCAGCAGGTAAACACGGATGGGTTTGCGCTCGGTGACACGCACGAGATAGGGATAGGCGTTGCCGCCGCGGATGTCCACGAAGGTGCCGACCCAGCTCAGGACTTTGTGGAATTTATCAGGCCGCTCCCAGGCGGCGGTGAAGGAGCAGATGCCGCCCGAGGAACCCCCGGCAATGGCCCAGGCTTTCGGGTCCTGGCGGAATTTCACCGGATAGCGCTTTTCCACTTCAGGCAGGATCTCGGTGAGCAGGAAGTTCACATAGGCATCTCCCAAGCTGTCGTATTCAAAACCGCGATTAGCGGCCTTGCTGCCGGGTTTCTGCTCGGGCTTGCGTCCGGGGTCCACGAAGACACCGATGGTGACGGGCATCTTCTTTTTGTGGATGAGATTGTCAAAGACCACGCCAGCACGCATGGGGCCTTTGGGGTCCACATGACGGCTGCCATCCTGCCAGACCATGAGGCAGGCTTCCTCACCGGCCTTGTATTGCTCCGGGATGTAAACGGTGACATCCCGCACGGTATCCGGGAAGATTTTACTCTGCGTCCACTGGAACTTCTCCAGGCGTCCCTGCGGCACACCGGGCTGAGGATCACTGTCGGCGGTGTAGTCGTAGTGCTCCAGATGCACCATGCCAGCCACACGGGCGGCGCCATCCACCTCAATGCGGTAGTTGAACTCCTGGAAATTTTTCATCGTCTGCACCAGCACCTGCAGGCCGTCCTCGCCGACGCGGGTCATGTTACCGATCACGGTGCCGTCTCCACGCGTCACACGCGCGGGGTTCATGTCCATCACGGCCCAGGCCACGGTGGTGGCTTCGATCTTGGTGCTGGGTTTACCTTTCAGCAGGTTCTGGCGGCCAAAGAGGCGGATGATGTCTTCGTGCAGTTGATTCGTCTCGGCGGCATTCTGCGTGCCTTCCAGTCTCTTTTTCAGGGCGATCGGCGTGAGCGGCTCGGCGGCTTGCGGGGCTTCTGCGTGGAGGGCGAGAACAAGGAAAAGGGGGGAGAGAAACAGACGCCGGAACATGGGCTTTCTAAAACGGAGACGAAAGCTCTGCCTTTCGCTCGTTTGTGTTCCGGCACAAGGTTTGTCCTCGCGTCCCAGGTCTTTACGGCGCGGGCTTGGCGTCTGCGTTCTCCCCAGCGGGCTTGCCAGCGATCTTCTCGGCTAGGCTCTGCACCACGACATACAGCCAGGGGATGAAAAACACGCCGATGACGGTGGCGGCGGTCATGCCGAAGCAGACGGCGGTGCCCAGGCTCTGGCGGCTGGCGGCACCCGCACCGCTGGAGAGCACCAGCGGCACCACGCCGAGGATGAAGGCCAGGGAAGTCATGACGATGGGGCGCAGGCGCAGCTTGGCTCCTTCCAGGGCGGCCTCGCGGATGCTCATGCCCTGTTCACGTCGCGTGCGGGCAAACTCGACGATGAGGATGGCGTTCTTCGCCGCCAGACCGAGGAGCATGACCAGACCGATCTGCACATACACATCATTCGTTAGCCCACGAAACCACGCTCCGAGGAAGGCGCCGAAGACACCGATGGGCAGCCCGAAGAGCACAGCGAAGGGCACGGCCCAGCTTTCATACTGCGCTGCCAGCACGAGGAAGACGAAGAGCAGTGCGAGGGCAAAGATGGTGCTCTGCTGGCCCCCGGCTTCCTTTTCCTGGAGGGCGGTGCCGGTCCATTCATAACCGTAGCCTGCGGGCAGGTTTTGCCGGGCCAGCTCCTCCATGGCGGTGATGACTTGACCCGAGCTGACCCCCGGTTTGCCCGTGGCGGTGATCTCGGCGGTGCGATAGACGTTGTAGTGGGGCAGGAGATCCGAGCCAGTGGTGGATTCCACTTTGGCAAAGGTGCTGAAGGGGACCATGCCGCCCTCTGCATTGCGGGTGTAGATGGCGTAGATGTCCTCCGGCGTCATGCGATACTGCGGCTCCGCCTGGACCTTCACCTGAAAGCTGCGACCGAAGAGGGTGAGGTCATTCACGTAGATGCCGCCGAGGTAAGCCTGCAGTGAGGTAAACACGCCATCTAGGGGAATGCCCAGCGTCTTGATCTTATCCCGATCCAGCTCCACGAAGGTCTGGGGCACGCGGGTGCTGTAAAAGGTGAAGACGCGGGCGAGCTGCGGATGCTGGGCGGCGGCTCCGAGAAATTGATCGGCCACGGCTTGCAGTTCCTGCGGCGTGCCCCCGCTGCGATCCTGAAGCTCAAACTGCACGCCCCCGGCATTGCCCAGACCTTGGATCGGCGGCGGTGCGGTGGGGATGATCATCGCTTCGGGGATCTGGCTGACTTTGGCAAAGATGGCAGGGACGATCTGTCCCACCTGCTGGGCGGGGTCTTCACGCTCTTTCCAGTCCTTCAGCGAGACGATGCAGACGCCTGCGCTGGAACTGCGGGCACCGCTGAGCAGGTTCAGCCCGCCAATGGTGATCACGTCCTGCACACCGGGGGTGTCCTGAAGGATCTTCTCCACCTTTTGCAGGACTTTGTCCGTCCGTTGCTGGGAAGCGCCATCGGGCAGGGTGGTGATGACGAACAGATAGCCCATGTCTTCATCCGGCAGGAAGGAGGTGGGCAGTCGGCCTAACAAACCAAAGATGCCTCCGTAGATGCCGAGCAAGAGCAGCGCGGTGATGAGGCCGAAGCGGATGAGCCGACGAGTGATGGCGAGGTAACCCGCAGTCAGCTTGTCAAAGCCGCGATTGAAAGCCCCCAGGGCCCGCCCGAGCAGACCGGTCTTGGTTTTACGCGGACGCAGCAGCATCACACACAGCGCGGGCGTGAGCGAGAGCGCCACCAGGGCCGAGAGCATCACGGACACCGAGAGGGTGATGGCGAACTGCTGATACAGCTTCCCCGTGATGCCGCCCATGAAGGAGACCGGAACGAAGACGGAGCAGAGCACCAGGGCGATGGCGATGACGGGGCCGGAGACTTCGTTCATGGCCTTCTTGGTGGCCTCTAGCGGCGTTAAACCATGCTCAATGTGATGCTCCACGGCCTCCACCACGACGATGGCATCATCCACGACGATGCCGATGGCCAGCACTAGGGCGAAGAGGGTGAGGGTATTGATGGTGAAACCGAAGAAGCCGAACAGGGCAAAGGTGCCGATGAGGGACACGGGCACCGCCAGCATGGGGATGAAGGTGGCACGCCAGTTCCCCAAAAAGATGAAGACCACCAGCACGACGAGCACGAAGGCCTCGGCCAGGGTGTGCATCACCTCCTCCAGGGACGCGGTGACGAAGAGGGTGGTGTCAAAGCTCACCTTCGCCTCCATGCCGGGTGGGAAACTTTTGGCCAATTGCTCCATGCGCTCCCGGCAGGCCGTGGCGGTATCCAGCGCATTGGCGGTGGGGAGCTGGAAGATCCCGATCAAGGCGGCCGCCGAACCATTGATGCGACCAAAGCTGGCGTAGTCCTTGCCGCCGAGTTCCGTGCGTGCCACATCCCGCAGTCGCACCACGGTGCCATCGGGGAGTGTGGTGATGACGATCTCGGCAAACTCCTCGGCATTGACGAGGCGACCCCGCACATTCACAGAGAACTGAAACTCCGTCCCTGCCTCCGCCGGTGGGGCGCCGATTTGACCGGCAGCCGCCTGTACATTTTGTTCGGCCAAAGCGCGGGTGACATCCGTGGCGGTGAGGCCGAGTTTGGCCAGCTTATCCGGCTGTAGCCACACCCGCATGGAGTAGTCCTTCTGCGTGAAGATATTCACCGCACCGACACCGGGCACACGAGCGAGCTGCGGTTGCAGATTGAGAAAGGCGTAGTTGTTCAGGAACAGGTCGTCATACTGACCGTCCTTGGAACTGAGCGCGAAGACCAGGAGCATGTCGGGCGATTGCTTGGTCACGGTGATGCCGTTTTTCACCACATCCGCAGGCAGCTTGGCCTGGGCACGGGCCACGCGGTTCTGCACATCGACCGCGGCGTCGTCGATGTCCTTCCCCACCTTGAAGGTGATCTTGATGGAGCACTGCCCATCACTGGTGCTGCCGCTGGACATGTAGAGCATGTCTTCCGCGCCATTGATCTCCTGCTCCAGCGGGGTGGTGACGGTCTCCTCCACCACTTGGGAGCTGGCGCCGGGATAGGTGGCCGTGACCTGGATGGTCGGCGGCGTCATGTTCGGGTAGCGGGAGATGGGCAGGCTGCGCAGCCCCAGCCACCCCACCAGCACGATGAGGATGGACAGCACCATCGCGAAGACGCGGCGTTGGATGAAGAAGTGAGCCATGGGAAAAGAAGCGGTTCAGCGGTTACTTGGCTTCTGGGGCTTCGGCTTCCTCTTGGGGATTCACCTGCATGCCGGGGCGGGCTTTCTGGACGCCTTCGACGATGACCGTCTCACCCGCTTTCAGACCGCTGGTGACGACGAACTGATCCTGATACCGCCCATCGGTCTTGATGGGGCGTTGCTCCACCTTGTTGCCCTCACCCACCACCAGCACCATCTGCAGGTTCTGCGTCTCGCTCACCGCACGCTGCGGCACCAGGAGGGCCTCGGGCTTCTCCTCCGTCTTGGCCCGCACGCGGGCAAACTGGCCGGGCCTCAGCAGATACTCGGGGTTTGCAAAGCTGACCACGACCTTCAGCGTGCCTGTGCGTGGGTCCAGCGCCCGGTCCGCATACTCAAAGTGGCCTTTGGTTTCATACACGGAGCCATCTCCCAGGAGCAGCTCAAACTCCATCTGCGCGCTGTGCTGCTCCTTCGCTTCTTCATCACCCATGAAGCGACGCTGAAAGCGCAGGTAGTTCTGCTCCGCCACATTGAAGCTGACCCGCATGGGATTGGTGGTGGAAACCGTGGCCAGCAGAGCATTCTGCGCGCTACCGCTGACGTAGTTCCCCACATCCACCTGCCGGGCTCCCACCATGCCATCAAAGGGGGCCACCATCGTGGCATAACCCAGATTCAATTCCGCCGTGGCCAGCGCAGCTTTGGCCGCGAGCAGGTCGGCCTCGGCGACCTTCACCGTGGTGGCGGCGGTATCGCGATCTTGCTTGGAGATGGCACTAGAGGCCACGAGCGGTTCCAGGCGAGCCAAGTCTGCGCGGGCTCGTTCCTGCGTGGCTTCGGCCTTGGCCACATTGGCTTTGGATTGATCCACCACGGCTTCATAGGGACGGGGATCGATTTTGAAAAGCAGGTCGCCTTTCTTCACGAGGCTGCCTTCTTTGAACGGTGCCTCGATGATGAAGCCATCCACACGGGCGCGGATCTCCACCGTCTCGGCGGCTTCCGTCTGGCCGACATTCTCCACATAGATGGGAACCGTCTGCTGGGTGACCTTGGCCACGATCACGGCGGTGGGTGGAGGTGCCGGGGGCGGTCCACTGTCCTTGGGCTTACAGGCGGGGAGCAAGGAACTGCACAAGACGGCTGCACTCAGCCACCCGGCAGGGGCGGATCTCAGAATCGTGTTCATACGGGAGATGAGGTCCCTGCACAGGGTGCAGTGCGAGACGATCATCTGTTAAAACGAGTCTGCCGTCCATCTTAGACTTGGCTATTTTGGGATCGCTATCCTTGAAGCGCGTTTCTGATCACGCCATGAAGGTCTGTTCGGCTGAATCGGATCGGAGGGGGAAAGGCCTTCTCGGTGTGGGTCAGGGAGGCCGCTGCGAAGGCTCTCTGATTTCAGCGTTGGATTTAAACGGGTCAAATCATCGAACCCCAGCCCTTTCGCTGCGGGTTTCACCCCCACTTCGCGGGGCTAAGGAGGATGTCTTTTGGCCTTCAATACCGCAGACCAAATGATCATCCCTCTCCCCGCTTGTGGGGAGAGGTTAGGTGAGGGGCAGGGGTTTGCTCTCAACGCTGCCCAAAAAAACACCCCAAGGCCTGGTTAGGCCTTGGGGCATCTGGGATAGACAAAAGCGGGCGAGGGCGCTGATGCTTATTCGCCGAGCAGTTCCTTCACCTTCGGCTCGATGGCGGCAGCCCACATGTCGTAGCCTTTTTCGGAGAGGTGCAGCAGGTCGGGCATGATCTCGCGGGTGAGGGTGCCGTCGGGCTGGAGGAATGTCTTGCCGATGTCTTGATAGAAGACCTGCTTGTCATCGGCCAGCTTGGCAATGATGGCGTTGGTCTTCTCATTCTGCTGGCGCATGGCATCCGCTGGGGTTTCACCACGGGGGAAGATGCCCAGGAGTAGAATCTTGGCTTCAGGGGTTTTGCTCTTCAGCTTGGCGATGATGGCGGCGACGCCATCGGCGGTCTGCTCGGCGGAGCAGGCATAGACTGCGCCATTGAGTTCCTTCTGCTCGCGACCCACATGACCGGTGTTGTTGGTGCCGATCATGAGCACGATCAGCTTGGGTTTCAAGCCATCGAAGTTACCGTGATCCAGGCGCCACAGCACGTGCTCGGTGCGGTCACCACCGATGCCGAAGTTGGCGGCTTGGCGGTTGCTGTAAAACTTCTCCCAGGTGGCCTTGCCCTTACCTTCCCAACCCTGCGTGATGGAGTCTCCCAGGAAGACCAGCTTGGCTTCGCCTTTCTTGGAGATTTCATTGAAGCTCTCATGGCGCTTCATCCATTTGTCATCGCGTGGCACCGGCTGGGTGGCGACATGGCTGGGGGTGTCGGCAAAGACATTCAGGGTCAGCAGACTGAGGAGGGCGAGGGATGCGATTCTCATGGGGTTGGGTTGTGATAGCGGAGTCATTAACAAAACGGGTGACTTGAGAGCAAGTCACCCGCGTCTGAGCATTGAAACGAAATGCGAGGCAGGAATGGTCTTAACCAGCTTTCGCCAGCAGTTCTTTCGCGGCTTTCTCGATGCCGGGCAGGAGTTCATCCGGCAGCTCTGTCAGCAGAGGCAGCACGGGGCCAGTCTGAGCGATGCCCGCCAGGGCCACGGCGTGATGCAGCACCAGGATGGGGCTGTGGGCATTGCGCTGATCTTCCAGCGGCAGGAAGATCTCGCGGATCTGCTCGGCACGGTCATAGTCCTTAGCGTCAATGGCGCGCAGCAGGTCCATGCTCAGGTTGGGGGCGATGCATACGCAGCCGGCGGTGAAGCCGGTGATGCCAAAGTCACGCAGATGGACGATGGCCGGTTGCTCACCGATGCCGCTGACGATGAGGTCCGGGTTCACCAGATCCACCAGCTTCGTCAGGTAGAGATCATCGGCAGGGTTGGGTTTCACCACCGCGTATTTGATCCAGGAGATCAGGCCGTCATTCACCAGCTCAGCCGCATGCTCGGGGGTGATGTAGGCTTCGTCCTTGATGTAGAGCACCAGTTGCTTACCGGAGACCTCGGCCAGCTTACGGACGGCGGCCACCACGCCAGCGGGCTTGGAGGGGAACAGCGTCGGCAGCAGCATGGCGGTGGGGAAGTCGTAGTTCTTCAGGATCGCCGCCTGATCCATCGCCGTGCCATACATGGGGCCGATGCTGGGCACCATCCACAGGTCATCCTGAGGGGCCAGGTCCTGCAGCATGCTCAGCAGGGCATCGTATTCCGAGACGGCGATGTTGTAGAGATTGGCATTGCCTCCGTAGAGAAGGGTGCGGATGCCCCCGGCGTAGAGATGCTTGATCAGCTTGTCATTCTCCTCACGGCTGAGGCTGAGATCGTCATTCCGGCACAGGGGCGGGACGGCGATGACGGAGCTGCGGAGGTCGGCGGTCGTGACAGGGCTGTTCTTCATAGAAAATCGGGTGCCGTGCAGGAAAGAGGAGCCAGGCGACAGGTCAACTAGAATCGCCGCCGATGACCCGCAGTTGCAGAAACACCGATTTTGAAGCATGAAGCGGCATCTATGGCCAAAAAACCCGTTGTTCTGATTATCCGTGATGGCTGGGGCATCAACCCCGGCGGCAAAGCCCAGGCGGCTGCCAATGGCGACGCCACCCTCCTGGCAAGCACCCCCTTCCATGACCAGCTTTACACCACCTACCCCTGGGCTCAGGTGAGCGGCAGCGGTGAAGACGTCGGCCTGCCTGAAGGTCAGATGGGGAACAGCGAGGTCGGCCACCTCAACCTCGGTGCCGGACGTGTCGTTTATCAGGACCTCACCCGCATCAACAAATCCATCCGTGATGGCGAGCTGGCCAAGAACCCCGTGCTCGTCGAAGCCTTCGAAAAAGCCAAGGGCAAGCGCATCCACTTCCTCGGCCTCATCAGCGATGGCGGCGTGCACTCCCACCAGGATCACCTCGCTGCGCTCTGCAATGCCGCCAAGGCCGCCGGAGTGACCGACATGATGGTTCACGCCATCACCGATGGCCGCGATACCTCCCCCACCGGGGGTGCCGCCTATGTGGCTAAGCTGGAAAAAGACCTCGCCCCGAGCGGAGCCAAGATCGCCACCGTCATCGGCCGCTACTATGCCATGGACCGCGACACTCGCTGGGAGCGCAACAAACTCGCCTGGGACGCCATCGTCCTCGGTCGTGGCGAACTGCGCATCGATACCCCGAGCGCAGCCATCCAGGCCGCCTACGCCACCGAGAAGCGCGGCGATGAATTCCTGCTGCCCATGATCTTCTCCGACGCCAACGAGCAGCGCATCCGCGATGGTGACGTTGTCCTCTGGTTTAACTTCCGCGCTGACCGCGCCCGCCAGCTCAGTGAGGCCTTTTTGAAAACCGGCTTCGAAGGCTTCGACCGCGAGGTCCACCCCCTCGTCTCCTACTACACTCTCACCGAATACGACGCCACCTACTACGACCTCGGCTGCCGCGTCATCTTCGCCCCCGAGAGCCTGCATAACAACCTCGGCCAAGTCATCGCCGCCGCCGGCCTCACCCAGCTCCGCGCTGCTGAGACCGAGAAATACCCCCACGTCACCTTCTTCTTCAACAGCGGGGTCGAGACCCCGAACGTGGGTGAAGACCGCTACCTCGCCATCAGCCCGAAGGAAGTGCCCACCTATGACAAAAAGCCGCAGATGAGCGCCCCCGACCTCACCTTCGAAGTCCTGCGCCGCCTGGAGAACTACGACGCCGTCATCATGAACTTCGCCAACCCCGACATGGTCGGCCACACCGGCGTCGTCGAAGCCGGCGTGCATGCCTGCGAGACCATCGACCTCGGCGTGCGCATGATCGTCGAGAAGACCCTCGCCCTCGGCGGGAAGCTCTTCATCACCGCCGACCACGGCAACTGCGAGCAGATGCGCAATGCCGACGGCAGCCCCCACACCGCCCACACCACCAACCTCGTCCACGGCATCTACGTCGCCGCCGATGCCGACCGCTACACCGTCAAGGACGGCAAGCTCGCCGACATTGCCCCGACCCTGCTCGACATGCTCGGCGTCGCCCAGCCCCCCGAGATGACCGGCGAGACCCTGCTGGTGAGGAAAGCCTAACCCCCACGTGAAAGTGATGCGGGCACTCCTGCCCGCAACTTTGACAATCCTCTCTCCCGAGCGGAGCGTGGCATTCGCTTCGCAGCTAAGCAGCCTGTACGCAAGCCTCTGAAAGAGCCTGATCTGTCCCCCCCCCTCCGGCCTGGCCGAGCGATCCCGCTCGCCAGGCCTTTGCCGTCTTTTGCCGTTATCCGGAACTGATGACGGAAGAGGCCTCGCAACGGGAGCACCCCTTGCGCGATGTGTTCAATGCCGTTCGTTATGTCGTCCGGGCTGGTTGCCCTTGGAGAATGCTGCCCCATGACCTGCCGCCTTGGGCCATTGTTTACCAGCAATGGCAGCGCTGGATCAAGGCTGGGTGCTTGGAGGCCATGGCGCATGATCTGCGCATGCTTTTATGAATGCTGTCTGACAAGAACGCCCAGCCCAGCGCTGTGATCTTGGATGGTTTGTGAGCGTCGTGCGGGCGTCGGTGCGGGCGTCGGTGCGGGCGTCGGTGCGGGGGTTGGCGCTGGCGTCGGGGTTGGCGGAGGTGATGGCCAAGGAGTCGGAAAGGGTGTGGGGGTCGGCGTTGGTTCCTCGACAGTCACTTCAAGATAGTCTTGTTCCACCAATCCAACGTAGGCCACAAGCCGCGTGCCCAGTTCCGTTCCTGCCACAAAACCATCCAGGCCACGCCTGCCTGTGCCTGTGGTGCACTGGGCCCGGATACCTTTGGCCGCAGCGGCCAGTGGCCATCCCAAACTCGGTGGACGCGCTGGCAGCAGAATAAGTTGGATGCCTGGGGAAGAATCCTGGAAACCCGTGTCTATCACAGCATCCCAGTCTCCGGCCCAGGGGTGCAGGGGACAAACTTCGACGCTCAAACCTTCCAATACGATGTGATGGGACGGCTGCGGCGCAGCGTATCGCCTGGCGGCACCATCAACCGCAGTGTGCTGGATGCCCGCAGCCTGCTCATCGCCACGTGGATCGGGACTGATGATGCAGGTGCCACCGATAATGATCCTTCTGGTGGAGGCACTCCTGGCAACAATATGAAACCGGTTTGGCTGGGCGTTTATGATGGCGGCAGCGCTGGCGGAGACGGCAACCTCACCCAAATCACTGAACCGGTGAATGACACCAGTGGGGATGATCGCATCACCGTCAATGCTTATGACTACCGGAATCTCATCATCAGCGTCACGGTGAATGACGGCAGTACCGCTTTCATCACCACCAGCACTTATGACAACCTCAGCCGCCCCACGTCGCAGTCCAGGTTCCATACCAGTGTCGCGACGGCCAACCGCACGCATGAAAGCACCACCGCGTATGATGCCCAGGGGCAGGTCTATGAGGAGAAGCGTTTTTATGTCCATGCCAATGGCACTTTAGGGGATCCGCTGATCACCGGCGTCTGGTATGACCCCAATGGCAACCCCATTAAGCAGACCCAGCCAGGGGCCAAGGTGGTTACGAAAACCGTTTTCGATTCCCTGGACCGACCCATCACGGTTTACCAAGTCGTGGAGGACGCCTCCACGACTGAGGCCAATACCAACGATGTCAGCCTCGACATGGTCATTGAAGAGCAGCAGACCACTTACAACGCTGCGGGGCAGACCGTTTCCGCGTTCATCCGCGCCCGTTTTGATGATGCCACGGGCACGGGGCCCTTGAACGGACCCAATGGAGCTGAGCCCAAATCCCGCGACAGCTTCGTTACCCAGTATCTGGACCCCATAGGCAGGTTGCGGTTCCGCGCCAATTATGGCACCAAGGGCGGCAGCGTCTTCATACGTCCCGCCCTTCATCCTGAGCCGTCCGAGACTGTGCTGGTGGAAGAACAACGCTATGCTGTCGATGGTGATCTTTTGGCTGTAATCGCTGCAGATGGCACTGTGACGGTCATGCGCAGGGACGCTGCCGGACGCCAGACGGAGACGGTGGAAAACTCCCCTCTGCCATCTGTGGAGGCCAGGGGTGGAGCGACAGCCAATTCCCGCATCAGCCAGTATCAATATGCCCCAGATGGCGGCATGGCTCGGCTCATCGTTTATAATGAAGCCACCGGAGACCAAGTGACCACCTGGGACTATGGAACCACCCTGGCCACCAGCGGCGTTGCGCGCAGTGACCTCCAGGTGAGCAAAACCTTACCCGGAGGGCAGGTGGAACGCATGACTTACAACCGCCAGGGCGAAGTCTCTGCTTACACGGACGCCAATGGCAATGTGCACAGCTATCGCCGTGACAAGATGGGCCGCCCGACGGACGATGGCATCACCACCCTGGCGGCAGGTGTGGATGGGCAGGTGCGGCGCATCAGCACTTCTTACGACAACCGGGGCCGGGTGGAATACCTGACCAGTGGCAGCGAGCCAGCCCCGGAGGCTGGCAGCGTCATCAACCAGGTGCGCCTGACTTACAACGGCCTTGACTGCCTGGTGGGCGATGCCCAAAGCCACAGCGGTGTGGTGGACGGATCCACTCCGAAAGTGGAATACCAATGCACAGGTGGTGAAGCCAACATCCTGCGGCGGACCGGCCTGGTTTATCCCAATGGCCGCACCCTCGCTTATGAATACGGCACAGAAGGAAGCATAGACGACGCACTCAACCGCGTGCAGTCCGTGCATGACGATCTGACAGTGCTGGCGGAATACCAGTTTGTAGGTTCATCCATGCCCGTCATCACCACCCTGCATGCGGCAGGCATCCAGAGGCGGTGGAAAAAATTGGCCGGTGCGCCGGACGGCGATGCGGGCGATCCCTACACTGGTTATGACCGCTTTGGCCGGCTGGAGCAGACGCTGTGGCGGCAGACCGGAGGAGCGGAAAACACCTTGGTCCAGGTGCAGTGGGGCTACAACCGAGGTTCATCCAAGACCTGGCGCAAGGACCTGCTGGCTCCGGCGGCCACGTCCCAGGACCAAGCCTATAGCTATGACGGGCTGCAACAGATCAAGCAGCGCCAGCAGGGGCTGCTGAACATCAACCGCACGGCGATCGGTGGTATCCCCGCGCAGCAGGAAAACTTTGTGTATGACCCCAGCGGCAACTGGCAGCTCTATCAGCACCAGGCTGGAGGAGTGATGGATATCAACGAAGGCCGGATCAACAACCGCAATAACCAGATCACGCAGGTGTATCCAGACAGTGCGGAAACCCGGCACCCAGGCTACGATGCCAACGGTAACATGACCGAACCCCCCACTGGCGAGGCCCTTGAAGGCCCGGGCCGGAAGATGGTGTGGGATGCCTGGAACCGGCTGCGCAAGGTGCAGGATGAGGGAGAGCCCTTGGCAGAGTATGAGTATGACGGGAAGTTCAGGCGCACGCTCAGCAGCGATGCAGGAGGCACGCGGCATTATTACTACAATGACCAGTGGCGCAGTGTTGAAGAACGGCTGGACAGCAGAGAGGAACCGGAGCGCCAGTACGTGTGGCAGCCGGGCAACCGCTGGGAGTTGATATTGAGAGATCGCTCCCCAACCAACAACGGAGTGCTGAGCGAGCGTCTTTATGCGCTGAAAGATGATTTGGATATCGTCGCCCTAAGCGACGATGATGGGACGGTCGTTGAGCGCTTCAGCTACAGTGCCTATGGCCAAGTGACCTTCCTGGATGCCGCCTTTGAACCGCAGTCAGGCTCAGCGCATGACTGGAACCTGCTGTTCCACGTGGAGTTCGCCGATCCGATCACCGGCTGGATGAATTATGGCTTCCGGTATTATTCAGTGGAGCTGGGGAGATGGCTGTCCAGGGATCCGATGAGGGAGGCTTCAGGGCTGAATCTTTACAGTTTCCTGGATAATACTCCTGTAAGTTTAATAGATCAATATGGATTAAGTGGCCTGAATGCGGACGGCACTCGACAATATGAAGGATTTGGGGATTTTGTCGTAAGTTCTATCGCGAGTGTGGGGCAAGATACATGGATAGCGGCGTCGGAATCCTCTATCATGACTGGGCTTACTAATGGTTTCGCTGGTTTTAGTAATGACTGGTTACTTGGCATTCCTAACGCAGTCGTGGGCTTGGCCGGAGGTGATTTGATGTATGGTGTTGATAAAAATTCTGCCTCCTATAATAACGGTGGGATGGTATCAACTGGACTTGGATTAGTAACAGGAGCGAAGAGTTTATTGAATATTGTTAAGAATGGAGCAAAAGGTTCTTTAAAGAGATTTATTGGAAAACACGCGGCATTTCCTAGGGGGAATGTATTCAAGGAATTCTCACATTTCATTCCTGATGAAGTAGTCCAAAATCTAGCAAAAAAAGTTGGTGGAAAGATTGGCAATGCAATCCGAGCTCTCGGAGATAGTAGGTTCAATGGTAATATTGTTTCAGGTATTAAACATGCGATGCATGATCCTCAACGTTTCAGACTTATGAAAAAGGCTTTTGTAGATTTTGAACAATTAACAGGAGTGAAAAAATGGGCCGATCGGTTTCCAAAAGCCTTATCTGGACTCCTCGCAAGTGCTCATACTGCTGCACAAGGAGTGGCAAAATTCTTTTCTAAATGCCCATGATTAACTGGATAAAAAAAAAGAAAGAAGAAAGCTTTTTGAGAAAATGGCTCAAACTGGCTTTAAATGATCCTATTATTAAGCAAATCTTAAAAGTTGATAAAGCTGTTTTTTCTATTGCGGATCCAGTTTCGATACTCTCGATAGAAAAGCCCGGTAAGATGCTCCTAGGGCAATATTCAGGAGACTGGCCAAAAATAAAAGGGGCATCACCTGATTGCTTATTTAACATCGGAAAGCTGGCTAACTCCATTGTTGAGGAAGGCGTTACAATTTCAGCTGTAATCGTTTCAAAAAGGGTGATTGGTTTTCTTTTTACGCCAATCGCAAACAGTTTTTACAATTTAACCAAATTGGTATGCTTTTATCCAAGTAATGAAGCTACACTACTCTCATCTGGGTCAGTATCTATACCCAAAAACTTTCCTTCATGGCTTCCAGAAGAGGATTGGACGCCTGGCGAAGTGGATAATAACTATTATTTGCCTGGTAAGTATGAAAACGCGGATATATGCGAGTTGTTTAGGTGGTTTCACACTTTACACCACCAAGAATATTTATTAACGCGACCTGGAATTGAAGATGAAATTCAGCTTCATAATGCAAACTTCCTCACTATTGGACAAGATGATTGTGGGAATTTATTAGCTCTGAGTAGTTCTTCATCTTCAAATCTTGTTTTGATTAACCATTCATCTCTAAAAGCAATAACTATCGATGGTGGGATTAGAGTTTTTTTAACTAAAAATAATTTCCAATAAGTTTTCCGATCTGGGATCATCTATCTTAACGATGGAACCAGCAAGTTCAGGCGCGTGGGCGGGAGATAAAATTTTATCGGGATTTAAAGCGGCCCAAGCTAGTATAAAAGGATTTCAAAGATCTAATGCATTGAATTCAGCAAACCTGTCTCAAAAAACCTTGGCATATGGAGATACAATTACCCGGGCATCTGCCTCGTCTCAATGGGGTTCTAAAGCTGGCACTACTGTAGGTAATGTTGTGGGGAGTTTTATTTCTAATGCAACATTTTTTAGTGATAAGTAGAAAATTTCATCAAGGATAAAATAAACAATACTCTTCCATTTTCATCATCACGAGTTACCTCTAATTGCCCGTAGAAATATGTTTAAAATTGCTCTGATGTATTGGTTGAAGTATACAGGTTTGTTTATTGTTACTTGGCTCATACTTTATTTTTTTGGAATATTAAATAATGGCGAATTTATCAGGGCTATTTGTATAAGCCCTGTTGCAATGGCAATACTCGTGACAGTCATAGCGATTCATATTCACAAAACATAGAGTGAAATTTGTGTGACCAACCTTATGGCTTCATAATGTTGATTTTACAAATCTTGGCAGTTCATGTTTAAAAGCGATTAGCATATTCCAACGCGGACGATATTAATGCACACCTTCAATTACAAAGTCGTTTGGATATTAGGTCTTCCCAGTGCGGGTAAATCTACCTTGGCGAGGTCTTTGCAAGTACGCATTCATGAAATCGGGTTAGGATGTTTAATGCTTGATGGAGATGAATTACGAGCAGGGCTTTCTAAAAACCTTGGATTCAGCGCCAGTGACCGGGAGGAAAACATTCGGCGGGCTGCAGAGATTGCCCATTTGTCAGCTAAATCTGGTATTTTATCAGTCGCTGCATTCATCACTCCTCAAGAAGTGCATCGGAACGTGGCTCAGTTCATTTTGAAAGATGTTCCGGTGCTGTGGGTCTGGGCAAAGTGTTCCCGCGAGGTTTGTTATCAACGAGACGTCAAAGGATTATACCGAAAGCATGCCAACGGCCACCTTTCTAATCTAACAGGTGCCGACGGAGAGTTCGAAGATCCCCCTTCTTCTTTCCTCCAAATCGATACCGAAAATAATGACATCGAGGACTCAACAAATCTGATTTGGAATCAGCTATTTTGTCTCGATAAGCCGGGCTGTGAGAGAGGTGGCACATTCAGACAAGATAAGGTGCTACGGTGAGCTGAAATAGTCTTTTTTTTAGAAGGAGTCCAAAAAGAATAAAGTGAATGATTGAACAGTAGATTTTCAGATTGCCTATTTAATTGCTAGCGAATTGGGAGCATTCTAAAACATGAACACCGCCGCCATTAACTCTTTCCAAATAACGCCGGATTGGATCCAATGGATTGATGAAAACCTCCGTTTATCAAAAAGCCACCATTCTATAGTGGAGGCGATGGTCGAAAAGGGCTGCCCAAAGACTTTAGCCACAGGTCTCATTCAAGAATGCTCTCAAATTTCCAAGAGATCCACACTCGAGCACAACCAGCGATTTAAAAAGACGAAGTGGATTCTCAATAGTCTGCGTGAGCTGCAACTGGTCAATCCGTCTCCGCCCATTGCTTTCCGAACCAGGATCGATCGAGATGAATTTTATGATCAATTTTATGCCAAAAACTTTCCGGTAGTGTATCGGAATCCGGCCTCCATTCAGCCCATTGTTGAACAGTTTTCCTGGCACCGCCTGACTTCAGAGCATGGGGAAACGGTCGTCGAAATTCAGGAGGGACGGTCTCTGAATCCCAATTTCGAGCGTGAACATTCTGCGCTCAGCTCGGAGACGAAATTGTCTGAGTTTATCAGTCGAGTCAAGGCTGCCAAGGATAGCAATGATTTTTACATGACGGCTAGAAACGGTTCGGTCAATGCAAGGCTCCTCGAATCCGTCGTGGATACATCCACTCTCTGCACGGAGCTTCTCGATGGGACACAAGCTAGAGAGAAAGTCTTTCTCTGGATCGGGCCCTCTGGAACCTACACTCCGGCGCACCATGACCTCACGAATAATCTCTTTTTCCAGATCAAGGGTCGGAAAGAGTTTAGACTCTCTTCCAGCCTATCCCTTCTAGAAGTCAATAATGACTATCATTGCTACTTGTCTTCCACTTTAGAAGAGATTGATGCGGCAAGGTCCGCTTCTGGCCTCTCCAAGATCTCATTTACGGTGACGTTAGAGGAGGGGGATATTCTTTTCATTCCGTTAGGTTGGTGGCATGAGGTCAGGGGGCTATCTGCCTCCATCTCACTCTCAGCCACTAATTTCAGAGCGAGAAACGATTTCCACAGCAGTTACCAATTCTACGGGAGACTGGACGAAATAAGTTTGCCTGAGTCGGTTGGCAGGAATCCGGCTTCTAACAAAGAGAATGAAATGGAGTCCTGGTTGAACTGGACCCGAGAAAACATCCATCGAGGCTGTGATTTATCTGACTTATGTCAGCAATTACTCGAGAAGGGCCCAAAACTCGAGGTCGAGCGCTCCGCCCCCCCTGCACAGGCTGGGAAACCTGGCTACGACTATGTGGCGTCGTCGCGGATCGTGCCCACGCTATTAAACGCCGGGTGTCAGCGATTTGCACAGGTAGGTGATGCCGACTTCCAGCTTTACATCGGAGTGGACTTTCTGTCGCAGGATTTGTGTCGATCTCTCTCTGAGAAGATCAAGCAAAACTCCCTGCCATCTACTTTGACAACCATGGAGAAGGATCTGGAGTTCAGAACAAGTTCGACCAGTCATCTGGATATCCTCAAGGATCCCGAGGTTATTGATCTTGATCGTTGGATTGCTGAATCTCTCGGAATTCCGTTGGAATACTCAGAACCCATCCAGGGGCAAGTCTATGGGCCGGGTCAGCAATTTAAACTTCATACCGATTACTTTACGCCGAGAACTCCAGAATTCGTTGAGCATGCAAGCATACGCGGTCAAAGAACGTGGACCTTCATGGTTTATCTGGAAGCGCCAGAAGAAGGCGGATCGACGTTCTTTAAAAAACTGAATCTGGCGGTTCCTTGTCGTGCTGGAACCGCTGTCGTCTGGAACAATCTCAAGGCTGACGGCTCGGTCAATCCTCATTCCTTACATGAGGGAACGAAGGTTCATTCAGGCATGAAAGTCATCATCACCAAGTGGTTCAGAGATAAAAATAACAAGGCCTCATAGAACCCTCAATGAATTGAGTTTTTACTCTACACCACCGCATTATGATTTTTGTTCAGATTGCAGCTTACCGTGATCCAGAGTTATTGCCGACGATTCAAGACTGTCTTGCCACGGCGAAGTATCCCAACGATTTAAGATTTGGCATTTGTTGGCAGACAGACCTCGATGATCACTCGATCTCTGAATTTCAAGATGACAAACGATTTCGCATTGAACGAGTCCATTGGGTAGAGAGTCAGGGCCTAGGCTGGGCGCGGTCCAAAATTCAAAAGTTGTATGAAGGTGAGACCTACACGCTTCAGTTGGATTCCCATCATCGATTCGCCGAACATTGGGATGAATTCCTGATCGAGTCGCTCGCGACATGCGGGAGCCAAAAACCCATCGTCACGACTTATGCCGGCATGTATGATCCGACGCAGAATATAAAAATCCAGCAACCACCGTCGAAGATGGTGGCAGAGAAATTTACTCCATCTGGCACAATTCTATTTCGCCCTCATCATATCGGGGGCTGGCAGGATCTTGATAGACCAATACCTGCACGATTCGTTTCTGGACATTATTTCTTCACTCTGGGTTCTCATTGTGAAGAGTATTTATACGATCCTAACATCTATTTTGCTGGAGATGAAATTAGCCTTAGCATCCGCTCTTATACAATGGGTTATGACCTCTACCATCCTCACAGGAATGTGGTGTGGCACGAGTATACCCGTACTGGCAGGACCAAGCATTGGGATGATCACATCACGAAAGCCGTGCCTCAAGGCGTGACAACGGAGTGGTGGAAGCGCGACACTCTCAGCAAGAGGCGACTTCGGAAATTACTCAGGGAGGAGGAAAATGAGGAGAACTTGGGAGTCTATGGACTGGGCACCATCCGAACGCACGAGGACTACATGCGATACGCTGGTATTGATTTTGCCGGTCGGCGCCTGCAGCGCGATACTCTGAGCGGCGTGAATCCACCAAACACTTATGTTGACGATAGCAGTTGGGATGAGGGTTTCATGAAGATTCATCGACTGAACCTGCAATGGAAGGGGGAGGATGTGAGCCAATGTGACGATCTAAAATTCCTCTATATCGGTGTCGAAGATGCGCAGGGTAATGTGATTTATCGTTATGATGCGACTCCTGGTAGCGTCGAGGCACAGGCTGGAGATGGCTGTAAAGCGGTGGAATTCCACGCGGAGAGAGAGCCATCTATTTTGGTTCTATGGCCCGTCAGCCAATCGAAGGGATGGCTGAAAAAAATTGTTTATCCTTTGTAGAGTTATTAACTTCTTTTTAAGGCTATGGTCTATCCCAACCCTCAGATTTACCACGACCTAAAAGCCATGTTTGTGCATGTGCCTAAAGCGGCGGGAACATCCATTGAGAACACCTTGCTTAAATACGACAGTCTCAGTATCTGCGGGGGTCATACGACGGCAGTGGGTTACCGGAGGGCGTATCCTGATCATTTTGAGACCTATTACAAATTTTCTGTGGTTCGTCACCCGGTTGACAGATTTCTATCCGCCTATTCTTACTTGATCAGTCGGCCCATCAATGAAGGTTTAGCCAATCGAGTCGTTCATGAATGTGGCGATATCCAATCCTTCATCGACAAAGCGCTCAGCGATCCTGCCGTCCTTGATCGAATTGTGCACTTTCTTCCTCAAAAAAAATTTATCTGCGATGGGGATGGCCGGATCTTAGTCGACTCAGTCTTCAGGTTCGAGAAGCTGGACGAGGCTTGGCTAGAGATATCAACTCGATTGGGCTTTGATTATCAACCGCTCCTTAAGTTAAACCCATCTCCGAGGCTTGATGATCGTGACGGACTCGCTGCGAGAATTCATGACCTGATGCAAAGGGTCTATCGAGACGATTTCTCGATTTTTCAATATGAGTTCGATTCCCATCACTAGAGACAATGCGCTTTTATCGAAACCGCAGACTTTGGTCATAGGAAATGGTCCAAGCGCTATTTGCTCCGACAGATATGGAGAACTGATTGATCAGTTCAACGGCATCATTGTTCGCTTCAACCGATGCAGAATTCAGAGGCTTGAACGATTCGTAGGGAGTCGAACAGACATTTGATCGTCATGCGGAAATATTGGCGTCCGTCAGCTGGGGCAGAAGATCAATCTCCTTGGAACCCATATCCATTTTTCTAAGGCAAGCGAAAACGACTGGCGGAAGTTTCAAAGCGATCCACGAGAACACGATAGTGTCTCTCTTGAGACGTTCAATCAGACCGTTTCTGAGCTCCAAGCCTACCTATCCAGTGGAGTTCTTGTGATCAATCACCTTCTGAACTCGGGTTATGCCGTATGGATTCACGGATTCGATTTTTTCAATCCCGCGATGGACCATCATTATTATGAGCAGGGAAGAGTCACACTTGCCAGAAACGGCCACCAACCGTTGAAAGAGGCGGCGTGGTTTTTAGATCGGATCAGGAAGGGCATGATCTCCATCTGGCATCCGGCTGGAGTCGATTTGCCTGAGATTGGAAGCCTTTCCCAACTGGGGCTTTTTTTGGGAAGAATGGGATTGAAGGGAAAAGGTGTTTTATTGAATGCAAATCACGACCTTCTAGAGCATACGCTGACTCATTATTCTCCTTTGTCTGTTTTGAGTGTGTTTGAAAACAATGTTTATAAAACCATTCATTTGTTAGAGCGTGAGCTTCGTCAAGAGCTCGTTTCCGCAACTCAGGTGAATGCAGCTTGCTTCACCGACCAAGATTTGGATTTTGTCTTTTTTGGTCATCTCAACAATCACCGATCTGAATTGACATCTTGGTTACCCAAGCTGAGTCACGCAGGGATACTGTCAGGGCGAGTTGTTGGAGAGCGTAGCGAATCGGATTTGCATTCAATTTCGGTGGATCTCGACATGCGATTGAGATTTATCCAGGACAATCCGACGGATCTATGGTTCATGTTCCGCGATCATTGAGTCATGATGAAGCTCCGGTAACTCAGAGGGTGGCTATCTGACAAATTAGATCACAGGCTTCACCGACTCAGGCCATTCCCGATACCATGACTTCCATCCAGTCGAAATGGGTAACTCGGTGCGGTTCCAGCTAAAAGGTCCCTCCCTTGTCTCGAGGTAAACTCCCCGATTGAAAGGAATGGGTCTGTCGTCAAATCCATTGCTAATAAATTTGAACTCTGACGTTACATCGTCCGTGGAGCCATTCATCTGAGTAGATAATCTGTGGCGTAGCCTTCCCCTGTGAATCATGGCGGTATAACTGCTCCCTGGAGTCCCTGCGAACTGCTCCGAACGCTGCAGGACTAAATTACAGATGAGACCGAAAGTGGTTTCATCTGTGAATGGAAGATTGGAAAATCCGTCTGAATGGTTTTTCACAATGAACTCGTCCAAGAAGATGTGGTTGGGAAATGAATCCAAAATCTCGCTGAAAAACAAAGTATTTTCAGGTTCATCGGTAGATATGACAAGAAACTCCTCTGGCTTAAAAATAGACTGCAGGGTATCGATGATGTCCCTCTTATATTTTTCTTCCGATCTGGGCTGGAACCCTCGAAAGTCGGTCAAGCGGACATGAATAGCACAGAATGTTTTCAAGGATTGGGCGATCTTATCCGCAAGGTCATTGTAAGGATCCTTCATTTTTATGTGTTCCATTACGGAATGGAACCCAGATGGTGGATCAAAAAAAACCGGGAATAATAACCTAGGTTCACATTTCCTAAGTGAAATATTTCACTCTTCGGATCAACCAGCCATGTCCGTTCTTCTGAAAAATTCTCCAATAGTTTCTTGCGTTCAGGCTCCTCGAAATCCATCAGCGGACAGAAAACAGATTCGTGTAGGTGCGCCGCACAATCGGTTGTTTCCAGATGTTTGCCAGCAGTAGTCGTTTTAAATTCCGATAGTATCATGCACGGAACAGGTACATGATCAACCAAGTCTAGGATGTTAGGCCTTACTGTATTATTGATTATATTTCTCCGGCTTTCAGGGATAAATTCATACCTGCCGCCCCGGCAATAAGTAGGATGTTGATTGGGGCCAGCTGTGCCGTAATAGATAAGGATTCGCTTAGTTACCCAGGCTATCCCGACTGCAAGTTCCAAAGACATCAGATCGTTGTTGAATCCAGACTCGAATCCCTTGTAAAGTAAATATCTTTCTGGCATGAAGTTATTTGTTTAAATTTGGCCTGAATGTATGATGTTTTCCGCAGAAGCGGCGAGGATGATTGTAACTTGATTTCAAGAATAAATTTATAGCATTGTTAATTTTGATGAAACTGCCCCCTCGGCTGCAAAATGTGATCCAATGGAAAGAAACCGTGTTCGTAGAAAATGACTTTTTTCTGACTATTCTGAATTCTACGATAGGGTTTCACCGGGGTGTGTTTTAAAACTGGTTTCTGAGGGATAAAGAGTAGATGCCGAGGAGAGCACCGGCCATGTAGGAAGCGGCGGTTTTGCGTCGCGAGTGACAAGACGCCGGCTCGATATTTTAGATGCAAACGCATCTCTGGAACGATCCAACCCCAATTCCTCCCAGGGAATGGAGGCTGTCGAAAAAGAATAAGGCGACGCCCTGAGATAGACCGCTTGGCTTACAAGACTTGCCGTCGATGTAAAAGCGGGCATAATACCCGCTGGATTCATGACGGCATTGATGCTGAGTTTTTGGGTGCACCACGTGTTGGGGACGGTTTTGCAGTCTTCCTCACGAAGTGTTTTTAACTGGTGTATAAACACTTCAAAAGCCGCTTGTGCCGCTCGTGCATCCCTTGTAAATCACAGCAAAAGCGCCCGTAGCTCAGTGGATTAGAGCACCGGATTTCTAATCCGATGGTCGTTGGTTCGAATCCAACCGGGCGTGCTTTGTGGGATTTTCACGTTCGTTAGCGTTCACCACCTAGCCCAGGCCCAGTGGAGGCCGGAGAGGGTGATGAGGGCGAGGGCGGGCTGACGCACGCGTGGATGATACCAGGTGCGCTGCCACCAGGGGCTGAAGAGTAGGACGAGGGCGAGGATGAGGGTGAGCTGGCCGAGCTCGACGCCGAGATTGAACCCGAAGAGGGCGGAGAGGGGGCTGCGCCGGATGTTCTCAGCCTGGACGAGGCTGTGAGCGAAGGCGAGGCCGTGGATGCCGCCAAAGGCGAGGATCATGAGCGGGCGCCAGCGCTGGAGCAGGGCGGGGCGCAGACCCTCCAGCCCGAGCAGGGCGATGCTGAGGCCGACGCCGAGCTCGACCCAATGCACGGGGATGTGCAGACCGGTGAAGACGACGAGGCCGAGTACGAAGGAGTGCGCGGCGGTGAAGAGCGTGGTCTGGAGGAGCAGGGTGGGGAGTTCCCGGGAGAGGAAGAAGAGGCCGAGGATGAAGGCCATGTGATCCAGCCCCTCCGGCAGGATGTGGCGGAAGCCGGTGAGGGTTTCATCGGCGAAGGTGCGGAGGTCAAAGCTGCTGGCCAGCAGCGGGAGCACGTCCTGCAGGCCCAGGAGGAGCAGCAAGGGTAGGAGGAGACCGGTGTGGAGGCTTTTCAGCATGCGGCGGGGGAAAGAACGGACGCGGCTATAAACGCGCCAGCAGGAGTGTGTCTGCGAATTTTTTGCGTTGCTGAGGATAAGACTTCAGCCTAGTTGAGACATGTCGCATCGCATCCACGATTTGCCCGAGGAGGACCGTCCACGTGAACGTCTGTTGAGACTGGGGGCCGGGGTCCTGACGGATGCGGAATTGCTGGCGATCTTCATCAATACGGGCACGAAAGGGGAAAATGCGATTCAGGTGGCGCAGCGTCTACTGCGGGAGGTGGGCACCCTGAGGCAGCTCTCGCGCACGAGCCCGGCGGAGCTGGCGGCAAGTCGGGCGCTGGGTCCGGCAAAGGCGGCTCATTTAGCGGCGGCGTTTGAGCTGGGGAAACGAGCGGAGCGGGAGTGGGTGAAGGAGACGCCGCTGAATGCCCCGGAACTGATCTACCGGTATCTGGCGGCGGAGATGCAGTGCCTGGGGCATGAATCGGTACGGGTGCTGCTGGTGAATACTCGGCTGCATCTGCTGCGGGATGAGGAGGTCTTCCGTGGCAGTGTGAATGAGAGTGTGGCTCACCCCCGTGAGATCCTGCAGCGGGCGATTGTCCATAAGGCCTATGGGTTTGCCATCGCTCACAATCATCCCTCAGGGGATCCTCGACCCAGTGAGGCGGATAAGGTCTTCACGAAGAAGCTGCGGGAAGGCGCGGAGATCCTGGGCCTCACCTTCCTGGATCACCTCATCATCGGTCTGCCAGCAGAGGGCAGGGGACAGCCGTATTTCAGCTTTCGGGAGAGCGGGATGCTGTGAGGGGAGGTAGTTGTCGAGGTAACGTATACCCTGGGGAAAGGAGGCTCTCAATCTGAGGCCGCCCCTTGCAATTCCAGGGGATGCGCGGATGGTTTCAGCAAAGCCATGCTGCTGATCATCGACAACTACGACTCCTTTACCTACAACCTCGTCCAGTATTTCGGGGAGATGGGGGCGACCATGCAGATCCATCGCAATGATCAGATCACGCTGGAGGAGATTGCCAAGCTAAAGCCGGATCACATCTGCGTGTCTCCCGGCCCCTGCACGCCAAAGGAGGCGGGGATCAGTTGTGATGTGATCAAGACCTTTGGCCAGAGCACGCCGATCCTCGGGGTGTGTCTGGGGCACCAGAGCATCGGCCATGTTTTCGGCGGCGATGTGGTGCGCGCGGGGCGTCTCATGCATGGGAAGACCTCGGTGATTCGGCATCAGGGCCAGTCGGTCTTTAAAGATCTGCCGCAGCCTTTCACCGCCACGCGGTATCACTCGCTGCTGGTGAAGCGGGACACGCTGCCGAAGTGCCTGGAGATCACAGCTGTGGCAGACGATGATGAGAGTGAGATCATGGGCCTGAAGCATAAGGAACTGCCCATTCATGGCGTGCAGTTTCACCCCGAGTCCATCCTGACTCAGGAGGGGAAGAAGCTCCTGAAGAACTTCCTGGAGATGTAGCCATCTTTGGAGGTTGAGGTGGGGCCTGTGGATGGGGCCAATGCGATATCCATGAGAGCGATGTGACGACGTGACATGCTATGACTTACCTCCTCACTTTCCTGGCAGGTTTCATCTGCGGCACCGCCACGTGGCTGCTGTATATGGCTTTCCGTTTCGTGATGGGGGTGAAGGCGGCTCAGCGTGAGATTGCCGAACATGCCGGGGACCTGAATGGGCCTAAGGATCAGGAGGCGCTGCAAGCGGTGGAGGCATGTAAAAACCGTCTCCGCTGGCAGAAGCGGGTGAACCCGGAGTGGCTGCCGCCGCTGGTGGATGAGGTGCCGCAGCTCGTGCGGGAGATCGCGCGGATCTACTACCCGCAGCATCCAGAACCGCTGCTGGCACCGGGACTGAGCCAGTTTAGCAGGGCGGTGCATCTGGCGGCGCTGGACCTGTCCAATTTCCTGCAAAACCGCTCCATCGGTCGTCTCGTGGATGTCAGCGCCAGCACGGCGGTGAAGACCTGGGAGATGACGCATAAGATCGCCAATCATGAGGCCGTGCAGACGGCTGGGAAGTGGTATAAGCGCCTGCTGCCCGTATGGCAGGTGCTCAAATACAAGTCCCCGATGGTGTGGGCGGGTGTGGCGGTCTCCAACGTGGCCGCACGCACGCTCCAGCCGGCCATCATTGATATCCTGGCGCGCCGGACGATGGACCTCTACAGCGGCCGCATCGGGCGCAGTCAGGCCGCGCCGCCGATCCAGCCGGTGGAAGAGGTGTGAGGGGGGGAATCGGCGGAGAGTGGGAAACTCCGAACTTGGCGGATTTCAGGGATCCCTTATTTTTCGCCCTCTTTAAAATCACGGTGGTTATAGTTTTTATATTGCGGATTCTTAAAATAATCCGTATAATTTACTAACTCCATAATTACCATCATGAACACAACCCGCCTGCTCCGTTGTTCGGTGGCTCTTTCGGTGACCGCCGCGTCACTTTCCCTTTCGTCCTGTGCACTTTCCCCCTTGGAGGCGATTGGTTGGGCCAGCCCGCAGCCGAAAGAAGGTGCCCCTTTGCAGCCCGGCGTGCGCTATGAAGTGCGCAAGGCCTTGGCGGCAGGGGTACCCTTCCGCCCCAAAGAGATGAAGCGCTACTACTTCGTCATGGAACAGCCGCGCCCACCCCTGCTGGCGGCGACCCAGAAGCCGGGTAGCTACATGAATGTGCGGACCACGGCCTACTGTCATGATGAGGCGGACCATCTGGCCTACGGCATGAAAACGGCCCTCGGCACGCCGTTGCAGTTTGGCAGCATCCGCAGTGCAGCGGCGGATTGGTCCCGCTACCCGGTTGGCACTCGGTTCCGCATCGCGGGTCAGCCCGATGTGGTGTATGAGGTGGATGACTATGGCAGTGCGCTGGTAGGCACGGGCACGATCGATCTTTATAAGCCTAACCAAAACATGATGGATGACTGGGGCGTGCGGCATGTGGACATCGAGGTCCTGCATTGGGGATCCTATGCCCGCAGCATGGAGATCATGCGGGATCGCATCCGCTGGCCGCATGTGCGACACATGGTGGAGGATATCCAGGCCAAGGTTTATCAAGCCACCTTGCAGAGTCTGAAAACTCCTATGACAGCATCCTTATAATTGGTTAGGAAGGGAATCACCCTCAATGCTTGGACAAGCCGCTCTCAGGAGCGGCTTTTTGATTTTTAGATTGTGCGAACTGCATGATTTTTCCTGGTGCTTTGCAAGGAAGCAGCCGTTTAAGCACTCAACGTTAATTCTGTGGGTGAGTTTAAATCGTTGGTTGTCAGTAGTTTAGGGTGTTCGGAAACGGTGGCACTGCCTCTGCGAAAGAGTGTCTCGCACCTTACCCGCTATGATCAGCACCGATCCAAGTACTCCCAACCTGCACCTTCGCGTCATTTCTGCGGCCATCGTTTTATTAGCGATGACAGCAGCTGTGAGCGGAGTTGCCGGGAGTGCGTCGGTGTTGGTTTGGGTGGTGGCGCTGATCGCCCTGACTGTGTTCGGGGCGAGCTTTTATCTGAAATCTTAACGTCCATCCCTTCCTTTTTACCATGACTCCCACACCCCGCACTGAAGCAGTCCTGCATGATACGGCCAATGACTTCCGCGCTCTCGGCGCTGCCGTGAAGCAAGATCTGAACAACCTCCGCGAGGAGGCCCGCACTCGTATCGATGGCTGCACCCATAAGGTGGTGCAGGACGCGAATCAGAACCTGGATCGTCTGCGCAATTTTGCCCAGGAAAACCCTCTGCGTGCGCTCGCTTATGCCGCGCTGGGCGGAGTCTTCGTGGGGCTTTACATGCGTCGCTGATCTCAGCGCAATCCTCTTTTCAACGTAACCTCCAACTAACAAATATTATGTTATACACCGTCGCTGTCATTCTTCTCGTCCTCTGGCTGTTGGGTCTCGTCACCAGCTACACCCTCAGCGGATTCATCCACATTCTGCTGGTGCTGGCCGTGGTCAGTATCCTTGTCCGTCTCATCCAGGGACGTCGTCCGATTTGATCGGCCTAACAGATTTTATTTCGTCCGTTCAATCCTTCAACATTCAACTCCTCTACTTCCATGAGCCTGCTTTTTAAACGCAAACCCTTGAATACCACCGAGCGCTTTCAGCACAGTCTGCGCACCATCTCCGATGAAGCCAAAGGCATCCTTGATAGCCTCGGCCAAGATTCCCAGGCCTACACGGGCCAGATCAAAGAACGCCTCTCCGGCATCGCCGATTATGCTGGTGAAGCCAGCCATGAGATCGAGCGTCAGATTCGTCGTAATGCTTCGCAATTGAATAAGGTCGTGCACAATCGGCCCTATGAATTCCTGGGGGTCGCCGTCGGCGTAGGCCTGCTGTTTGGCTTATTGCTCTCCAGCGGCAGCAGCAGCCAGCGTCGTTGATCTCCACCCGCCAGACCCGTCTCGCACGTCGTCTGGAACTCTACCCCCATGGAAGCGCTTCAGCTTCATCTGATCCCTCTGATCCGGCTCGCCACGGTGGCTCTCACCGTGGCGATGCTATGGTGGGGTCGAGAGTTTCTCATGCCGCTGGCCATGGCGGCACTTTTGACCTTTCTTTTGACGCCGGTTGTTTCGTTCTTCAAACACCGGCTTCGATTCAGTTGCACGCTGGCGGTGATTACGGTCACCTTGCTTTCGTTCTCCTTTCTAGGCAGCGTGTTTTGGGCACTGGGCTTGCAATTACGAGACCTCGCGGAGGAACTGCCGAGCTACCGCACCACCATCCAGCAGCGGATTTCCAGCCTGCGTGAGGTGGGGAATAACCGCGTATTGGAGCGCTTGTCCGATCTCGCCCGAGATGTCTCGGGACAGGCTAGCCAGCCGGACCCTGGAGTTAGCAGCGCGCCTGCGGAGCCCCCCGTTTTTATCGAGCGTTCGACCAACAAGCTTCAGGAGACGGTCATGTCAGCCGGGGCGCTGCTGGCGGATAGTTTGGGCACAGCGGCGGTGGTGGTGGTCTTTGTCATCTTCATGCTGCTGCGCCAGCAGGATTTACGAAACCGGGTGATCCATCTGGTAGGCTACAGCCGCCTCACCACCACCACCCGGGCGCTGGATGAAGCTGCCTCTCGAGTGAGCCGGTATCTGCTCATGCAGACGCTGATCAATACGGTCTATGGTCTGATGCTCGGTTTGGGTTTTTGGCTCATCGGGCTGCCTTACGTCGTGTTATGGGGGGCCTTAGCTGCCATTTTTCGGTTCGTGCCTTACATCGGTCCCTGGATTGCGGCGATCTTGCCCACGGCGCTCAGCTTGGTGGTCTTTGATGGCTGGACGCAACCCTTGTTCGTCATCACTCTCATCGCCTCGCTGGAGCTGCTTACCAATATGATCCTGGAGCCGATGCTATATGGACACAGTGCTGGAGTGTCAGACATCGCTTTGCTGATCGCCATCCTTTTCTGGACTTGGGTGTGGGGCTCTGTCGGGCTGCTTTTGGCCACGCCTCTGACGGTGTGTTTGGTGGTGTTTTGCAAATACATTCCCGAGATGCACTTTGTGGAGGTGCTCATGGGGGAAAAGCCCCAGGTCCAACCCTCCCTCTTGGTCTTTCAGCGGCTCTTGGTGGGGGATGTGGAAGAGGCGGAGAGCTTTGTGCAGAACTCTGTCCGTGAGCGGGGAGCCGAGCCGACGATCGATCAGGTGCTGCTCCCAGCGGCCGTGCAGGTGAGGCGAGAAATGCTGGCGGGCAGGCTGAATCGGGAGGAGACAGAATCGATCCTCGGCACCTTGTCGGAGTTAGCGGATGAAGCTGAGCCGAATGGGGAGGACCTCCTTGAGCCTCCACCCTCTGAAACCCGTCCTCTATTGCTCTGCCGGAGCTTTGACGCCTCCGCAGACGCCATCGCGCTACGTTGGCTGGAGCGCCGCCTCGCCCCTGGGTTTTTGAAGTGGGAGTCCATTCCGAAATCGGCCCTCGTCTCAGAAGTGATTGAGCAGGTGGAGCGCCTGCAGCCGCGCCTCGTCTGCATCAGCGCCGTGCCTCCCGGAGTGAGCAGTCAGGCCCAGATCCTGTGCAAACGCCTCCGCCATCGCTTCCCTGAGCTGCAGATCCTGCTAGCCCGATGGGGCGGACAGACGGCGGAAAGCACTTTAGAAACCGGTGCCTCCTGGGTGGTCACGACCACTGAAGCGGCCCGGGAGCGCCTCACCGAGGCCCTGCGGCTGGACCGCCCTGTCGCGAATGAAGAGGATGGCGGAAAAACTAAAAAAAATGAGGCCTCATTCGTCGCGTCACGACGATATGGCTTGTGATGACTTTACCCGTCGGGCAAATCACCCGACACCCTCGTTTCATGAGAACCTACACCTGTGTTTGCGGTCAGCCCGTTTTCTTTAACAATAGCGTCTGCATCTCCTGCGGTCGGGCCGTGGGTTTTGATCCTCAGACACTCGAGATGAGGTCTATGAATCTGACTCCAGAGGGCACATTGGAGGATGCCGTGGTCATCCCCATGCCGAAGAAACGCGGACTCTTCCGCCGCACGCCAAAGCCCCCTGCGGCCCCCCGTTTCCGCTACTGTGCCAACCTCAACGTTTGCGCCTGCAACTGGCTCATCCCACTGGAAACGGACCCGACCGTGACCCTCTGCGCCGGCTGCACCACCACGAGGGTGATCCCTGATCTCTCCAAACCGGAAAACCCAGAGCGCTGGATCAAGCTCGAAACGGCCAAGCGGCGGCTGCTTTACACGCTCCTGGATCTGAAGCTGTGGGGACCGCAGGCGCGCTTGCAGCCGCCCTTCCCCCTGGTTTTCGACTTTCTAGAGGATGTGCCTGGCCAGCCGCCAGTGCTGACCGGCCACCAAAATGGGGTCATTACCCTGAATGTGATGGAGGCCGATGATGATGTGCGGGAGCGGAATCGCCTGCAGATGAAGGAGCCGTATCGTTCCTTGCTCGGGCACTTCCGCCATGAGTCAGGCCACTATTACTGGGACATGCTCATTCGCGACGGCCTCTGGCTCACGGAGTTTCGCACGCTCTTCGGGGATGATACCCAGGATTATTCAGCGGCTCTCCAGCGCAATTACGCGGAGGGCGCCCCTCTAGGTTGGGAGACTGGCCATATCAGCTCCTATGCCGCCTGTCATCCCTGGGAAGATTGGGCAGAAACCTGGGCACACTGGCTGCATATGCGTGACACGCTGGAGACGGCCGAGGCGGCTCAATGCCAGAGTAACATCCCGCGCCCGAAGATCGACACCTCCATCCTATGTGGTGAGGGCCAGACCCCCACGCCAGAGATGCAGGCGTTTGGCGAGCGTATGGGCCGCTGGGTCGCTCTCACGACCCTCGTGAATGAACTCACGCGCAGCATGGGCCAGCCAGATGCTTATCCCTTTGTGTGTAGCGGTGAAGTCTTGAAAAAGCTCTACTTCATCGATCGCGTGGTCGGCGCTTTGTGAGCAGAGACGGGGGCTAAACACGGAAAAACGGGCGTTATGCAGTTCCAGATCGGGGATGCTATGTCTTCTTGCGCCTTTACATTGAGCGCTATTGCAGACTGCAAGTCGGGTATGTTAATGTATCGTGCATAAAGCCTGAAAAACCTAAGATCAAAGATGGAGCGAGAGAGTGTAAGGCTCTGGTTATCAATGGGTTAAGATGTCGTGAAGGGCCTTGGCAGGGGCTCTGCACTAGAGGGAGGAGTGAAGGCTGCAAAGCCTCTGTGTTTGACTTCCAAAACTCATACCCCCTTCCACCCATGAAAACCATTCAAGATTCCCCTGCTGTCACTTCCGCTTCCCAAGACGAAACCATCGCTCAAAAACTGGCCCTGTTTGTTTTCGTCTTTGGAATGCTGATTCTGACCACTTCTTTCCTCAGCAGTTGCAATACCACCCGAGGCCTGGGCCGCGATGTCCAGAAAGTGGGCAATACCATCGAACGAGGTGCCGACCGCGTGCAGGCCAACATGCCATGAGCCCACGGCTCTGACCTCCTCTCAATGATAACAACCCCTCTTCCCCCGATCTCCTCATGAGTGCCAACTTGACCCCAATCATGTCCATCGTCGCCGGTATCTGCGTGCTGATCTTTCCCCAGCTCCTGAACTACGTGGTGGCCATTTATCTCATTCTCACAGGCATCCTTGCCCTGATGAAATGATCAGCCCCCTTCAACCACTTCCCCCTATGACTCCTGTTCAACAACGCATCCAGACGGCTTTCGGCGCGATTCTCGCCCTCCTGGTCGGTCTTACACTCACGCTTGTCAGCTGCCGCGACAAAACGGTGAGCCTGAACCCAGATCCCTCCATGAGTGAGAAGATCAGCGATAAAATCGATGATGCTCTCGACCGCCGCCCAGGCGAAAAAGTGCTCGATGTCGTGGAGGATGTCGAAAAAGCAGGTCGTGATATCGAGGAAAGTGTGAAGGAAGCTGTCGAAAATTAAGTCTGACCCCCAGCCCATTCTCCTGCCTGGTGGATCAAGCCCCAGGCAGGTTTTTGGTTTCAGATACCCCCCTCTTAGCCTGCATGCTCCGCTCCTGGCACGGTCTGTTTCTTATCTTCACTACGCTGCTGCTCCTGCTCGTCATGGGCACGGTGGTGCGCAGTGGCCGCTTGGCTGAGGAGGGCAGTGAATTGGTGACTCATACGAATGAGGTGATTGGTGAATATCTGCGCCTCCGCGCCATCGTGACCGAGGTGGAGTCCTCCACTCGTGGTTATGCCATGACCCGCCAGGTGGAGTTGCTCAAGCCTCTGGAAAGAGCCCGTCAACAAGCTACCGCCGTGCTGGCACGACTACGTAAGCAGACCGCGGATAATGCTGATCAACAAAAGATTCTTCCAGAACTGACCGCGCTTGTGGAGAAGCATCTGGATTACCAGCAGCAGCTGGCCGATACAGCGACGGGAGGAGACGCGGATCAGCCCCTGCGTCAGATCATTAGCAACAGTCAGGGCGTGGCCGAGCAGATGCAGCACATGCTGGATCAAGGCATCCTGACCGAGCGCAGCCTGCATGCCGGTCGTGAGAACCAACTGCGCAAGGTGCTCCAGACCATGAATGTCACCGGCATCGGCGGTATCGTGCTTGCCGTCATCACGGCCATGGTGAGTTTCATCATGCTTCAGCGCAGCCACCGCTCCGCCATGCGCGCCATCGAGCTGGAGGTGGAAAAGGAGCGAGCCATCGAAGCCGACAGCCAGAAATCCCGCTTCCTGGCCAACATGAGTCATGAGATCCGCACCCCGATGAATGCCATCATCGGTTTTGCCGATTTGTTAGGCGGCCTTGTCAGGGATGAACGCGCCCGTGGTTATCTGCGGGCCATCCAGAGCAGCGGCCGCTCTCTCCTGGATTTGATCAATGACATCCTGGACATCTCACGCATCGAGTCTGGTAAGCTCTCCCTGCGGCCTGAACCCGCGAGTGTGAAAGAGATCGTGGAAGGCGTGGCCGTGGTGGTGAAAAAACTGGCGGAAGATAAAGGACTGGCACTGGAGGCCAAGGTGGAGCGCCAAGTCCCTGCCATGCTCATGGTGGATGCCCTGCGTTTACGTCAAATCTTACTGAACCTCACCAGCAATGCGGTGAAGTTCACGCACAAAGGCCGAGTCAAAGTTCATGTCAGTACCCTAGGCACGCCAAAGCCCGGCGAAGCCTGCACCCTCCAGATCCAAGTTTCGGATACCGGGGTTGGTATCGCGGCCGATGATCTGGAGCGCATCTTCTCCGCCTTTGAGCAGGTCAGCACCCAGAGCCGCAGCGGGGCCCAGGGCACAGGCTTGGGGCTCAGCATCACGCGGCGTTTGGTGGAGCTCATGGATGGGGAGATCAGCGTCAACAGTGAGCTCGGGAAAGGCAGCGTCTTCACCGTCATTCTCCCTGGACTCCCTCCCTCTCAAGCTCCCAATGACCCGCCCAGTGAACACACGGCGAATTTCAATCAGCTACGCCCGGCCACCATCCTGGTGGTGGATGACAATGCGACGAACCGCGAGCTCATCGCCGGGTATCTGCATGGCAGTCATCATGAGATGTTGTTCGCGCAGGATGGCATGGAGGCGCTGGATCTGGCCCGCTCGGCCAAGCCGGATGTGATCCTCATGGACATCCGCATGCCGCGCATGGATGGCAAGTGGGCTCGTCAAATCCTGAAGGAAGATGACCGCACGGCAGCCATTCCTGTGATTGCGCAGACAGCCTCGTCCATGCCGGCCGAGAGTGCCAAGCTGGCAGAGATGTTCGATGGCTATCTGCGCAAGCCGTTTTATCAAAAGCAGTTATACAAGGAACTGGAAAATGTGCTCGGGCACTCCACGATGCGCTTTACCACACCGCGTGAGCACGAGCCTGAACCGCTGAATGTGCCGACGACGGTGATGGAGTCTCTGGACGCCAGCACCACAGCTTCCTGGCCGGGGCTGGCCCCGCGTCTGAAGGCTCTGGAGGAGGGGGATGTGCAACGCTTTCTGGATACCGTTCCCATGCTCGAGATCGGCACCTTTGGGCATCATCTTCACCAGGAGGCGGCACGGCATGATTGTCCGCCTCTCGCACGCTACGCCAGCGCCCTCTTCACCGCCGCTGAGGCCTTTGAGGTGGAGCAGGTGGAGCGCCTGCTGCGGGATTTCCCCGCCTTCTCTCGCCGCATCACCGGCGTCAAGTCAGCCTAACTTTCGCACCCCATGATTGACGATGCTTCCGATCCTTTGAACTCTGAAACCACCGTGCGCGGCGTCGTGCTGGTGGTGGATGATCAGATGCAAAACATCCAGGTGGTGGGCACCGTGCTCACCCGGGAGGGCTATGAGGTCATCCCTGCCACGAGTGGGGTGCAGGCCCTGCAGCGCGTGGCCGCCCGTGTGCCTGACCTCGTGCTGATGGATGTGGTGATGCCGGAGATGGACGGTTTTGCCGTCTGCAAACGCCTGCGTGAGAATCCGAATACAGCCAATCTACCGGTGATCTTCGTCTCCGCTGCAAACGATACGGAGACCGTCGTGCGCGGTCTGGAGGCAGGCGGGGTGGATTACATCACCAAGCCCTTTAACAAAGCCGAGTTGCTCGCCCGGGTGCGCACGCAGGTGGATCTCCAGCGTGCCCGCGAGACCACCGCCCGCATCATGCGCGAACGTGAGAGCATCGTCAGCATGGTGGCCCATGATCTCAAAAATCCCCTCGGGGCGATCCGCTTCAGTGCCCAGACCCTCATGGAGCTTCCTCCAGACCGCACGGATACCGCCAGTGAGCTCACCAATCACATCATCAACACATCCGATCAGATGCTGAAGTTCATCGAGCGCTTTCTCAGCCATCGCGCTCAGGAGGCGGAGCAAGCACGGGGAACTCTCGTCCAAATCTCCACGGATCAGATCAAGGAAATGTTGGCTTCCTGGCATCCTACAGCCAAGCGCAAAAATACCACAATTTCAGTCGCCGCTCCTGAGATACCTTTGCTCACAAGTGGGGATATCATGACTGTGCGACAGATCATTGATAATCTCATCAGCAACGCGGTGAAATTTTCGCCACTTGGCAGCCACATCGCCTGCCAATTGCATGCGGAAGGAAATTTTCTGCACATCGACATTGAAGATGAAGGACCAGGTTTCACCGAGAGCGACCTTGCCCGCATCTTTCAGGACTACACCCGCCTGAGCGCACGCCCCACCGGCGGAGAATCCTCGACAGGTCTCGGCCTTGCCATCGCCAAACGTGGAGCCACCCGGATGGGAGCCGGGCTCAGCATCGAAAATCGCACGGAGGCACAGGGCTGCAAGGCTCGTCTCAGCTTCCCCCTTGTGGCCTCTGAAACCACCCCCGCCTAAGCCCGACTCAGTTCTCTTTTTTAAACTTTCACACACCCCCCGTTATGGACATCCTTATTGTTGACGACGAAGCCAGCATCCGCCGCGCCACCAGCCTGGCCCTGGATGCTGCCGGTCATTATGTTGAAACCGCCGAGAACGGCACCGTCGCCCTCCAAAGTCTCAAAGAAACATCTTTCGATCTCGTGTTGCTGGACCTCTACCTCGGTGAGGAAAATGGCCTGCACATTCTCGAGACCATCCGTCGTGACCATCCCGACGTGCATGTGGTCATCTTCACGGCCAATGCAACCATCCCGAATGCCGTGGAAGCCACCCGGCTGGGCGCCGTGGACTTTCTGGAAAAGCCCTTCAGCCCGGATCAACTCCGCCAGGCCCTGAAGCGCATCACCACCCTGCGTAATCTGGAGCGCAAAGTCGAGGAACTGACCTCCGAGGTGCGCACCCATACGCCTCCGCCTCAGGTCGCTTCCAAGAATCCCGGACTTCAGCGCCAGCTCGATGTCCTTTTCCGGGCGGCAGATACCCAGGCCTCCATTTTGATCCTGGGAGAGAGCGGCACGGGGAAGAGCATGATCGCCCGCGCTATTCATGATCAGAGCCCCTTCCGGGACAAGCCCTTCGTCACGGTCAGCTGCCCCAGCCTCTCCCGTGAGTTGCTGGAGAGTGATCTCTTCGGTCATGTCAAAGGCTCCTTCACCGGAGCTCTACGGGATACCTGGGGCAAGGTGAAAGCGGCCGAAGGCGGCACCCTCTTCCTGGATGAAATCGGTGAACTCCCTCTGGAGATCCAGCCCAAGCTCCTGCGCCTGCTGCAAGAGCGCGAGTATGAACGCCTGGGAGAAACCGTGCCTCGTAAGGCCAATGTCCGCGTCATTGCCGCCACCAATCGCGATCTGAAGCACTGGGTGGCGGAGGGGCGCTTCCGTGAAGACCTCTTCTATCGCCTCAACGTCATCTCCGCCTCCATGCCTCCGCTGCGGGAGCGCCCGGAGGATCTCATGGCCTGTGCAGAGAACTTCTTGAAATTCTTTGCCGACCAATTCCGCCGTCGCGTGCGCCGCTTCAGCCCCACGGCACTCATCGCCCTCCGCACTCACTCCTGGCCTGGCAACATTCGCGAACTGCGCAACGCGATCGAACGCGCCGTCATCCTGGCCGAAGGGGAAGAAATCCTCCCGCGCGACCTGCCTGAGGCCACAGTGGTGAATAGTCTCAACGGTTACGATCACGACGTCGAGGTGGGGCAGCGCATCAGCATTGAAAAGCTGGAGTGCGAGCACATCCGCCGTGTGATGGACATCACCGATTCCCTCCAGGAAGCCGCCGAGGTCCTCGGCATCGATGCCGCCACGCTCTATCGCAAGCGCAAGCGTTACCAGCTCGACCGGAATTGAGGAATGTCGTTCCCATGAGTCCAGGGGCCTTTCCAATCCCCTGAGCTCATGTTAGGGACTCAGCGCTCAGTTGGGCGAGCTGACTTCAATATAACCTTTCGACTGCCAGTCTGCGCTGATTCGCTGGATGGTCTGGTCTAAGGTTTCATGGTTCTGGCAGGAGATGAAAGTGTCGGCTGCATCCAGTGCGGCTTTCAGGGTTATGGATTCGATCACCTGATCGCTGCCTTCCAAGCTGAGGCGCTGATGACTGCCCGTGAGGGTTTTAGGCGCGAAAATCGAACTCGTTTTCGTGAGGTTATTCACGCTGCTTGCGCCTTGCAGCCAGAGGCAGGACCGGGAATCTGGTAGGGTATCGGCCATCTCGCTGAACACGGTCTGGGTTCCGGCGGAGGTGATGGCAAACCCAAGCTCCAGTGGCTGCACTTCAAAAAGGTTCAGGCGGCCTTCTTTGCGGGTAAGGATAAAGACGGCTTTCGGGGACTCGCCACGACGGTCCACCAGCAAGAAACCTGCAAGTGTCACGCGTTGCGGAGTCTCTTGCTGGTGCATGAGGCCCGTGCCTGTCATTTTATAGATCAGCACTCCAGATTCGAGAACCTGCAGAGAGGCGGAAGCTGTCCCCGCTTTGTCGCCCTTTTTAGCCAAGACGCTGTAGCGCCCCGATTGGGCCTGTGTGACGTTAGGCAGATTTAACGTGCTGTAGATAGCGCCCGAGAGAGGCTTGCCATTGTAGGACCACTGGTAGGTCACATCTTCGCCTTCGACCAACGCACTGAAGCTGGCGGTTTCACCAGAGGGGAGGGTCTGATCCACGGGGTGGAGACTGAATTCCAGTTCAGTGCCGATTTGCACCCAGGCGGTCTGAGAGAGCGTGGCTCCATGGGCATTTTTCACCACACAATCATAGCGGCCTTCATCGCTTTTTTGGGTTGCAGAGATAGTTAGGTTGGCTTGGGTGGCCTTAGGCAGGGCCGTGCCATTCTTGCGCCACTGATAAGTCAGGGCTTCGCCTGTGGCGACGACGCTCAAGTTCAAGTTGGCATCGGGTTCGATCGTTTGATTCTGAGGTTGGCTGGTGATGACAGGGCCGCTGCCAATGACTTCGACTCGCACAGGCTTCGACCAGATCAGATTCGAGTCACCATCTTCGATCTGCACTCTGTATTCACCTGCCGACTCAGCATTGGCGGTGATGACTAAACGTTCACTGCTGCCTCCTACGATCGGGAAGTGATACCAATACCAGCGATAGATCAAGGGCTCTGGACCGGTTGCTTTGACGGAGAGGACGAAGTCATCCCCCTCACGCACTTTACCCCCGACCGGTTGTTGGAGAATGGCCAGGTCCGAATAAACGCGCAGTTCTGACTGTTCAGAGATGGCTGTGTCATAGCGGCTTTTGACCACCACATCATAGACGCCCTGATCCATCGCTTTGAGTTTGGTCAGCTTGAGAGCAGGGCCAGTCGCCTTGGGTATATCCCGCCCGTCTTTGCGCCATTGATAGGTGAGATCGGTGCCTTCGGCTGTGACTGACAGAGTCACCGTGCTACCGATTTTAGCCGATTGATCTTCGGGGTGGCTAACAATCGCAGGGTCTTTAAACGTGAGCACAGCCTCTCCTGATGTCACACTGCCGCCATCGGTGGTCACAATGACATCGTAGATGCCTTCATCCAGTTTATTGGGCGCGCTCAGGGTGTAGGTAGCACCCGTAGCATCGGGGATGTCTTCACTATTTTTACGCCATTGATAAGTCGGAGCAGTCGTGCTTTTCACCGCGACGGAAAGGGTGTGAGGCACATGAGGTTCGAGCTCATGATCAATGGGGTCTTGAGTGATTTCAGGCAGATCAAAACCGATGCCATAAGCGAGGTGTGCATTGGCATCGTTGTAGTCAGGATGAGGCACCCAATCCGTTTCTGGAACGTTCGTTTTTGGAATCAGCGAATTGCGACTGGCGATCGTGCGTACTGTGTCGGTGCCGTAATGAACAGGACGGTCATAGTGCGGCCCTGCATACTCGATGCGTTTGAGCGGATCTTCGAGCAGCGTTGCATGTGCCGTTTGCTCCACGTCAGGGTATTGAACGGCATCATAACCGTAAATGAGGGCTCTTCCGCCGGGGAGGCGCTGGCTGGAGGTGCGTGGATCCAACGCATTCAATGGCGAGCTTAACGTAGTGTAAGACCACTCGTAAGTGCGGCCTCGGATCGACTTCCTCAATGGATCGTCTTGATAGACGTAGGCACCCATATCGTTGCGGCGTCCAAGGACGCCATCTCGGTGAAAGCCCCACCAGCGCGGAGCTTGCACAGCAGGATGGTTATAAAGGCTACCCGTGGGAGTGAGGTAGTTAACCTGGTAAGATCCGGTGGTCACCAAGTCGGGAGGTGGTGCTTGGCCATTAGGAAGGCGGAATTGGACGGTCTGAATCGGCAGTGCATTGATCCAATCGTGAGTATCGTAGATCCGGATGGTGATGAGACCGGATGAAAAGGACAACAAGCTATCTCGATGGGCGGTGAAAAAACTGGAGGCCAAATCTAAATTGTTTCGCCGATATGTGGGAATGGATGGATTGCGTATGTCATACGACGCGTCTTGAGGCTGGAATCCCAAAGTGTCTAGCCCTCTCCCGATGAAGATTTTTTGCGCGGGGGAAAAGCCGCCTATCTCAAGCGTGCCAGCCGTTTGAAAGATCTTTTTTTGGGTTTTCAAGACCACTGAGCTGCCACTGTTCCAGAAAACGTTTCTGTTATTGACCACAACGCTATTGAGGTCGGCTTGAGAAATGACGAACGTTAAGTCGTAATTCAAATCAGGATTCGTGCTGGGTGGGGTGTGGAGGTCCAGATAAAGTAAGGCCTGAAGTCGTTTTTCAGTCACAGCCAGCGGTGTGTCTAGATCCAAGGTCCAGTTCCAGTTTTTCCAGTCATAACCAGGATGCAGACGATAATAACGGGCATAGTTGGATGAGCCCGCGGATGTTGGGATGCCAATCGTCCCATAACGGCCCGCCCAATTGGGTTGGCTCAGAGGTGGAAAGTTGGAGTAATACCGCTCTTTGATCATGCCTGGAGCGGGTGTGAAACCATCGGGCTGTGGGGTGCCATTCCTCCAATGAATCGCGTCAACGTTAGTTAGATTAGCCTCGGTGGTAAAACCATAGGCATAACTGTGGGCGATGTAGAAACCGCTGAGATTTTCTTCGCGCACTTTCAGGGCCGTTCGCCCCCCGCTGACGATTGGAGTCGTCGCAGTGGCATAACTCTCAAGTTCGCTGTCGCTGATCTCTGGAAATTTGTAATCACGCTGCTCTCCCTCAGAGTCTGGGATCGGAATGCGCCAGCTATATCGATCGGGCTGGCCATCAGCGGTGCAAATGAAATGCAAACCCACTTGGCTGATGGTGAAACGTGGGGCCTCATCTGCATGGAGATGTGCCGATGCGAGCGTGAGGGAAAAAAGGAGAAACGTGAGGCGTGGGGGAAAAGCCATTTAATGGGATTGTCTATCATGGCTAATCCAGATGATCAATCCTCGGGCAGCCCGCGTGTGTGTATTTTTCGTCACATCCCATACAGGCTCTCCACCATGCCCAGTACCTTGGGACCGGGGAGCGCACCGACTTCCATCTGGTTCATGACGTAGGCGAGGGAGATGCCGTTTTCAGGATCAGCAAAGGCGAGGCAGCCGCCTGCGCCGGGGTGACCGTAGGCGGTGAGGCTGGGGCCGTAGTGCTGGCGCATTTTGCCGCCGTCGGTGCGGGGATCGGGGTCCAGTGGGTCCTGCATGACACCGGCGGCGAAGGCGATGGGCGTGATCAATACGCTGTCGTCTTCCTGCGAGAGAGTGTGGCTGAACTGACGCAGGATGGATTCGGAGACGTAACGGACGCCGTTCCAGGTGCCGCCTTGGGCCAGCATGGCGTAGAATTTACCCAGGCCCCGGGCACTGCCTACGCCGCCCATGCTGGCGTAACCGTGGGACCAGAAGGAAGATTGGTTATACTCGCTGACGGCATTGACGCCTAGCGGGCTGGTGAAGGTGCGCTGAGTAAGACTGCCTGAGGTGTTGAAGGCTTTTAGGAAAGGCTGATCACTATTGGCGATGCTGAGCTTCCCCGGATACATCGGGGAGACACGCTCCCATTGGGCGCTGGGCAGGCCGATCCAGAAGTCCAGACCGAGCGGGCTGCCGAGGGTTTCGCGGAAGTATTCGCCCAGGGAGTCCACTCCGGTGATGCGGCGGACGACTTCGTCCATGAGGAAACCAAAGGTGCGGGCGTGGTAGCCCTGGCGAGTGCCGGGTTCCCAGAGCGGCACTTGTTTTTCCAGCGCGGCGATGACTTCCTCGTAATTGAAGATGGGCACCCGCTCATCGAGGGCGCAGAGCCCGGCCGTGTGAGAGAGCAGGTGCGCGAAGTGCATGGTGGATTTTCCCCCGCCGACGAACTCGGGCCAGACCTCGGCCACGGGGCAGTCCAGCGGCAGATTCGCCTCTTCCAGTGCCATGAGACAGCAGAGGGCAGCAGGGGCCTTCGTGGCGGAGAAAACCGGGGCAAGCGTCTCCGCATCCCAGGGGCGGGTGCACTGCCGGTCACACCAGCCGTGGGAAAGGGATAGCACCTCCACGCCATGCTGCCAGATGGACACCGACGCCCCGAGCTCTCCACGGCTGCGGAAATTTTCCTCAAACCAGGAGGTGACGGCTTGGTGAGCGGTGAGAGAGATCGAGGGCATCGTTAGGTGATTTCCAGTCGGGGGCGGAGGCGGTCTAAGTCGGGGTCTTTGCGAGCATGTCGGCGCAGGCTGCCATCCATTTCAAAGGATTGTTTGAGCAGGGGCAGGGCCTTGTCGTCCTCCCCCAGGCAGGCAAGGTAGCAGCCTTTGTTATAATAATAGACGGGCTTGGTGCGTAGTGCGGCGGGACCACGGTCCAGCAGGTCCAGCGCCTCGGCGGTGCGGCCCATCTCATGCAGGCAGTAGGCGGCGTGAATGAAGCCGCCCGGCTCGCCCGGCTCCAGGGTGCACAGCTTGCGGGTCATGGCCAGGGCTTCCTGCCAGCGTTGGTCCTTCATGAGGCAAAGCAGGAGCAGCTCGATGACGTCCACGCGGTCGGCCGCTGAGGCGGGGAGTTTGCTGAGCTCAACCTGGGCTTCTTCATGGAGTTCGAGTTCCACATAGCCTTGGGCGGCCAAGATGCGTCTTTCCAGGTCGTTCATGCGATGATTCGTTATGGAATATACGGTGCTCGGAGTCAACTCGGCCTGTGGGAGCTCTTCGCATGGCGTCGGCAGGCGTCGCTACAGTAGCGAACCTCATTCCAGTTCTTGGCCCATTTTTTTCGCCAGGCAAAGGGGCGGTTACAAATCGGGCACATTTTTGAGGGGAGATGCTCTTTGCGGATGCCGTTCATGCCGGGAGAATTCGCCTGACATTACGCCTCCTTCTTCTTTGTGGGATCGAAGAAGATTTTCACGTCGGCCTCGGTGGTGCCGAGGAGTTGCTGCGCCCGTTTGAGAGCATTGCGGGTGGCCACGTTCGGGTTGCTGGGGCTGGCCAGGAAGAGGTTGTCCTTGCCAATGACCTCAACCATCCCGGAGTCCCGCAGCACCCGGTAGATGTCCTTCATGACGCCGCTGATGAGGAGGTCACGGCCATCTGCACGCAGGGCTCTCACCAGATCCTCCAGGGCCATGACGGAGGTGGCGTCCATGTGGCGGGCATTTTTCAGGCGCAGGATGATGATGCGCAGGTTGGGGTCGGCGCAGGCCTGCTGGACCTGGGTGCGGAAGAGCTCCGCCGCACCAAAGAACAACTCGCCCTCGACATGAACGATGGAGACGGCGGGGTTTTGCCGCACGCCTGGCTGGCTTCGGCCAGATGACCTTCCTGGTTGAACTCATACTCCACGAGGCTGGGGCGGCTGGCCTTGCGCAGGTAGAGCATGAGGGAAACCCCGACGCCGGTGAAGATGGCCACATGCAAGGGCACCATCAAGGTGGCGGCGAGGGTGAGCAGGAAAGTGAACGCATCTGACCCCGTGGCTTGGAGGCAGATGAGGATGTGTCGTTTCTGGATGATGGAGACCACCACGCAGATGATGAGCATGGCCAGGGCGGCACGCGGCAGGTAGGCCACGGCGCTGCCGAGCGTGAGGGCTCCGACGAGGCAGACGCTGCCATTAATCATCGCCGCCACCGGAGTGCGGGCACCGCTGGAGAAGTTCAGCACGCTGCGGGTCAGCGAGCAGGAGCAGGGCATACCGCTGAGGTAGGCACAGCTCAGATTGGCCATGCCGAGGCCAAACATGTCCTGGTTAGCATCCACCCGCAGGCCTTTGAGACCCGCCAGCATCTTACTCATGGAGGAGCACTCCAGGGTAGCGAGGAAGGCCAGGGCCACCGCGAGGCCAAACAGGCGGCTGAAGTCCGAGAGGAAACGCTGCGAGGTAAAATCGGGAAAGGGGGGCAGCAGGTCCAGCCAGGTAAATTGTGCATCCTGAAAGGTCGGCACATGCAGGTTCAGGGATTTCATGCCCAGCCCGGCCACGGAGGCGCCGACCAGGGCCAGCACGAGGCTCGGCCAGGTGGGACGGAACTTGCGCACGCCCCAGTAGATGGCGGCGGTGAGGAGGGCGATGGTCAGGCTCTCCCAGTGGCATTGGTCGAGCCGTTTTAAGAGCTGCCAGACGATACCGGGAAAGGTGCGTGGCTGGAAGACCTGCCCATCCTCGGTTTCCACCCGTGAGGAGATTCCCAGGACATTCCCAGATTGATTGGCCATGATGAGCAGGGCCGCCCCGGTGACATAGGCCACCATGACTGCACGGCTGATGTATTGCGCCAGTTCCGCCACCTTGAGAAAAGAACCGATAAGCAGCAGCGTGCCGACCATGAAGACCAGGAGCGGCATCATCCCCACCCGATCCAGGTGTGCGTCCGCCGCGAAGTAGGAGAAAATCATGAAGGCCGTAGCATTCGAGGGCCCCAGCACCGTGAATCGGGAATTGATGAACAACGCCCCAATGATGCCCCCGACCGCGGAGCAGGTGGTGCCAAACTGCAACGGCAGACCTGCAATGGCGGCGTAGGCCATGCTCTGCGGGATATCCAGCAAGGCCACAGAGGTGCCGGCCTTGAGGTCTGATTTGAACCGCTTCGGCGTGTAAGTACTCCACCAGCGTCGGATGGGCAGGGGGTCCAACCCCGTATCTGCCAGATTTTCTTTCAGCCAAGAACGCCCTTGCCGTGACAGATTGCGAGCAATCTGCCACCAGGAGGGTGTGGTTGGTCCGGACATCGGGCTTACTTTAACGTGGGAGTTGGAAGATGGAAGTGGCTGGTTCCATCTTATTCGTTATTGATGAGGAATCTGCGGCCGTTTCTGATGTTGCCGCAGGTTTTTCTTGGTCTTTCCTTTTCCATCTGTCTGTTTTCGTCCATGCCACCTCCGAAGAAAGCTGCCGCCACCGACTCCGGCCCGATTCATGTCATCCTGGGCACGGATGATGCCCGGGTGAAAGAGGCCGCCATGAAAACGGTGCAGCGCCTCACGCCCCCTGGGGCGGATGAATTCGCCAATGAGATCATCGAGGGCAATGCCGACAACGCGGAGCACGCCGGGCAGATCTGCTCCAATGTCATCCTCGCTCTCCAGACCATGCCCTTCTTTGGTGGAGCCAAAGTGGTGTGGCTGAAGGGGGCGAATTTCCTCGGTGATACGCAGACCGGCAAAGCCCAGGCGGCGGTGCAGGGCTTTGAGAACCTGCTGGATGTGCTGGAAGGAGGCCTCGGCCCCGATGTGAAATTTGTCCTGAGTGCCAACAGCATCGACAAGCGACGTAACAGCTACAAGCGCCTCGGCAAGCTGGCGGCCATCGAAGTCTTTGATAAACCCGATACCAGCAAAGCCGGCTGGGAGGGAGCCGTGCTGGCTCAGGCCTCCCAAAAAGCCAAACAACTGGGGTTGACCTTCGAAAGCGGCGCCTTGGATCTCCTCGTGCAGATGGCCGGGGATGACACCCGTCAGCTGGAGAATGAAATCGAGAAGATCGACCTCTACCTCGGCGAGCGCCGCCGCTGCGGCATCAATACCGTTCGCGGCTTGGTTTCCTTGAGCCGAGCCGGGGTGGTGTGGGAGATCGGTAATGCCATCGGCGTGCGTGATCTCCAGCGTGCACTGGAGCTTCTCGGGGTGCTGCTTTACCAGGGGCAAAACGCCATCGGTATTTTACTCGGAGCCATTGTCCCCCGTGTGCGCAGCCTGCTCGTCGTCAAAGAGCTAGCCACGAAGCACAAGATCAATCGGGCCAGCTACAGCGGCTTCACCTCCAGTCTGGACGCCCTGCCCCCCAGTGCGACGGCGCATCTGCCCCGGAAAAAAGACGGTACGGGCTTCAATGCCTATCCGCTCTTTCTGGCGCTGAATGAAGCGGGTAAGTTCACCCTGGATGAGCTGCATGCCGCCCTGGAAGCCTGCCTGGAAGCCAACGTCAAACTGGTGACGACCCAGCTCGACTCGAAAGTGGTGCTGGAGCGCTTGTTGGTGGGGATGTTGTCTCCGCGGGTAACTCGTTAACCCTCTAGGTGGAGGGGGGACAGATGCGCACCTTGTCAATGCGATGGCGGTCCATGTCAGCCACTTCGATTTTGAAGTCGAGCCAGTCGAAGTGTTCACCCTCCGCAGGGACATGGCCGAGCATGTGCATGACGAAGCCGGCCAGCGTGCGGTAGTCATCGTCATCGAAGGTGGGTGAGAGAGGCACTCCGGTGAGCTTAGCCACATCTTCCATCTCCGCTTGGCCATCCACCAGCCAAGAGCCGTCATCGAGGCGCCGCCCTCCAGGGGCGGTCTCCATGGGATCATCGGGCATGGTGCCCAGGATGGCTTCCATCATGTCATTGAGGGTGATGAGGCCCTGCATGGCTCCGAATTCATCGATGACCAGGGCCTGGTGGCGGTTGTGTTTACGGAACTGTTCGATGACCCTGGCCGCAGGCATGGACTCCGGCACGAAGAGAGGGGTCATGAGGAGAGGACGGAGATCGGTGATCATGCCGGATTCACTCTGCTTCCACAGCGTCTTCACTGAGATCATGCCCAGCACATCGTCACGCGTGCCTTGATAGACCGGGAAGTAGGAGTGCCCGCCTTCCACCATCCGTCGCCGGATTTCCTCAGGACTATCGGCGAGGTTGATCCAGACGATCTGGGGCTTCGGCGTCATGAGATCCGCCGCCGTCAGATCATCCAGTTCCAAGACACTCTCCAGCATCTCCCGTTCGTGGCTCTTGAGCGCTCCGGCACGGTGGCCTTGAATGATGGAGGCGCGCACTTCATCCTCAGACATCACCTCCGCCGCGCCGGGGTTCACGCCGAACAGCCGAACTAGCGCATCACTGGAAAAGTCCAGCAACCTCACGATGGGGGAGGCCAGGGTTGAGAGCTTAGTCATCGGCCCGGCCAGGGTGGACGCCCACCGTTCCGGCGCATGAATGGCCAGGCGCTTCGGCAGTAGCTCACCCACCACCACGCTCAGGAAGGTGATGATGGAAACGACGATGACCATGCTGACCGAGGAAGCCCACTGACCTAGCCACGGCACGGCGGAGACCCAGGGCTCCAACTCGCGTGCCAAGCCGGCTCCACTGGCGGCACCTGCAATGATGCCGACCAGCGTGATGCCCACCTGCACCGTGGAAAGGAAGACGCCGGGATCGGTCTGCAGCTCGATGGCTCTCTGCGCACTTTTCTGTCCCTGCTGCACCAGCATCTCCAGCCGCGGACGTCGGGCGGAAATCAGCGCCGTCTCCGCCATGGCAAAGACGCCATTGAGCAGGAGCAAGCCCATGAGGATGATGAGTTCCGTCAAGATAGAGGACATAGGGAAGCCACCATGGGCGTGACACGGGCACTAAGCAAAGGAAGAGACGCGAAGGCTCTTTCGAGCCGTGGAGGTGGCCGCCTGAAGGAGGCGTTTTTTCAGGTGCCGCGTTTGTTACCAAACAGCTCGATGTGCAGCCGCGGGCTGAGGCGGTAGCCATGACTCAGGCAGGCGGCCACCAGCAGGGAGTAACGGCTGCGCATGGCCTCCATGCTGGTGCCTTCCGGCATAAGCAGGACTTTCTCCGGTGGCACAGGGAGGCCGATGGAGTCGATGACCGTTTGCGCTTCCTGAAGATCCGCTTCGGAAGAAATCACGAATTTCAGCTGATAGTCCGGTGCATGCTCCAACCAGGCTTTCAACACAGCGGGCTGGAGTCGGGTTTGTTCGTGGCGTTGCACCCAGGCGGCACCGGCTTTCTCGACACTGGGGGTGGAGTTGGCCAGTTTCGGGCTGATGGAGGCCAGATCCACGGGGATACCCTCCGGCAGGATGGTGCCTGCGGTCTCGATGGTGATGTGCTTCCCGGCTTGGTGAAAGGCGGCTAACAGCTCGTGGATGCCTTTGGCGATGAGCGGCTCTCCTCCGGTGACCACGACATGGCGGGCGGGATGGCGCAGCACTTCCGCCATGATTTCAGCCGTCGGCATCTCAGGGCCCTCCGGCTTCCATGAGGCATAAGGCGTGTCACACCAGGTGCAGCGTAAATTACAGCCGGAGGTGCGCACGAAAACGGACGGCACGCCGGTGAGGGAGCCTTCGCCTTGCACGGAATAAAAAATCTCAGAGATCCGCATGTTTCTCCCCACCATAGCGCGGAGCGGGAGCGATACAATGCTTGCGAGAAAGCTCTCCCTGAGGATAGCATGGGGGATGCCCCCCAGCCTATGCATGCGCCTCCTCGCCGTCGCCGGATGTTTCGTCCTGGCCAGTTGCGGCTCCAGTCCCAAGACCTGGGATTATGAGTATTCACGGGGAAAAACGGCCGTGCTGGTCGGCGGAAAAGCCGTGCCGCCTGCCGGGCTCCCGCCTCAAGTGATGCGTGCCATCAGTGCCGGCAATCGCATCGCCGGTAAGCCCTATAAGTTTGGCGGAGGGCACCGCTCCTTTGAGGATACGGGTTACGATTGCTCCGGCACGGTGTCTTATGTCCTTCACTCGGCTGGTTTGCTCGATACCCCCGGCACCTCCAGCAGCCTGCGGAGCTTTGGCAAACCCGGCCCGGGCAAGCACATCACCGTCTTCTCCAAGGATGGACACGCCTTCATCATCGTAGCGGGCATGCGCCTGGATACCGGTTACAACGGTGAGCGCAAAGGCCCGCGCTGGTCCTCCCGGTCACGACCCTCGAAAGGTTATGTCATGCGGCACCCTGCGGGGTTGTGAAAAGAAGATTGCAGGAGATGCCGCAAGTTAAGACTGGGCGATTTTTTTGACATTTTTAAGCTGTAGCGTAAGTTATACTTACGTCATGCATCGGTTGCTGTCTGCCATCCTGTTGTTGTGCTTCGGAGCTTTAGCTTCGCTGCAAGCAGCTCCTTTGCAGCGATGCTTGGTGCAAAACCAAATTGTGCTCAGCGGTGCAGAGTCATGCGGTCCCAGAGTGGCTTCGTGCTGCCGTCAATGCCACTCAGATCGTGAAGGACGAGAGCTTGATAAGCATTGCTGCACAGACGTCAGTAAACTTTCAAAATCCACAGCCCCTGCTGTGTTTGAGAGACTGCCAGAGCCCGTCTTTACGGTGGTCATCTCATTCTTCTTCAGTGAAGTTAGTCTGCCCGTATTACAGGATGGAGTGGGAGATGCAAACGGGGTTTCGTCCTCAGAGAGGATACCGCCGATACTCGTGAGGCGTCAGGCATTGTTGAGAGTGTGGACGGTTTGATACCTGCGAAAAGCCTTTCGCTATGACCTAACGGGTCATCCATGTCCGTGTCTTGAGAGACGGACTTCTTATCAAACTTTTATCTTTCATGATTCGTGTCCTCACCTTCTTTGGACTTCCTGTCCCCTCCTGAGTCTCATGTTGAGTCTCATCCACGTCGGATGCCCGCCTGGGTGCTGCCGGCGAGCATCTTTGTGGGCTTTGCCCTGTTTTTTGCAGTCCTTTTTCAGGACCGCCTTTTACCCGCTGCCCATGTGAAGATCGCTCCCGTGCTTGTCACTGAAGAAGCGGCCACCACCAAGAGCGGTCATGCAATCGCTCAGCCTGCCGAGGCGGTACTATTTCAGGCCAGTGGTTGGATCGAGCCTGATCCTTACCCGATCAAAGTGACGGCTCTCACGGACGGCGTCATTGCTACCGTGGAAGTGCTCGAAGGTCAGGATGTAGAAAAAGATCAGTTGCTGGTTTCTCTGGTTGATGAAGATGCACGCTTAGTGCTCTCCGCTGCGGAGAGACGGCACACTTTGTTAACCTCCGCTCGAGAGGTTCATTTGGCGGCGGTGGATACCATGAAGCAAAAGCGTCAAGTGACGGTGCAAGAAGTGGCCGCGGCTCAGGCCATGGCCGCAGACGCTGAAGATCAACTGGCACGCTTGGATCGAGTGGTGAAAACGAGTGCCATTTCACAATCCGATTATGTCTCTGGGCGCTTTCGACTTGAGAGGGAAAAATCGCTTCATCTAGCTGCGAAAGCTAAAGAAGCAGAAGCCGCAGCTGAAGTGCGACGTATGGAATTGGAAACACAGTCTAAAAACGATGAGATTGCCCTCGCGGCTGTGGCTGTGGATCAAGCGAAGTTAGCACTTCGGCGGACGCAGGTGAGAGCTCCTGTAAAGGGGCGTGTTCTGCGTCTGATGGCTGCTCCTGGAGATAAAAAAATGCTCGGAATGGACCATCCGGATAGCTCAACCGTGTGCATTCTTTATGAACCGGAAAAATTACAGGCACGCGTGGATGTGCCGTTATCAGACGCTGCGCATCTGCGAGTGGGGCAAAAGGCCCGCATTCACACAAGCATGCTGAGTAATGTGGTCTTTGAAGGAGAAGTCTTGCGCATCAATGGAGAAGCAGATCTTCAGCGGAACACGCTGCAAGCTAAAGTCCATATCAAAGCGCCGGCTGATCAGTTAAGACCGGAGATGCTGTGCCGGGTGGAGTTTCTAACAGAAGGGAAACCGCTCAGCGGAGAGGCAACCTCTCTTCCGGGTGCTTCATCGGCACTCTCACTCTGGGTGCCTGCCGATGCACTGCATGGAGATCAAGTATGGGTTTGTGACCCTGAAACACGAAAGATCACCGCAAGGACTGTGACTCGTTCGGGGCAATTTCGTGACGGTTATCAAAGCATCACTGAAGGGCTCCTCGCTGGGGAGTGGGTTGTGCTTTCTCGAGGCGACTGGCGTGATGGCCAACGCGTGAACCCTCAACCTATCAAGCCATGAATGAACTTATGATCCGATGCCAAGGCATCTCGAAAAGCTATCAGAAAGGTAAGACGGTTGTGACCCCCCTTGAGAAGTTGAGCTTTTCCGTGGCGAAGGGAGAGTTTTTGGCCCTGATGGGACCGTCGGGCTCAGGTAAAACCACACTCTTGAATTTACTGTCGGGTATTGATTCCCCGAGCGAGGGTTCTCTGATCATCGCAGAAACGGAGTTGATGGGGCTTTCTCGTCGCGACCTCACACGCTGGCGGGCTAAAAACGTGGGCTACATTTTCCAGCTCTACCATCTTGTCCCCGTTCTGACCGCTTTCGAAAATGTGGAGTTGCCATTGCTGTTGTCGCAGCTCTCTAAAAAAGAGCGTCATGCGCGGGTGCGTGCTGTGCTAGAGCTCGTCGGTCTCGGGGATAGGCTTCATCATCTTCCCTCCGAGCTTTCAGGGGGGCAGGAGCAGCGCGTGGCCATTGCACGTGCGTTGGTGGGGGATCCTCCGCTCCTCGTGGCTGATGAACCCACAGGGGATTTGGATAAAGAATCTGCGAACCGTATTTTAGGGTTGTTAGGCAGATTGTCCCGTGAACACGGGAAGACCATTGTCATGGTGACTCATGATCCGCGTGCTGCTGAGGCAGCCAACCGAACTCTCCATTTGGAAAAAGGGCAGCTCTGCACCACAGTATGAGACCTTTCTTCAACTTACTTCATTTGGCGGGTAAACAGATGGTTAGGCATCGTGTTCGCTCTGTTTTTACGATTCTGGGGGTTGCTTCGGGCATGTTTCTGTTCACTGCGGTTGAGACGCTGCAGCGTTCTTTAGCTCAAGCGACTCAAACGACGGCTGCCGATACGGTCCTCGTGGTTTATCGACAAAATCGTTTTTGCCCGGCGACTAGTCGGCTACCAGAGTATTACGCCAACGAAATACGAGGTATCTCTGGGGTGCGAGAGGTGATCCCGGTCCAAATCGTGGTCAACAACTGTGGAGCATCTTTGGACGTTATCACCTTCCGAGGTGTCCCTGAGGCGTTGCTCCTCTCTTTTGCGCCCGAAATTCAACTCATCACAGGGAGTCTCGATGACTGGGCAAAACGTGATGATGGGGCATTACTGGGAGAAGTTTTTGCTGCTAGGCGTGGTCTCAAGGCGGGTGATAAATTTGATGCAGCCGGGGTGACGATCACGGTGGCTGGGGTAATTCGCTCACCGTTTGTTCAGGATAATAACGTGGCTTACGTCAAATTGCCGTTCTTACAGCAGGCCAGTCGAGCGGGACTCGGCGTGGTGACTCAATTCAATGTTCGTGTGCATCATGCGGATGATCTGACGGGAGTCGCACAAGCGATTGATGACCGTTTTAAGTCGGATGAGCAGCCTACCGATACGAGACCTGAAAAAGCATTTTTTGCAGAGACGGCCTCTGAACTCATCGAGCTTATTCGCTTTACACGTTGGTTGGGATTTGGGGCAGTCTTGGCTGTTGCAGCACTTGTGGCCAATGCACTTCTGCTGATTGTGAGAGGACGGGTCAAAGAGAATGCGGTTTTACGCACTCTTGGTTACCCTGGTCGGGCGATCGGCTGCTTGGTCGTAAGCGAGGGCGGGTTATTGGGACTCGTCGGCGGTGTGTTAGGGGTCGGCGTCGCTATCGTCTTTCTCCGCTGGCAGAGCTTTACCTTCGGCAATGAAGGTCAGACTCTAGCCGTGCGTCCCGATGGGAGCGTGGCTCTGATCGGCATTTCAGCGGCGCTTGTCCTGGGACTCTTGGCGTCATTCTGGCCAGCTTGGCAGACGATGACCCAGTCCATTGTGAAAAACCTTCGTTCTTGACCCATGCTACCTTTTACTTATGCCGTGCGGAATCTTTTCCGCTCGAAGATGCGGTTGCTACAAACTGTAGGAGGGAGCTTTCTGGTCGTGTTACTGGTGATGACGGCGGTTTCGATCAATGAGGGCATGACACGTATGCTCTCAGCTTCGGGGTCAGTCCATAACGTGATCTTAGTGGGCACAGGATCGGAAGAAAGTATTCAGAGGAGTGAGGTGCCTGAAAAGAGTGCAGGGATCGCTGGAGCCGTGATCTCAGGCATTTCTGAGGAACTCGGTGTCCGGGCCGTTTCGAGTGAAATTCAGCACATGAGTTATGTCACTGTTACCGGTAACAACCGTGCACAGGCACTTTTGCGAGGGGTGACGCCTGTCTCTTTCCGCACCCATCCAGAAGTGAGGCTTTTATCCGGAGGATTTCCCGCTTCAGGGCAGGTCATGGTGGGACGGTTGGCATGGCGAAAGCTCAATGTTCCCAGCCACAATCTTGAACCAGGCCAGACCCTAGAGATTGATGATCTGAAATTCTCAATCAGCGGTGTCTTTGCTGCCCCGGGGACAGTCATGGAGTCTGAGATCTGGATGCCATTGAGTGATCTGCGAGTATTGGCAAAGCGTGACTCCCTCTCGTGTGTCGTTTTGCGGCTTGAGGATCCTGAGGACTTCAGTGAGGCCGAGTTGTTCACTAAGCAGAGATTGGATCTCGAACTGAACGCCTTACGAGAGAGTGAATACTATGCCCATATCACAGCTTTTTTTCGCCCTGTGCGAGGCATGATTTGGGTCACTGTCATTCTCATTGCTGTGGGAGCTGTTTTTGGTGGGGTGAATACCCTTTATGCGGCCTTCGCTTCGCGAGTTCGTGAGATGGCCACACTTCAAGCCATCGGATTTGGTCGAACCACTTTGTTATTCTCGCTGATTCAGGAAAGTCTTCTGGCTTGCCTGACAGGAACGCTGTTGGCCTCCTTCATTGCCTTATTCTTGTTGGAGGGGAAGACCGTTCCATTCTCTATCGGGGCCGTGGTTTTGGAGGTGAGCCCTCTGGTGAGTTTCGTGGGAATATTGACCGGGTTCTTGTTGGGAGTTCTCGGGGCCCTTCCTCCCGCCATTCGCTGTCTGAAGCCCTTACTGGGAACGGCTTTAAGATCCTCCTGATCAGGCCTAACAAAATAAATTTGACCCATCATTCCAACTCCATCGAACCAACACCTAAACTAACCCCTAAATACTATGATTCCTTTTAAACTGATCTTCATCGCCAGTCTCGTGGGCAGCTCTGTTCTTCTGAGCTCATGCGGTAAAAACAAACCATCGAATGCAGCCGTAGCTCCAACAAGTCCTGCCTTGGAGGCCGTCTTCTCAACGACCCCGAGTCAACAAGCCGAAGCGATTCATCAAGCACGCTTGACGGCAAAGCCAGGGGATTCACTGACCTTGAAAGGGCGTATCATGGGGAATTTAAAACCTTTTGTTGAAGGACGTGCAGCTTTTATTCTTGGAGATCCTGACAAGATCACACCTTGCAATAAAAACCCTGACGATGGCTGCCCGACTCCTTGGGATGCCTGCTGCGATACCTCTGAAGTCATCAAAGTAGGAACGGCAACCATTCAAGTGGTAGACGCTCAAGGTAAAGTACTCAAAGAACCGCTCGAAAATGTCCATGGTCTCAAACCCCTCAGCAGCGTCGTCGTAAGCGGGATCGTGGCTCCGGGATCTAATCCTGAGCTTTTGGTTTTAAACGCTCAGTCGATTCAAATCCTTGAATAGGGATGTGTTGTGAAGCTGTGCCGCCTGACTCGGCGCAGTCCCTGCATGAGGGGCTGGGGAGTTGAAGTCTGAGGCTCTCGATCAATCCTTCGAGTCAATATTCCCCGATTTCCGGATCGCGCGCATCAGTCTCCAGCCCAGATAAACGCTGACCATGTAGCCAAGCGCACCGAAGATGGAGATTCCCCACAGAAGCGGTGGGGCGGCGCTGCTCCAAAGCTGGCTGGAGCCTAGGAAGATGGCGGCGGTGAGCACACCGAACACGAGGCGGTTGATGATCGGGTCCAGGTGCCGATGATCTAGATGCACCGTGAGGGTACCATCGCGGAAGCGCGACATCAGGTCCGCCAGATCCCGCGGCAGCACGGTGATGAGGCGATCCCAATCTCGATACGTGCGGCGGGCGCGGCGCATCATGCGAGACGGGGAAAAGCGCCGTAGGATCATGCGCTGACAGAAGGGTTGGATGAGCTCGGCCAGACTGATATCAGGACTGAAGCGCCGACTCGTGCCTTCCAGCACGATGATGGTTTTCAGCAGCACCGCCAGCGGAGGCGGGAGGGTAATGTGATAACGCCGGATGATCTCAATGAGGGAGGTCAATGCATGCCCCACATTGATGTCGCGGAGCGGATGGCCGATGAAGTCCGCCATGAACTCGTCCAGATCCGAGCGCAGGCGTTCACGGTTGAAGTCTGGCGGCACGGCCCCTAACCGCAGCACTTGTTCCGTGACTTGAGTGGAGTCATTTTCGACAATGGCCAGCAGCAGCGCCTCCACCTCATCCCGCAGTTCGTCATCGATGCGCCCCACTTGACCGCAATCAATGACGCCGACGATGCATCCCGGCAGTAGCATCAGGTTTCCTGGGTGCGGATCGGCATGATAGAAACCATCCCGAAAGACCATTTCTAGATACATGTTCGCCCCGCGTCGTGCGAACTCGGCCAAGTTTTCTCCCGAGGCACGCAGGCCCTCGATATCCGTGCCGGAGATGCCTTCCAGCCGCTCCATGGTGATGATCTGATGCGAGCAGAGATCTCCATACACTTGGGGAATGCGCACCTCGGGTTCATCCTCAAAGTTGCGCGTGAACTCCTCGATGTTTCGCTTCTCATACGTGAAGTCCATCTCCCGCAGCAGGGCTTTACGAAACTGACGCACGATGGCGACTGGCTGATACGGGCGTAGGCTCGGGGAATGCTTTTCCAGCAACTCCGCCATGGCTTGGACGATCTCCAGATCCGTGGTGCTCTTGGCCTCGATGCCGCCACGCCGGACCTTGACCACAACACGCTCACCCGTATGCAGACGAGCCGCATACACCTGAGCGATCGAAGCCGCTGCAAGAGGCACCTCATCGAACTCGCCAAACAATTCTTCAACCGGCTGTCCCAAATCCGCGAGGATGATCGCCCGAGCGATCTCCACCGGCTCAGCGGGCACATTCGCTTGCAGCTCGGCCAGTTCCGCCGCCATCTGCGCACCGACGAGGTCGGGGCGGGTACTGAGCATCTGTCCGAGCTTGATGAACGTGGTGCCCAACTCCGTGAGAGCCAGGCGCACCCGTGCGGGTGTGGTCAGATCGGATAAGACCTGGCCATCAGCACTGAGCAGGCGCTTGTTCAGCCACGGGTAATCGAAGCCGCCAAACAGATCGGCCAGCCCATACTTGCCCAGCACAGCCGCGATTTCCCCCAGCCTTTTCGCATGGCGTTCCAGTCGGGCGAGCGGTTCGATCTTCATGCCCATACTTTAGCCAGATGGAGAAACTTCCAAGTGCCTTCGTGTGGAAGCACTCAGGTCCTGGGGAGACAGCGTTGTGACGTTGAGGCCATGCACAAAATTTCACCCCGGCTTGCCATGAAGCGAAGCCGGGGTGAAGGGGGGCGATGTGATCGGCGCGGTAAGGCGGATTATTCGATGATCTTCACCGCGATAGGCTTCAGTTTTTTGCCTTTGTTTTCGACCTGGACTTCCAGCTTCTGGCCTTCTTTTAAGGCATCGAAGGCTACTTTTTCAGAGCCTTTGGTGATCTCAGTCGTCTTCTTCAGGTAGAGTTCCAGGATCTTGCCATCATCGGTTTTGACATAGATCTCCTCTTCTTCAGGATCGACTTTGTGAGCGGTGCCTTGGTAGGTGCCGGTATCGACAAGGTCTGTTTTTTCGATCTCGACCTTGCCGCCTTCTTTCTTGTCATCGGCAAGAGCAGAGGTGGTGGTCATCAAGGCAAAGGCCAGCAGGCAGGAATACAGCAGATGTTTCATGGTAAGAAGGTAGATGTGGGTTTGAGTCAGCCACACAACGAGGGACTCCCGAAAGCAGGAGATCGACTCAGCCGGTGGTGAAGGGTATCGCGCCTTTGATCCAACGTGGTTTTATCAAATGTCCCCGAGAGGGGAACTCAGTGGATTACCAAGTCGAGTTATTGCGCGTTCGCTGTCTCCCAGGCGTCTCCCCCGTGACTCGGCGGTAACAACGAATGAAATAATTGGCATCTCGAAAACCGCAGGCGTGGGCGATGTCGGTGATGTTCAGAGAGGGATCCGCCATGAGGGAGCGCGCGCGGCGTAGGCGGGCATGCAGAAGGTGATCTTGAAACGAGCGCTCGCTGAATTCGTGAAAGAGACGGGAGACGTGATTGGGATGGATGTGGAGAAAATCGGCGACTTCTTGACGCCCCAAAGGCTGATGCAGGTGATCCTCCAAAAACTGACAGGCGGCCTGCCAGGTGAAATGGCCTTTGCGCGTGGCCTGCTTGGTGATGTCAGTCCGGCTGGCGATGTCAGCGCTCTTGAGCAAGAGCAACTCCACCAGACGTCGTGCAGCCAAATCCTCTGGGGGTGCAGAGTCACGGTGATAAAGGGCTTCGAAAAAGTGATGCCCGTCCGAATCGAGAACAGTGCTGTCGTGATGAGCTTGGAGGAAGCGATGACGACCTCGAGATTGCTTGGCTAAGAGCAGCCTCGTCATGGAGGGGGTGAAGACAAGGCCTAACGCTAAGTAACGCGAGGGGCGATGCGGTTCCATGTGAGCTCCGGGCGCGGCAACGATGGCATCCCCACGCTTGAGCGTAATGATCTGGCGCTTCTGCTGCCTGAGCACGGTGTATTGGCCGGTGCCAGCCAGACAGAGAGAGAAGCGTGGGCTTTCATGAGCGGGGAAGCCGCTGCGACTCTCAACGGCGAGGTACACACGGGTGGGCCAACCGCGATTCAGCAATCGCTGAATCCACTTCGGCCACTCGGAGGGGGAGGTGGCGGGTTGGTATGCCATGTTACAATCGTGCTATTTTTGTGCGGATGTTCCGGTCGAAATGTTGTCTGGGGTTACGATTCTTTCAAACAACCGTTTCTCAATCCTGCCATGAGTTCTTCCAAATCCCCGTTTTCGCGTCGTCATTTCCTACGTGCTGCCTTGGCGGGTCCAGGTTTGCTGCCTGCCGCAGCCTGGACGTCTGCCAGTGGTGCTGAGGAGGCGGCGGCTGCCGCTGAGGCGCCTCTTTTCGATGAACCGGGGCGTCAGGTGCCGCTGGTGCAGGATGCGGATGTGATCGTCTGTGGTGCCGGCCCTGCGGGAGTGGCCGCCGCGATCTCAGCTGCACGTGCAGGGGCCAAGGTGCGGTTGTTTGAAGCCAATGGCTGTCTCGGTGGGGTGTGGACTGCAGGGTTGCTGACGTGGATCTTTGACTTCGATAAACCCGGCTTCACACGGGAGCTGAATCGTCTGCTGGAGGAGCGTGGTGCGCGGCGTGGCACGAGTGCCAGCAAGTTTGTGTATGAGCCGGATGAGATGAAACTGCTGCTGGAGGATCTCTGCGCGGAGGCCGGCGTCAGCTTCCGGCTACACACGCGTCTGGTGGCGGCTTATCGGGAAGGGCGGCAACTGACCACCATCATCACAGAGTCGCGCTCGGGGCGCGAGGCCTGGCGGGCTCCGGTATTCATTGATACCACAGGCGATGGTGTCCTGGGGAACTTGGCCGGGTGCAGTTGGGATCTGGGCGAGATGGGGCAGGATAAAGCCCCGCAATGCCTTTGCCAGCCGCTAACCATGAATGCTCTCGCGGTGGTGAGTGATGTGACGCAGATGCAGTCCTACATCTCCTTTTATGAAGGGGATCTCAACTGGCATGTGAAAGCCACGGAGAACTTCAAAGCGGAGATAAAGCGTGCCGGATTGGACCCCTCCTACGGCATGCCGACGATCTTTCACGTGCGCGATAACATCGTGCTACTCATGCTGAACCATGAGTATGGCGTGAGACCGGACGATGCCGATGCCATGACGGCGGCTACGGTGCGTGCACGCAAGGAAGTCTTCGACATTGTGCGTGCACTGCGGAAGCTCGGCGGTGTGTGGGAGGGCTTGCAAGTGGTTGCCACGGCAGAGCAAATCGGCGTGCGCGATGGTCGGCGTATTCATGGCCGGTATACCGTGACCAGAGAGGATCTGATGAGCAGTGCCCGGCATGAGGATGCGGTGGCTCGGGTGACCTTCGGGGTTGATATCCATGCCCGCACGAAGAAGGCCAATGATGAGCTGACGATCGAGCGTGGGGGTGTGAAAAAGTTCACGCCTTATGACATCCCTCTGCGGGCACTCATCGCTAAGGATGTGGATGGTCTCATGATGGCAGGCCGCTGCATCAGTGGTGACTTTGTGGCACATGCCAGTTATCGAGTGACAGGCAATGCTGTGGCGATGGGCGAGGCCGCAGGTGTAGCGGCGGCGATCGCCGCAACGACGAAACGTCAACCCCATGAGGTGCCCTGGGAAGAATGCCGCAAGATGCTGGTGCAAGTTGCACGGTAAAGATGTCCTCGCGTGGGAAAGAAATTTTATCTTATGAATGAATAGGGGCGGAGGTGGTGCGTCAGATACAATGTTATGAAACCCAACTTCTCCCCCAGCCGCCGGGGCCTCGGTGCGGCTTTCCTGGCGCTGTCAGTGGTCGGTATGCCTTTGGTGACCCAAGCGGATTCCCGGGATACTCGACGTGAGCGTGAACGTGAGCGCCCGTCCAGTTCATCCCGTCCGTCATCGTCGTCTCGTCCATCCATTCCTTCCTCCAGCAGGCCTTCGATTCCGCAGCGTCCCTCCACGCCTTCGGTGAGACCGAGCAGCAGCCCCCAGCGGCCTAGCATTCCCTCACGGCCCTCCATTCCTTCGGTGCGGCCACCGTCGGGTAGCTCCTCCCCGAGCAGTCGTCCCGGCGGCACAGTGACGCGTCCGAGCATCCCTTCACGGCCCTCCATCCCCTCAGTGCGTCCTCCATCCTCTCCGGGAAGTTCCTCAGGTAGCAGCCGTCCTAGTATCGTGACGCGTCCGTCGATTCCATCCCGGCCTTCGATTCCTTCCTCGGTGTCTCCTCGTCCGAGCCGCCCTTCGGATAGCTTGAGCTCACGTCACTCCGAAGTTCATAGCCGTCCATCCTTCTTTAACCGCCCTTCTTCGGTGAGGCATTCTTCAGGGCGTAGTCACTGGCACTACCATGACTCCTCTCGCTTCTCGGGGTTAAGTCGGCATTCGATCTTCCATAGCTACCCGCACCATCATTACCGTCTGTGCCAAGGCAACGGCTACCGGGGCTATGGCTGGTATTTCGGGCCGCCGAACATGGGTTACTACTATGAAACTCCCGGCGTGTATTATTACAGCTCGCTGAGTTCGGTGCCTTCTACCTATCTGAGCCTGCGTTATTCAGCCGTCAATTCGCTGGACTACGCCGTGCAGGAAGCCCTGGCGGATCTGGGTTACTATGGTGGCCCCCTGGACGGTGATATCGGCCCGATGTCCCGTTTGGCCATCGCTAACTTCCAGGCAGACAATGGTCTGGAACCCACCGGTATCATTGACGAAACCCTGCTGTATTACCTGGGCATCCAATGATGTGGCGATAGATCTCGACTCTTGAGTCGCTCAGTAAACCCTCGGCTGGTCAACGGCCGAGGGTTTATTTTGAGGTGTAAGTGAACTCGTTATCAAAAGGCAGGAGAACGCCAAGCTGTGATTACAAACCCAAAGGGTTGGCGTTATTGAGCCCTGGGTTCTTGGAACCCTGGGATGCTTGATGAAAAACATACGAGTCAGAGGTGAACCCCAACGGTGGTTCCGTCCATGGTTGATGGAACCGCTCCATATTGGGGGTCTGACCGCCCTAGACGGAACCCTTTCAGGCTTCGTCTCTAATCTGGGTGCATTGTTTCTAACAACCCGGGGTTGTGCCAACCCCGGGCTGAATGACGCAAGCCCGTTGGGCTAGAAGGCCTGGTCTGAATTACCGGAGGATGCAGGAAACCAAGCTGCCCAATGAGGGGGATGGCATCAATCGGACTATCGTTGGGGAAACCTGGAGCCTGATCTGAAATCGCTTCACTTCACCAGATCAAACCCACTCCTCGCCAAAGACTCACCATTGATCAGGATCTCCACCTCATGATGTCCGGCATGATGCACGCGGGTGGTGAAGTCCTTGATCATCTGCTGTCGCGTGAGTGAAATCGACGCATCAGCGGGCAGGGTGAGTTCCTTCCACTTGAAAACCTTGGCGGACACACTGCCACTCTTTTTGACGTAATGAATGGCATAATCCACGACGAGGCGCTGGCTTTGATTGGAGAGTGACTGGAGATTAAGTGTAAACTGGATCTTTTGGCCTAACTGAATGTGTGTGGGTGAAAGCGAGAAGTCCGTCACTTTGACCTTCGCTTTCTCCCCCGCGCCGATGATGGCTAAGGCACGTGGATCACCTTTTTTGATCAAGGTGCGCAGGGCGTGACGGACGATCCAAGCTGTGTGTGGGTTTTCCAAGGACCAAGCCTCCACACGATCCAGCATCCAGTCGGGGTGATCTTTGGTGATGTCGTTGAGATGATTGGCGACGGACTTGCGGACGTAGAGACTCTTGTCGGCCTTGAGGTTTTCTAAGATGGGCATCACCGGGGAGGGATCGGCAATCAGCGCCTCCAGCCGGAATGACCAAGGGAGCCGTGGGCGGCAGCCCTCACTGGCGAGCCGCCGCACACCTTCGTGTTCATCTTGGCTCCAGGTCCTCATGACCTTCAGGGTGCGTTTCAGATCTCGACGCAGATACTCACGGATGGCGAACTCCGAGGAGCCATAGACGGTGAAGTCCTTCAGCGCAGCCAGGGAGGCATCGAAGTGATCCAAGCCATACTGACCCACATAGTCAGGCAGGACGAGACTGACGAAGTTGTGATTGATGTGAGGTGCCAGACCCCGCAGCAAATCGAGAGTTTGAAGATAGTCCGCAGGTAGCGTGGCATGCAGACTCTCGGTCATCCGCCGCAGGCGCTGCATCAGGCTGAGTTCGTTCAATCCCTGGAGAGAGATTTTGAGAAAGCGCTGCCGATCAAAGCGAGGGTGAAGAACGCTGAGTTCATCCGCAATGTGCTCATACCGGGCACGGTCAAACCAGTCTTTTAGGGCAGGGGCGGCGGGGGGCGATTCGGGCATGGGGACAGGTTCCGGCAGGGTGGGTTCAATCGGGGGCAGGAGGTGGGCTCGGCGACCGAAGACGAGGAAGGAAAGCATCACCCGGCCAGAGTGGCGCAGGGCACTGACAACCCTATGTCAGCAGCGTTTTTCAGCCGCCTGCATTTTCACTCTTTGCGGATCTTTTCGGCGATCTGAAAGATGGCCAGGATGACTTCCATGGCGACCCGCGCCGTGAGCACATACAGCACAAATGCCACCGGCCCGGTGACCAGTGTGAAAAGCCCATAGAGAAAGCTGGAGCGGAAGCCGCTGAACATCCAGGTGAGGGCGGCTAGCGTGGCTGCCAGCAGGGTGAGCGCGTAAAGAATGCGGATGAGGTGCGGAGTGACGAAGTGCTTGAACGAAAAATCCAGCACCAGATCCAACACGGCCTTCAGCTCCGTCCACAGAGTGGCTGCAGCGGTGGGTGTTTTTTCGGGGGGTGGCGCACTCATGATCAGGGAAGCTAACGCCGACTCGGTGGAAGTTCATGCAGCTTGTGAAGTCAATTCACAGAGAGATTGCAGGAATGCATATTCTGCGCCCTGCTTGAGCTGGGAGACGTTATCTTCCCGCAGTTCCCTGTGTCAGATCTAGCCCCGGCTAAGAAGACGGCACGCAAGCAGGCCGTCAAAAAGCGTTCGCCTCTCCCCCCAGCCCGCGCGGAGAGGAAGGAGGTGCACGCTCTCGTGGCCACGGTGCTGGAGCAAAAGGAGTTTCGACAAAGGCTCAAGGCTCTCGGCTCCGGTCAGGAAATGGTCTTGGATCATGTGACCCCTGAGGCACGGGCCTTTGCGCTCGCGCTCGTGCTGGCGCATCTGGCCGAGACTCAGCCGGGCAAACGAATGTGGGTTTTATGCCCCGATGTGCGCACGCAGGATCAGCTCCACTCCGAGCTGCTCGTCTGGCAGTGTCCGACGCTCTACTTCCCCCGTCACAGCGCCCCTGCACTGGACGTGTTGCCGGACCCAGATGCTCTCGCGGAGCGGGTGTCCATCCTCAGCCGTTGGCGTGAGCACGGTCCGGATTGCCCTTCGGCGCTTTTGATTTGTGCCGATAGCTTGGAAGAGACCGTGCCGGCGGCGAAGGAGATCGAAAATCAGCGCCGCACGCTGGAGGTCGGGGGCAAGGTGGACGTCGAGGCCTTTCTAGAGGAACTGGATGCGGCGGGCTATGAGCGGGTGCCGGTAGTGATGGAGCGCGGCCAGTATGCTCGGCGCGGCGGCATCGTGGATTTCTTTTCCTGGCAGGCGGAGGAACCTCTGCGCCTGGAGTTCTTCGATGACGAGATCGAGTCCATTCGTGCCTTTGACATTCATCATCAGGCCTCGATCCGACGCATGGAGCGTGCGGGAGTCATTCTTCAAATCAGTGAATCTGCGGCTGAAGATGGTCGGGTGTCGGATTATCTCCAGCCGGAGGATCTGGTTCTCGTCATCGGGGATGAACTTGCGCCACGCTGCGATGCACGCATTGTGGCTGGGGCTGCGCCAGGAGATGATCTGGAGGATTTTTCCACGGCCATTCACGAGAATCCGCTGGGGGTGTTCGATGCCTCTGACTTCGTGCTGCATGAGGCGCGTCGAAAGCAGTTCCAGCTGCAATTGAAAGAGTGGCAGGGGCAGCGCTGGCGCACGGTGATCTTCTTCCATAATGAAGCGGAGAAGGAACGGTTTGCCGAATTGGCCTCGACCCTGACGGTGAAGGCTCCAGAGGCTTTGTTAGGCCTTTTGTATCGTGGTTTCACGATTCCCTCGGCCAAGTTGGCCGTGCTTACAGGAGCCGAAATCTTTGGCCGACATCAGTACACGCGGCGCGTGCGGGGATCGAAGCTCGATGATCCTGAAACCCTGCGTAAAGCCCGTGATGTCTTGCGTGAGTTACGCGATGGCGATCTGGTGGTGCATTCAGATCACGGCATCGCACGTTACGGCGGTGTATCCACACGCATCAGCCCCGGTGGTCGGCGTGAGGAGGTGCTGGTGCTGCACTATGCGGAGGAGGCGAAATTCTTCGTGCCGGTGGCACAGGCGCACATGGTCACTCGCTATGTCGGTGTGGGTGGAAAAGCCCCTGCACTGAGTAAGCTAGGTGGTGCCTCCTGGCAAAAGACCCGCAAGAGCGCGGAGAAGAGTGTCGAGGAATTTGCCGCCAAGATGCTGACTATCAGTGCGGAGCGGCAGAGCGTCACAGGCTTCGCTTTTCCTCCAGATAGCAAGTGGCAGATGGAGTTTGAGAACTCCTTCCTTTATCGCGAGACACCGGATCAACTCCGCTGCGTGGAGGACATCAAGCAGGACATGGAGTCTGAAAAACCCATGGACCGTCTGCTCTGTGCGGATGTGGGATTCGGTAAAACGGAAGTGGCGATCCGAGCCGCCTTCAAAGCAGTGATGGGCGGCAAACAGGTGGCGATTCTGGTGCCCACGACGGTGCTGGCACGGCAGCACTGGAGCAACATCCGCGAGCGCATGAGCGAGTTCCCAGTGACGGTGGAAATGCTTTGCCGATTAACCCCGAAAAAGAACGAAAAGAAAATCGTCGAAGGCATCCGCGAGGGTCAGGTGGACATCGTGGTCGGCACGCATCGAGTCATTTCGAAAGACGTGCGCTTTAAAGATCTCGGCCTCGTCGTGATTGATGAAGAGCAGCGCTTCGGCGTGAAGCACAAAGAGCGGTTCAAGGAACTGTTCCGGTTTGTGGATGTGTTGACGCTGAGCGCCACACCTATCCCCCGCACGCTGTATTTGGCGCTCATGGGGATGCGTGACATGAGCACCATTGAAACACCGCCACCTAACAAACAAGCGGTTCAAACCTTGATCTGTCCGTATGATGAACGGGTGATCAAACAGGCGGTGGATGCGGAATTGGATCGTGGTGGTCAGATCTTCTTTTTGCACAACCGCGTCATGACGATTGAAAAGATGGCACAGCGCATCCGTGAGCTGTGTCCTAGGGCCAAGGTGATCATTGGCCACGGGCAGATGGATGAGGAATTGCTGGAAGATGTCATGCACACCTTTGTGGATGGCCGGGCAGATGTCTTGGTCTGCACCACGATCATTGAGAGCGGTGTGGACATCCCGAATGCCAATACTATCATCATTGATCGAGCAGACCGGTTTGGCCTAGCGGATCTGTATCAGCTACGTGGTCGCGTAGGGCGTGGTGGGCAGCAAGCCCATGCGTATCTGCTGCTACCTCGGGATGCGGTGACGGCGGGCGATGCACGCAAGCGCGTGAATGCCATCAAACAATACGCAGGCTTGGGCAGCGGGTTTAAGATCGCTCTGCGAGACCTGGAGATTCGTGGCGCGGGGAACTTGCTGGGCACCGAGCAGAGCGGGCACATTGCGGCGGTCGGTTTCGATATGTATTGCCAGATGCTCAAACAGGCCGTGAATAAGATGCAGGGGCGGCGAGTGGCGCGGCCGATCGAGGTGGCGCTGCGGGCCGATTTTCTGGTGCAATCCGAAGCTCTCATGGTGCAGGCGGCTCAAGGGGCGACGCCCGCCTTCCTGCCGAATGCCTTCATCGAAGACACTCGCTTGCGCATTACGGCTTATCGTCAGTTAGGCGAAGTGATGACGCGCAAGGAACTCGATGAACTGGAGAGCCAATGGCGTGACCAGTTTGGCGATAAGCTGCCCCACGCGGTGCAGAACCTACTCACCTGCGCTGCGATCCGTTTGGCAGCATCTCATGCAGGCATTACGGATGTGGAAATTAAAGAACGAAAACTCATGCTGACTCGCAACGGTCAACTCGTCATGATCCAGGGTAAGTTTCCACGTCTGACTGAACGTCAAGGGCACAAGCAGTTGCAGGAAGCGCTGATGATGCTCCGGAGCTTGTGAACGCTAGGCGTGGATCATAGCATCGCATGGCAGCAACTCGGCACGGCATCGCTGCCGAAATCCAAGGTGTCTCGCAGACGCCACGCCATCACGAGCGCGGCGACGAGCGCCAAAGCTCGTTGAAACTTGCGCAGGGTGGCGGGTTGCAGGCGTCCGCCTAGCCAATGGATTTGAGTTTGTGCCAACCACAGCAGAGGCAGGGTGCCGAGCCCAAAAGCAATGGCGAATTCAGCGCCTTTAAACACACTGCCATTCGCCAAGGCGAGGGCGAACATGACATACAAGGGACCGCAGGGCAGGAGTGGCGTGGCGAAGCCCAGCAGAGCAGCTCGGGTTCCGCTCTTCATCCGGAAAGCTTTCTCCTGAATTTTGCGCAGGCTGCCACTGAGGAACTTGGGTTTAGGCAGCCACTTATCCAAGCCGAGGCCAACGAGGGCAAAGGCCACCACCATCATCCACGGCAGCACAATGCCTGCCCCATGCTGAGCCCAACTCAGCGGTATGAAACCCGCCGCACCCGCGATGCCGCCGACGAGACCGTAGGCGAGCAAACGCCCTGTGTGGTAGAGGGCTGTGCTGCGCATGAAACCCGCCATGCCAGGCTGTGAGGAGACGGCCCAGGAACAGGACAGGGGACCACACATCCCGATGCAGTGGACGCTGGTGACGAGACCAGCCAGAAAGGCCGCAGCACTGGTGTCAATGGTGGTCATGAAGCTTGGTTGGAGCCGAAACGTCGTGGGTTAATGGGAACTCTGCTGAGGAAGCGGTCGAAAAACTCGCTCGACCTCCGCCGGGCGGTTCTTGATGGCAAACACGATGAAACTCATCCAAATCGCCACGAAGGTGAGGAAGGCTAGGATGGGCAACAACCAGGGGTTATTGAACAAAATCTTTCGGATTGAGAGGGGCATCGGATTTGAGTCTGGGGTCGGGGCCGAGGAACTCCATTTGACGCGTTTCGGCCGAGTCGCTGCGGTCGAGGTCGGTGACCTTGACATGGAGTTTAAAGGAGCGTTGGAAAGCGGACTCTGGTAGGCTGAGCACCAGCGTTTTTTGATCTTCGGCCAGAGGTGCCAGATGAAGCTCTTCGTCCAGACCGGTGACCGAGAGATTGGCGGGGAGATCCCCCGCTAGTTCCAAGCGATACCGCCCAGGGCTATTACGTTTATTGATCACCCTAACCAAAAATTGATTTCTTAACACACCGTCCGCCAAGTAAAACGGCGCGCCCACCATGCGCACACTGCTGGCGCGGAGGGGCTTGATGCGGGTGGCGGAGAAAATGAAAGCGCCCATGCCGAGCAGCAGCAGCCCCGTGTAGAGAATGATGCGGGGGCGCAGAAAGTGGGTTTTACCTCCAGCTAAAGCCGTGAGGGAACTGTAGCGCACTAGCCCGGTGGGGCGTTTCAGTTTCAGCATGATGTCATCGCAGGCATCCACACAGGCGGCACAGCCGATGCACTCGAGCTGCAGGCCATTACGAATGTCAATGCCGGTCGGGCAGACCTGCACGCAGCGGCGGCAGTCAATGCAGGATCCCGTAGTGCTGCCGACTTTACCGCGGGGTTCACCGCGATTTTTGTCATAACCAATGACCACGCTATTGTCGTCGGTGAGTGCGGATTGCAGACGCCCATAGGGGCAGAGAATCACACAAAACTGTTCACGGAACCAACTGAAGGCGAAGTAAAGGCTACCTGTGAGAAAGATTACCACCCCAAAAGCGGCCAAGTGCTGCGTGGGGGGGCCCTGCATCATCTCATAGAGCTTTTTCAGCGAGACGAAGTAGCTCAGGAAAATATGGGCAATGACGGCAGAGATCACGACATAGGTGCCATGCTTGAGCCCCCGTTTGAAGACCTTGTGGAGGCTCCAGGGAGCATCATCCAGGCGACGTCTGGCCGTGGCATCCCCTTCGATCCAACGCTCAATGCGACGATACACATGCTCCAGAAAGACCGTGTAAGGGCAGGTCCAGCCACACCACAGTCGGCCAAAGAGCGCCGTCACATAAAACAACGAGAATGCCAGCCCGGTGATGAGGAAGAACCCCACCCACAAATCCTGAGTGGCGAGGGTCAGGCCCAGGAAGTGAAAGCGCCGCTCTTGCACATCGAGGAACACGGCCGGGTAACCATTGATCGGAATCCAGGGGAGCGCCACATAGATACCGATCAGCAACAGTGCTGACCAGCGGCGCCAGGATGTAAACCGCCCCCGAACGTCGGCCGGATGAATGTATCGACGTGAGCCGTCTTCCTGAATGGAGGACAGCGAGTCCAGGGTGGGTGTTTTCATGGTCAATCCAATGTCCGCGGCATGGATCATCCCGCTTCCCGCCGATTGCGGATTGGGGGGCGGATTTTGCGGGGAGAAACGGTTGCTAGGCTCGGCAAATCTCGTATTTTTTAGCCATGAGTGCCGTCGTTTCGCATCTTCTCGACCAGGCCCTGCTGTTGTCTGAAGAGGCACGCACGGAACTGGTGGAGGCCATCTTGGAAAGAAGCTCTCCGTCAGAAGATTTTATACAGGCTCAAGTGCACGTGGTGGCTGAGCGAATGAAAAATGTTCGCGAAGGAAAGTCCGCATTGATCGTGGAGACAGAGGCCCATCAACAGGTTTTGGCGTCCCTGAAGCTCCGCCAATGATCGTTTCTTTTGAAGCGCAAGCGCTTGAGGAATATCAGGACGCGGCCCAATACTCAGAGGATCGTTTTGGTCTGGGAAAAGCGTTCGTCCTAGCGATGGAACAGGCGTTAGAAGCCATCGCCTTAAATCCCGAGCGCTATCAATCGGTCGGTGAGGGGATTCGGATTTTTCGGATGAAAAGATTCCCTTACTATCTCTTTTATCACTTCTCAGATGAGCTGAAGCAGGTTGTGATTTATGCGGTAGCACATCATCGCAGGCAGTCTGATTATTGGAGAGGACGACTACCGGAGAGGTAGGTTCATCTCATCAATGCTGGGGCAAGTTTTGAAGCGGGCGAGAAACGATTCATGCGTGATCTCAAGCCCAGGATTTGCTTCCATTTCAGCGGCTCTCAATTCAGCCTCTTTGAGCCAAGCTTCAGTAGCCTCCTTTTGCCAATTAGCAGGAACGCTTGCATGGAGTTGATCGGCAAGGGCAAGACGTTCCTGCATCGGTAGGGCCAACAAGGTCTGGGTCGCCGTGCTCATGGGATAGCTTTGGCGATAGAGCCCAAAAATTCAGTCTCAATTCTAACGATAGGAAAACCCTCACTTCGCCTTCAGCGGCGAGTCCCCGGCGAGAGTGATGGGCTCACCTTTCTCGTGTTTGCTCAGCACATAGGCCACCACTTCCACGACGCGCTGGAGACCGAGTTGAGGTTCCCAGGGAGGCATGCCTTTGGTGATGTCGGGGGAACCTTTACGCACGACCGTCAGGATCTGGGTGGGGTTGCCACCATGCTTCCATTCTTGGTCATTGAGCGGTAGGCCCGGGAGTTTAGCTCCGGCGAGGTGGGCACTGAGGTCAGCCGCATGACAGGCCACGCAAGTGGTGTTGTAGGTGGCGGCACCTGCAGCGACGATTTTCTCATCGCGAGACATCTCCCAGAGCTTGTCGTCGTTGATCTGCTCCAACTCCTGCTTCTGCACTTCGGCGATGTTATCCATGGCGCGCTGGATGTTTTTCTCATCCGACATGCCGACGCCGAATTGATAATAAGCCACCCAGGCGATGACGAACCAGACCATGGTGATATACCAGGTGAAGAGCCACCAGTTGGGCAGTTTCTGGTCATACTCCTGGATGCCGTCGTAAACGTGTTCTCGGAGTTGAGGACCTTGATTGGGGGAGTCTTGGGACATGTGAGCGCGTGTTTAAAAGTTCAGCAGAGTTCAGTCATCCAGAGGCAGTTGGGCCATGCGGTCCATGCGGTCTTTTTTCAGAGCCACAGCGCGGATGATGAAGGTCAGGAAAACCAGCCCGGTGATGCCGAAGGAGACGTAGGGCACCCAGTTCAGCCAGGCCTCATAGATGACGTTGCGAAACATAACGTTAGGTCAGGGTGGTGAAGGGTTGAAGATTATTCGCTTTCAGCAGGGCGCTGTTTGTCTGGGTTGCCAGGGCCGGGGATCAACTGAGGCACACCAGGAGCACCGCGCATTTTTTCCTCCGCTTCCGGAGTGTCGTATTTGCCCAGCTTCTGGAGGTAGGCGATGAGGGCCACGATCTTGGTGTCAGGGGAGGCGACGAGTTTGTCGTTCTTCAGGTTCTCGACGATCTCGATGCCTTGTTTGATGGCGTTCTCCTTGATCTCCACATCGGTCATGATGGGGTAGGGCACACCGAGTTTCACCATCGTGGCGATCTTTGAAGGTAGAGATTTCTGGTCAAACTTCTCGGTGAAGAGGTGAGGGTAGGCTGGCATGTTCGAGCCCACCGAGGTGCTGCGGGGTTCCATCATGTGGTTGTAGTGCCAGCTATGGGGATACTTACCACCTTCACGGGCCAGATCAGGTCCAGTGCGCTTGGAGCCCCACTGGAAGGGGTGATCATAGATGCTCTCACCCATGCGGCTGTAGTCACCGTAGCGCAGCACATCCGGCAGCATGGTGCGGATCATCTGGCTGTGGCAGTTGTAGCAGCCTTCGCTCACGTAAATGTCACGGCCTGTCAGCTCCAGCGGGGTATAGACTTGCTGGATACGGTCTTCCATGTTCTTCGCGCGATTCACCATCACGGTGGGCACGATCTGGATCAGGCCACCGAGCGCCACGGCAATGAAGGTGAGCACGGTGAAGGGGAGCCAGTTCTCTAACAAGCGATCATACCAGTTGGACCAGCGCTGATGGTTCTCGGCAAATTTCTTCACCGCGATGGCAGCAAAGGCCAGCGAGCAGATCAGCGCGGTGATGTCGGCACCTTTCGGGAGGAAGATCCAGCCCATGAGCAGGAACAGACCGGCAAAGAGATAAGTCACAGGATCTGAGAGGAAGGTGGTCTTCAGCCCCATGTTATCCACGCTACCACGCTGGATGACGGCCACTTCGCGGGTTTCATTCACCGCCTTACCGCGGCGGGCAGTGCACCATAGATTCCACAGCATGAGGCCCATGCCCACCAGATATAAGCTGCCGCCGATGATACGGAAGGCCATCATCGGCCGGATGGCAGTGAGGGTTTCGATGAAGTTCGGATACGTCAGAGCTGTGCCGGCGGCATTGGTGGAGTTCAGCATCAGGCCCTGCATGATGCCTGAGACCCACATGGCAGCCACATAGAGAAGGATACCCACCAGGGAAATCCAGAAGTGGAAATTGGCCATCGAAGTGGAGTGGAGCTTCGTTCCATACAGGCGTGGGGTCAGCCAGTAGAACATCCCAGCGGCCATGAGACCGTTCCAGCCGAGGGCACCGCTGTGCACGTGACCGATGGTCCAGTCCGAATAGTGAGACAGGGCATTCACCGCACGAATGGAGAGCAGAGGGCCTTCGAAGGTGGACATGCCGTAGAAGGTCACCCCGGCGATGAAGAACTTCACCACAGGGTCCGTGCGCAGCTTATCCCAGGCTCCGCGCAGCGTCAGCAGACCATTCAGCATCCCGCCCCAGCTGGGTGCCCAGAGCATGAGACTGAAGAACATGCCCAGCATCTGCAACCACTTGGGCAGGGAGGTATTTAGCAAGTGGTGCGGCCCCGCCCAGATGTAGATGAAGACCAGGGACCAGAAGTGAACGATGGACAACCGATAGGAATACACCGGACGCTCCACAGCCTTCGGCAGGAAGTAATACATGATCCCCAGGATGGGGGTGGTGAGGAAGAAGGCGACGGCATTATGCCCATACCACCATTGCACGAGCCCGTTCTGCACGCCCGCGAAGATGGTATAACTATGAGTCCAACTGGTCGGGATAGATAGGTGGTTCACGATGTACAGCATGGCCACCGTGATGATGGTGGCGATGTAGAACCACAGAGCCACATACAGAGAGGGCTCATTGCGTCGGGCCAGCGTCCAAAAGAAGTTCACGGCGAAGACCACCCAGATCAGCGCCACGGCGATATTGATGGGCCAGATCAGCTCCGCATATTCTTGGCCACGAGTAAACCCGAGCGGGAGAGTGACGGCTGCGCTGGCAATGATCGCCTGCCAGCCCCAGAAGTGAATCTTGGACAGCAGGTCCGACGCCATCCGCGCCTTACACAGACGCTGGGTGGAGTAGTAGATCCCCGAGAACATCATGTTCCCCACGAAGGCAAAGATCACCGCGTTCGTGTGCAGCGGGCGCAGGCGACCGAAGGAGAGCCAGGGCGCAAGATTGAGCTGGTGAAAATTGAGCTGAGCGGCGATGAAAACACCCACCAGCATGCCGATGATGCCCCATCCGATGGAGGCCCACATGAACTGGCGGACGATCTTGTCGTCGAACTCAATGGTTTGTTTTTGGGTGGCGAGGTTCATGACAAAAGGGTGCTGGGATTAGCGGCGGTCGGTTTGATCCGCCTCCAGCGGCAGGAGAGAGATCTGCTCCAGAGAGCGACGCTGGCGCTGGCTGCGCTCGGCGAAGAACAGGACGGCGAAGAGCACTGCAAAGGCGAGGCTCATGAAGATGGTGACAGCAAAGACTTCCATACTGGTGCCAAGAAACTCCATGCCTCCCGCACCTGCTCTGCACGCCTTGTTTGTTCATGCACCAATTTTGCTGGCCAGAAATCGCACAGTCTCGGCGTTGTAGCGTTCCTGCCATGAATCGCCGCCGTTTTCTCCACACCACCGCCGCCTCAGTGTCCGCCCTGGGCTTCCCCGCCATCCTGCGCAGTGCCTCGCCAAATTCCATGCTTCAGGTGGCCAGCGTCGGTGTCGCTCGCATGGGTGGCAATACCATGCGCAGCGTGGGGCGGCATGAGAAGGTGAAAATAGTCGCCCTCTGTGATGTGGACGCCAAGCACATGGCCATGGCCGCCAAAGACTTCCCTGACGCCAGCCAGCTCAAAGACTGGCGTGAGCTCCTGGCCAGCCACGCTGATAAATTCGATGCCATCACCATCGGCACCCCAGATCACATGCATGCGGCCCCCGCCGTGCTTTCCCTGCGGGCGAAAAAGCATGTCTATTTGCAGAAACCCATGGCCCCCACGCTGCACGAGTGTCGCGTGATCACTCAGGAAGCGAAGAAAGCCGGAGTCGTCACTCAACTGGGCAACCAAGGCCGCTCCAGCATCGAGGCGCGCATGACCGTGGAGATCATTCGCAGCGGGGCAATTGGCAAGGTGAAGGAGGTCATCATGTGGGAAAACAAGCCCCTCAACTGGTGGCCGAAAAACACCGAGCTCCGCCCCGAGGGGGATCCTTTACCCGAGGGACTGGACTGGGATCTCTGGTGTGGTGTGCGCGCTCCCGTGCCCTATTTGAAAGACACCTACCATCCGCAGAACTGGCGCGCCTGGTTTAACTTCGGTTGCGGTGAGATGGGAGACATGGGCTGCCATCACTTCGACACCACCTTCGATGCCCTCAAGCTCTCCACCCCCATCCGTGCCCGCCTTACGCATGGAGGCAGCAGTGGCCCGCTCTGGGGCGAGAAACGCATCGTCGAGCTGGATTTCCACGGCAGCGAGTTCACTGCCGATGACACAGTGCGCGTCACCTGGAACGACGGCGGCATGGATCCGGACATGACCAAGGTGAAAATGCCGAAAGTCCTCACCAAATTCCCCGCCTCAGGCACCTACTGGGTCGGCACGGAGGGCGCCATCTTCAAACCGTATGGCCAACGTCCCTTCGTCCTGCCTGAAGAGAGCTTCCCGGCGGAGAAATACCCGAAAGGTCTCAAAGGCCAGGATCACTACTTCGATTGGGTGGACGCCATCTTGGACGGCCGCAAAAGCTGCGCCGACTTTACCCACGGTGGCCCACTCACCGAGTCGGTCCTCGTTGGCACCCTCACCGACCGCTTCCCCGGTCAGTGGCTGGAGTTCGATCGCGAAACCTGCACCATCTCCAACCACGAAATGGCCAACCAACTCGTCAAACGCGACTACCGCGATGGCTGGAAGGTGGAAGGCTTGGGGTGAAGAAACCGAAACCTCCTGTTGGAGGAAGCCAAAACACTTTGTTGGCTCTTCGGCGTTAAGCCAAAGGGGCGAATGATTGTCACATGCGGGTTAAGCCACCCGCATTGGATGATGATGCCTGCGTTTGGCTCAATTCCTCCACCATCTCCTGAAGCGTCTTTAAGCCGAGGCCGATCTTCTGGAAAAAGGAGTGGTGGTGGTGGATGAGCCTGAACGCGGGGTGGGGAGCCCAGCAGGCGCGCAGACGGGCATCGAGGGCGATGGCGCGGTCTAGGGTTTCGTTGCGGATGGGATTCCCGCCTTCGATGGAGTCGCCTCCGACGGCGGCGGTTTCGAAGAAGATGGCGGCATCGTAACGCGCTAACTCGGCCTCGCGGGTGGTGTTTAGAGTGTCGTAGTAGTCCTGCTCGCCACCGGGCCAGTAGGCGGCCCCATCCACGGTGCCACGGTCGCAGAGCAGGATGCGGCCGGGATAGAGCATCGCGTATTCTTCCTCCAGGTGGCGTTGGACGTGGAAGATGGCGCTTTGCACATGACGCTGGGCGGCTGGCAGGGTGGAGCGGGGAAGGCCTCCTTGAAAAAGCAGCGTGGCGGCCTCAGGCACGATGACCACTGAATCGCCGATTTCACGTCGAAAGAGGTCGGCTGAGGTGGTCTTACCGCCGCCGGGACCTCCGGTGAGGGCGATGCGGAGCGGACGAGGGGATGCAGTTTCCATGATTCCATCTGAGCACATAGGATTTTCGGTTTCAAAGCAAGATCGTTCCAAAAGCCACGTGCTAGGCAGTGCGCCCCAACCTCGATTCCCCATGAAACCACTGCAGTTCCTGTTCACTTCTCTGACTCTGCCTTTAGCCCTCTCGGCTGCCGATGTGTGGCCGGATCCAGCGGAGGTGACAATGGCGATGAAAAAGGCAACGTCGTTTTACACCGAGAAACTGGCGGTGCATGGCGGTTACGCGTCTTCTTGGGAGAAGGATTTGAGTCAAGCCTATGTGGAGGGGAAGAAAGGTCGCGAATTCATTTCGATTCAGCCCCCAGGGACGACCACCGTGGGGTTGTCTTTGGTAAGAGCGTATTTGGCGACAGGCGATCAGCAATTTTTGAAAGCGGCACGGGCGGCAGCGGGGGCCTTGATCGAAAGTCAACTTGCCAGTGGGGGGTGGCCAGCCGAGTTTGATTTCTCGGGTGAATACGACAAGAAATTCCATCTGCGTCGGCAGGTGCTGGCGGGGGATACCCAGGCTGGAAAACGCAGTGCCTACAGCACGCTGGATGATAACAAGACCCAATCCGCACTGCTCTTTTTGTTGGAGTTGGCGCATCTGCCCGAGACTCAGGACGATCAGGCACTGCAGGAATGCTTAAAAGTAGGAATGGATAGTTTGTTAGGGGCTCAGTACCCGAACGGTGCTTGGCCGCAGCAGTTCGATGCCCCGGCTGACTCTGCCACACCCGTGATCCCTGCGCGTTACCCGGCAGATTGGCCCCGCACCTTTCCCCATGAGAAATACGTGAGCTTTTACACGCTGAATGATCATAACATGCAGAAGATAGTTCAGCTCTTGCTGCGGGCCTATGACCTCATCAAAGAGGAGCGTTACCTCAACTCCGCGAAGAAAGCGGGTGACTTCTTCATTCTTGCCCAGATGCCGGAGCCTCAACCTGGGTGGGCGCAGCAATACAATCATCAGATGGAGCCGGTATGGGCACGTAAATTTGAGCCACCTTGTGTGACGGGTGGAGAAAGCCTGAGCACGATGGAGACGCTGTATGAGCTGTATGTGGTCACCGGAGATGAAAAGTATCTGAAACCTCTGCCCGCAGCCTTTGCGTGGTATGAGCGCTCTGCTTTGCCCGATGGTTTGTATGCACGCTTCTATGAGCTGAAGACGAATAAGCCTCTGTTCTTTGTGAAGGATACCTATGAGCTGGTCTATACCGATGACAATCTCCCCACGCACTATGGTTTCAAGTTGGACTATGTGACGCGTGACCTCGCTCGTCTCAAAGAACAGATGCAGAGGTCTCGCGAAGAGCTTCTAGCGAAACGGCATGCACCTGACACGGAGAAGAGCTGGACCAGTCGCGCGAAGGGGGCGGTGGATAAAACGGTGCAGGCTCTGAAGTCTCAAACCGCCGAAGGTTACTGGCTGAAGGGTGATGAAATCGATGCCGGAGAGTTTGTCCGTCACTTCAATGCCATGGCCGCTTATGTGGAAGGAGCCAATAAAGGAGGCGAAGCTTTTGCAAAAGCTCAGAAGCGGTGAGTTGAAAAATTAGTTAGGGGTTGTGCCTTCGGCTGAGGCGGGTTTCAGTCGCCAACTCGCCCCTCCCTGGAAGGATGTGATTTGCACAGCATCGGTTTGGAACTCCATGCCGATGCTGCCAGTCACCTCCAGGTCCAGTAGGGGGATTTGGTGGTGTTCACAGTAGTGGCGCAGCCTCTCGGGCAGGCGCTCTTCCATCGGAAAAGTGTTGTTGGAACTGATGACCACTTGAGGAGCGGCAGCATGGATGAGTTCAGGCAGCCCTGAGTAATCCGCGCGATGCTGGTGACGAATGAGGATGTCGCATTGCAGCGGGGTGCGTCTGCTCAAAAGGGTCTTTTCCGTGATGAAGCCAGCATCGTTAAGATAAAGCACTTTCCATGGGCCGATGTGCAGCATGAGAACGAGGCCGCGATCATCGGCTTTTTCATACCGGTCTTGAGTGCCGGGATAGAGGACTTGGGCGGTGATGGGCAGAGGCGGATTCGGGGCTAGGGACAAAACGTCCTCGATTTGATGCCGACGCCAGACGGTACTGTTGGGGCGGTATTCACTGCTCAGCTTTTTCAAACTGGCAAACGGTGGATCATAGGCCCAGGGCTCTAGATGACTGGTGTGAATATGTGGCACATGCTGCGCTTTGACAACCCATGAGGTCGCACCGACATGAGCGATGTCGGCATGACTGAGGATGAGGCCATCCAGATGATTGATGCCTTCATGGCGTAGAAAGGGGCGCAGCACACTGCGCCAGGCTCTCAGGCTTCCCGTATCCAAGAGCCATCGCTTCTCACCGCCGCGAATGTAACTGGCTCCACCGCCGCTGGAGAGGTGAAAGACGCGCATCTCCGCAGGGGCAGGAGGACCTTGAAAACGGAGGTCCAAGGTATGATTGGCCATTGGCAGGTCTGCAAAGGTACCGGCGAGAAAGACCATGCCTTTCGCGAGGTAGGCATTGAGTTGGTTGATGCCGATCACGGCCCAGGTTTGTTGCAGAGCGGCCATCATCAGGCTGCTGCAGGATAGAATGAGACAGAGTCCTGAGGCGGGGACTAACAGAATGTTTGCCACGACGGCGACGGGGGTGATGGTCTGAAAGTGACCGATCATCAGAGGTAAGCTTCCGGCCCATGCGGCCACGGAGACACAGAGTAGAGACGAGGCTTCTCGACGTGTGCCTGACCACACCCGTTGAGGGAAAGAAACCAAGGCGGTCGGAAGGAAAGGATCCAGTCGATACCACGAGGCCGCACGTGCTTGAAGCCATGTGGCCGCCAGTGCGATGGCGAGCAGCACCCCGAACGAAAGCTGAAAGCCCGGTGTGAAAAGCTGGTGTGAGTCATAGATCAGTAAGAGCAGAGCGGAAGCACCGAGGGAATTGAGCAAGCGTGGATGGCGGCTGATCAAGGGGCCCATCAACAGGATGGACGACATGAAGGCGGCCCGAGCGGCTGAGGGCCGCCAACCCGTGATGAAGGCATAAACAAAGACGATCACGATGACGGCGAAGATGACCCTGCGGGTGCCAAAGCCACGGAACGACCAGAACACGATCTGACCCAGCATCACAACATGCAGGCCACTGACCGCAAAAACATGCAGCGTGCCGCTATCCCGGAAGGCGTCTTCGATATCTTCCCCGGCCGCGTCGGAGGCTCCCAAGGCCATGGCGAGGATGACGGCTGCATGTTCCCCTTCATTCTCCAAGCCTCGGGTCAGTTGGGTGGTGATCCACTGGCGTGACTTCTCCGCCGCATTCAAAAGATGAAAACGCAGTCCGAGGCCCTCGGGCTCGACGAAGGATAGACTCCGGGTGCGCAGGATGGCGATCCAACCGCTGCGCAGACCGTAGTTCACAGGGTCGAATTGACCAGGATTCATGGCCGGTTGCGGCACAGACAGCCTGCCTTGGATTTCATAACGTCCGGGTTTATCCAACTTCCACCCCGGTGGCAATTGCACCTTGATCCGTGCTCTCATGGGCAGAAACGGCCCTCCGGCGCCCCAGCGCATGTGAGTGACTTCACAGAGGGCAGTGGCTGCATCGAGTTCGGAGCCCTCGACCCAGGGCAGGAGCGTGCCTTGGAGAGTGGCTTCATGCGGACGAGCTGGCAATGAGAGCAGATGAAGCCGTAAGGGATGGTCAAAAGTGGCCTCCATTCGATAAGCATGCAGGAGCGCTAGGCTGATCAGCACGGCGGGAAAAGCCCGAGCAAGGCTCGGTCGTCGAGCAAAGGGTAGCCATGTCAGCAGCGTGATGAGAATCAGGAGCCAACTGGGTTTCCAACTCCAGTGGTCTGCGATCAGGATGCCTAGCACTGCGGCTAGCGAGAGGAGGAGAATGGGGTTCTTTTCCGGCCATGCGAAGATGACGGATCGGAGCAACTTCATCATGCCGATGACTGGTGAGCGTTAGCGAGGTTTAGGCTCCTGTGGATTTCGCCCGTTGTTCCATGATGAGCTTGTATTCCATCTGCTCCATTTCATGCAGCTTGTGGTTCGCATTGGCGCTGTGACGGGTGTTGGGAAAATCGGCGACGATTTGCTCCAGCAGATGGCGTGCGGCGGTAAAGTCTTTGAGAGTATCGAGCTGCACTTCGACCATGCGAAAGCGCAGAAAGGCTGCATCCTCTTCCGGCCACTCGCAAGCACTGAGATGCTTTTGAAGTACTTGCAAGGCCCGCTGCGGATCATTCAAGCGTTTGGCACAGATGTTGGCGATCTCGGCAATCGGGTAGGTCTGCGCAGGATCATTGGCCAGAGCTTTCTCATGCTCGGCGATGGCCCCTTCATAGTCTCCCTGCGCCAGTTTGGCTGCAGCCTTGAGACCCGTTTCATCCGGACGAATCTCCTCGCCCGATGAATAGACTACCGTGCCCACCGCATCGGCAAACCAGGGCAACACATACTTTACGAAGAGGAAGCCTGCGAGGGCTCCCATGGCAATGAAGTAAACCAGCATCATACCCTCGTTATCCCGCACCCGGTCATAACCGAGTTTGACCAGCACCAGAAAGAGGGCAACGAGGCACAGGCGGATGATCTGTGTGCGGTTCATGGAATCACACTAAAGAACCCGCCTGCTCCTGGCAAGCGTCAAGGTTTCTGTACTTCCACACCGGCTTCTTTAGCCACCTCTTCTTTTTTCTTTTCCACGGCAGCATCGGTGAGATCCAGCAGTTTGGGCGGAGTGCCGCCTTTCGGCACGTAATTCAAGGCAACACCATTGATGCAAAAGCGGCGCTTGGTGGGGGTGTTTGCAGAAACACTTTCTCCCTCGAAGACGTGACCCAGGTGTGCTCCGCAGCGTTTGCAGAGGGTTTCTACTCGGGTCATGCCGTGGGAGTTATCCACACGCTCGAACACATTCTTGGCGGTGGAGGCATCGTAGAAGGAAGGCCAGCCACAGCCGGAGTGAAACTTTTCTTTGGAGGTGAAGAGCTCAACACCACAGCACACGCAGTAGTAGGTGCCTTCACCTTGCTTTTCGAATTCTTCATAGATCGCGCCATAAGGCCGCTCCGTGCCAGCTTGGCGGGTGACGGCATACTGTTCTGCGGTCAGGAGCTTTTTCCATTCGGCTTCGCTGAGGGTGACTTCGGGCTTAGGCATGGGGGTAGGGGATTGAGGTTTGTCCTCGGCGCAGGCCATGAGGGACAGCAAGGACAGGGCAATGAAAAGCAACGTGTTCTTCTTCATGATGGATGTCTCGAATAGATTACAAACGTGAGAATCGGCTTGGGTTTGCTTATTCCAGCAAAGTTTAGCCTTTCGTCACGCTGAGGCGTAACTGGGCGAGTTCCTCCTTCGCCTCAGCGGGGTCTTCGACCGTTTGCAGGATCTCGTCATGCAGGGCTTCCTGATAATCGACCAGCATGCGCATGAGCGAGGTGCGGAGAGCTCCATAGGTCACCCCGGCAGCCTCGGCGAGTTGCGGACCGTCAATACCACGCAGGCTACCGCCATCCATCAGCACCGGACGAAGGACCTCGAAGAGACGCTCGCGGCCTTTCTCTTTATACTGCGCTCCCACGCGATTGAGGGCGGCACCGAGCAGGGTGAGGGTCCATTTACGTTGGTAGATTTGATCGGGTGTTTCGTGGGATTGGAAGCACTCGTGTTGATACCGCCTCTCGGAGTCCGAATGCGGATCGTCCTCCACGCTGAATTCCTTGCGGCGGTGTTTATGCAGGCTTTCCCAACTGATGATGAAACGGTCCAAGCTGACATGCAGCATGCTGCGCAGACGTCCCTTAGAGGCATCGGCGGCGTTGAAGCTTTCATTACGCAGCAACTTCATAAAGAAGTCCTGAAGGATGTCATCGGCATCGTAATGATGATATCCACGGCGTCGTAAATAACAAAAAAGCGGGTAGCGATACTGGCTGATCAGTTCATCCAATGCCCGCTGGGCATCCTGCGGCGTGCCTCGGCGCAGACGCGCAATCAGCGTCCACTGAGTCTTGGGCAGATGGCTTTCCGGTGGGGGGGCGGACATGACAATGCGGTGAGAATAATCAATTCCCTATCAATGCTCAAGCACGTGCTCTTTTGAACAATTTTAAAGGGTGCCAAATCGGGAAGGAAGTGTTGATAATCAAACACTTAAAAGTTGCTTATCAGGTCGATATTTTTAAAAGCGCACTGCCGCAGACCCGTCGGCCGGCTAGCCATCAGTCACCCGGAGATCATAACAAAGGATGCGGGTGCCATTCTTGCGGTCCAGTGACTCCGCCTGCTGGTGAATGTAGAGCAGGCCATGGCTCAGGGCAGGCAGGCTCCAGGTATTGAGCGCATAAAAAAGCTGAGTGCGTGAGGTTTCCTCGCAGCCTGAAGGTGACAGCTTGAGCCAGTGAAGGCTGCCCGTTTCGCCCAAGCAGAGAAAGGCGCCCTCCACCTTCAAGAGACTCGCGCGCAGAATGCTCAGATGCATGGGACTGCTGCGCCCCATCGCCTGAGCAAAGGCGGCATCGTCCCACTCGATGTTTTTCGACCAGACTTCGACCCCAGTGTCAGCATTCACACAAACGAGCCGGGAGTTGTTTTCACGTTCGCCGTCGATGGCATAGAGATGACCGTTGTCGTAAACCGGGGTCATCCAATGGACGCCGAGCTTCTTGGACTGCCAGATTTCCTTGGCTTTGAACTGCTCGTCGTATTCCACCATCACACCACCGTGGGGGCGGTTTTTGGGATAACAGGTGGTGATGAACGCGCGGTTCTTCTCAGGGATCGCTACGGGACTGCTGCCGGTGGCTTGGATGTATTCTTCATCTCGCCAGGGGAAGCGGTCATGCAGCGTGCCGGTAGCGGGATCAATACAGAGCAGACCGCCGATGGCAGGATCACTCTCGCCACCCGCATAGATCAGCACCTTGGTCTGACCATGTAGCTTGGCGGAGATGGGTGAAGCATAGCTGGCTCCCCACTCGTCTTCCACTTTCCACAGCACCTCCCCTTTTTTGAGATCAAAGGCGGCGACGCTGACCCCCTTTGTCGCCAGTTTGGCGGCGCGGTCACGGCGATCTTCGAAGCCATCGAAGGGCTCGGCTTTGCCTCCAACATTCACGATGACTCGGCCCTCCACAATGAGTGGGGACGACCCGGCTCCAAAGAAATCCTGCGGCACGTTGTAGTCTTTGCGCAGATCGTGTGTCCACAGCTCCTGGCCCGTTTTCAGATCATAAGCATGAAGGAGAGAGGTGACGCCGAGCGTGACCACCACGCCGTCGGCGATGACTGGACTGCCCCGCGGGCCATTGCTAAAGCCATAACGATCTTGGTATTCGACCGGGTAATCCCGCACCCAGAAACGCTTGCCGGTTTCACGATGCAGGCATTCCACCGTCTCTTTCCCTTCGAGGGCATGAAAGATCACGCAGTAGTCCCCTACGATTGCAGGAGAGGTGTAGCCTTCACCCACAGCCACTTCCCAGACCTTAGTGAGACCGGATTCAGGCCAAGCTTTCAGCAGGTGGGTCTCGGGTGAGGAGGCATCGTCATGAGGCCCCAACACGCGTGGCCAATCGCTCGTTACCGCCTGAGCTGCTAGAGGCTTTGGCTCGGTGTGAAAGGTCAGCCGGTCAAACGTGGCAGGTTCTTGAGCCAGCAATGACCCGGCCATCAAGACGCAGACGAGGGAAAAGGATTTCATGAGTGAAGTGGGGGAGCAGCCTGAGAGATCGGTTAAATAACGCCTTTGATCAGCGGGTTTTCATCCAAACGCACGACTGAGGAAAAACAAGACGCGCCTAAAACACACTCGACGCCGCTGGAGACTTTGTTCAAACTTGGACCTGTTATGCAAAAACTCACTGCTTTCGCCTCCCTTCTCGCTCTCAGCTTATTGGCCTCCTGCACCTCCTGCCCGCTGGGTCATGAAGTCACCTCCAAAGGCAAGGTGGAGCATGTCGTCCTAGTGTGGCTGAAGAAACCGGGGAATGCAGCGGATCGTGCGGCTGTGGTTGCTGCAGCGAAAAAATTCCAGCGCGAGATCCCTGAGATCCAGCACCTGAGCGTGGGCACCCCTCTGGCCAGCGAGCGGCCCGTGGTGGATGACAGCTTCGATGTCGGGTTGGTCATGCGCTTTGCCAATGCTGCGGACCTGAGCACCTATGAAAAGCATCCCGTGCATGTGAAAGCGGTGGCAGACACGCTCAAACCCGTGGCGAAGAAGCTGCTGGTCTATGACGTGGTGACGGAATAAGCCGTGCAGTAAAAAAACAAAAATCCGGCCACCCCTTTCAGGATGGCCGGATGATGAGGTGACCGATGCTGAAGGGACGCAATCAGAAGCTGATGCGGACACCCACGGCCACGTTGTGCGACTCGTAGTTTGAGCGTGCAAGCTGGCCTGTGTAGAACGCATAGGCCGCCACGGCGGGATTGAACTGCACGGTCAATCCTGCCGTCACAATCGCGGCGTCGCGTCCCATTTCAGGGCCATCCACCGTGAAGGATGGGCCAGGGCCACCGGAGAAGGAGGACTCGATGGATTGCGTCGCATCCATGAACTCATGCTGCCAAGTCACCCGAGCTTGTGGAATGATGCGGGCACGCCCTGCTGGGATGGTATAGCTGATGCGGGCACCCAGATTGGTGCGCAGAGATTCCTGATCTTGATCGCGATAGCTCAGCGGAGCTAAGGAACCGGATTCCCGGAAGCCGTCCATTTGCACCCGCGTGTAAGCGACGGATGCCACTGGACCGAGGGAAAGGGCACCCACACGGAAATCATAACCGGTGTTCAGCATGGAAGTAAACTCCCAGCCATTGGTGTCTCCCGTGGCGCTGCCGAGCAGACCCGTGCGATCCGTGTCATAACTGTTGTAGGCAAGGCCGAGCAGACCATCGAGATAGAAGCCACCTTTGAAGTAAGTGCCGTAGAAAGCCGCACGATAGCTGTCGGCCTCAATGTCACCGCCGTTGACCAAGCTGGTGTCCATATTCATGTAACCGCCCATGATGCCCAGAGCCAGGCTCTCGTTGACCAGATAGTCGGCACCGATCATGGCACCGAACATGTCGAAGTCATAGCCTGCGGCATTGGAGGTGCTGCCGACGTTGGCATTGCCTCCCAGACCCTGGAAGAACATGTTCCACCGGCTTTCCTGGCTTTGATAAGCTGGGGCAGGTTCCTCCACAGATTTTCCACCGGCGGAGGCCGTGATGGTCTGGCTCTCTTTATCCCCCATGGGTCTTCTGGCACCCATGCGCACATAGTCCAGATGTTGGATGATGCTATCGGCCTGAATTTCTGCCGCGTGAAAACCCATCTGGAAGATGGCCGTCATCTCCTCAGGGGCGATCAGTTCATAGGCGGCTGCCAAGGTGCCGATAGCTTGGCCGTTGAGGAAGGTGAGCAAGCCTCCTGCATTCCCGGCATTCAGCGCTGCAAAACCTTCGAGCCCCACGGCCACGGATGTTTGATTGGAGGTTAGGCCCGGCACGGAGGTGTAGGGATCACGCACCCAATTCACTGTGGCGGCATTCACATCATAAGTGATCGTGGGATAAAGCAGCGTGTCTCCTTGGCTGTAAACGAAGGTCTGATCGAACTCTGTATTGTAGATGGTGGCCACGGGGAAGTTGGAGGCAAAGGAGCCTGTCAGTCCGCCCGTGGTTTGAATGATGGTCTGGGAATCGCCTGTTGGATTGCCATTCCAGGCCGCTTCAGGGACATAGGTGCCGGTATCATCATACAGGGTGACGATACCGCCCGTGAGATTGCCTGTGCCAGTCACATTGAAGTGAGTGTAGGTCCCTAAAGCGGTGCCTTGCAGGTGCAGGCTGAGCTCGCCGCCGCTTTGCACGAATCCGCCGACATTGATTTGAAGAATCTGGCCATCCAGCGTGTCCACAGTGCCCTGCTGGATCTCTAAGGTGCCGGTGCCAAAGGCCGTGGAGGTCAGAGCCAGAGGAAGCGGATTCCCCACCAGCACCGTGCCGGGGGTATTGATCAAAGTGCCACCGGCAAAGGTGTTGGTGCCCAGAAGGATGGTCGTGCCTGTGCCCGTGATTTCCATGCTGCCCGCGCCGCTGATGACGCTGGCGGCCGCTTGGGTATTGGTGTTGGCGGAGATCCAGTGGACTTCACCATTGTTGAGGATGTCGTTACTCCAGATGCCCCCTTCGGCGAGGTTGATGTGGAGTTCGCTGCCGGGATTCACCGTCACATCCGAGGCATCGTTGAGGGAGCCGCTGCTGCCATCGCCGACTTGCAGGGTGCCGCTGGTGACCACCGTGGCCCCGGTGTAGGTGTTAGTGCCTAGCAGCACTACGGTGTCCAAGGTGTCAATTTCCACATCACCCGTGCCACTGATCACGCTAATTGCTGCCTGGGTATTGGTCCCGGCTGAAATCCAGCGCACGTCGCCGTTGTTGAGGATGTTGTTGCTCCAGATGCCCCCATCCGCCAGATTGATTTCCAGCGTGGCCCCTGCATCCACAGTCACGAGCGAGCTGCTGGCAATGGAACCTCCGGAACCATCACCGATCCGCAGAGTGCCATCTGCGACGAGCGTGGCACCCGTATAAATATTATCTCCAGACAGAAGCAATAAACTGCCGCCGTCTTTGACCAAGCCAACGCTGCCTGAGACGATGCCACTGATGACCAGGCCATCGATATTGTTCACTTCAATGGTGTCAGATCCACTTGCCAGCACGAGGTCAGACCCGATGGTCACCAGCCCCGCGAGGGCATTCACTTGAATCGCAGGCAACACGCCTGTCCCAGAGATGGTCAAGGTGCCTGTCCCGCTGATGCCGACCGCCACAGGATCATTGATGGTGAGGCTAGAAATTTCAGTATCTGCCGTCAAGACGGTGTTTTGATTTGCTGGGATAATGCCCGTGACGGAGAAAACCACATCGGCCCCGGCAGAGAGGTTTTGGTTCACGGCACCAGTGGTATCGGGTGACCAGTTAGCATCCTCCCAGTTAACACTGGAGCTGCCATTCCAAAATTGGGTCTGAGCTTGGCTTTCTTTAGTCAAAAGTGCTAGAGATGATAGAAGAAAGCAACTGCCTAGCAGTGTTTTGGGGACCCATAATCTAGAAGGGTTTTTCCTCTTTCTGGCCAAATTGGCAGCGGGAATCGAAGAGTTAATCATGACAGTTATGGTTATTCGGTGTTTGGGTGCCTCCGATGTTTAGATGACAAATCCGTCACAGATTTACCGGGAGGCACCAACCGTTCGACCTGGCTGCCAAATGTGGTTGTATGATTGTTTGATCTGAATCGCTAAAAAAACCTTATGAGACCATCCGTATTTCATTGGAGAGCGGTCCGGTCTTTCCTTTGTCAAAAGTGTTTGCGGAGGGGCATTGAACATTTCATCTCTGCTCATGCCCAAGCCGCCTCCAACCGCCCGTCAAAATCGTCACTCGTCTTCCAGCACGGGACAAATCCGGGTGTATGATGAAGATGATCTGGGCAGCCTCATGGAAGGCGTGGAAAGCCCTCTGGTGCTCATCTTGGACTGCGTCCAGGACCCGCATAATCTGGGGGCCTGCCTGCGCACCGCCGATGCCGCTGGCTGCACCTGTGTGGTGATGCCCAAAGACAAATCCGCACCCATCTCGGAGACCGTGATGCGCGTCTCCTGCGGGGGCGCGGAAAACGTGCCGCTGGTGCGAGTGACCAACCTCGCTCGGGCCATGGAAAAGCTGAAAAAGCTCGGCATCTGGATCGTCGGCACCGCCGATGAAACGAACCAGTCACTCTACGACATCGATCTGAAAGGCCCGATCGCCATCGTCATGGGCGCGGAAGGTGACGGCATGCGCCGCCTCACCGGTGAGCATTGCGATTTCCTCGCTCGCATCCCCATGTCAGGCTCAGGCCGAGTGCCCTGCCTGAACGTCTCCGTGGCGACAGGAGTGAGTTTGTTTGAAGCCGTGCGCCAGCGTCAGGTGAAGAAGTGAGGGATTGCATCGCTTCCATGGGTATGCGAACACCTACCTATGGCGCCTCCTGTCCTCTACATCATCGGCGGTTGCAATGGTGCCGGGAAGACAACCTTTTCCCGTGAGTTGTTGCCTTCGATTGGGATTAAACGCTTTCTCAATGCGGATGAGATTGCCAAGGGATTGTCTCCGCTGGATCCTACCTTGGTTGCTTTCAAGGCTGGGCGGCTCTTATTGGATGAGGTCGAAGGTCTGCTAGTGGCCAAAGCCAGTTTTGCCATTGAGTCCACCCTCAGCGGTAAAACCTACGTCTCTCTTATTCGGCGGGCCAAGGAACTGGGCTATCGGTTTGTGCTGCATTACCTGACGATTGGATCGTATCAGCAGGCCATTGAACGGGTGCGTCTGCGTGTCGGCCTGGGTGGTCACCATGTGCCGGATGCCGATGTTGAGCGTAGGTTTCAGCGCAGCTTGCGGCATTTCGTGGAGGACTACCTGCCTCTTGCCGACGAGTGGCATCTGTGGGACAATACCTCGCCACCTTCGGTTGAAATTCTTAACTCTCAGCAGGATACAGCAGACACGGTTCAGCACTGGATTCAGCAAACCAAGCTTATGGAAACTCCACCGCGCCCTATTTTAGAATCCACACGGATTGGCCTGGAAGCTCATCAGCGTGCCACAGCTAAGATGCTGGACTTCTATAAGCGCATGGGAATCAAGGTGACACCGCAGATGACGCTGGCTCCTGAGCGGAAGAAGCGGGCCAAAAAGCAGGCTTAATCACAATCCCGCTTTTCCCCTCGACTCACCACCCTTCTCACTGCTTAATTCTCCGGCGATGTCGGACCCTTATGAGATGGATGGCGAAATTCAGTCTGCGGTGAATTCCATCGCGGCATTGAGGCAAGCGCTCAATGAAGTGTTGTTTGGTCAGGAGGAGTTGATTGACCTCGTGCTCTGCGGGGTGATCGCTCGTGGACATGTGCTGCTAGAGGGCCTGCCAGGACTGGGCAAAACGGAGCTGGTGAAAGGCTTGGCCAAAGCCCTCAACCTCACCACACGCCGGGTGCAATTCACGCCCGATCTGCTACCGGGAGACATCACGGGCAATCCAGTGCTTCAGGAAGTGGAGGGCCGTCGTGAGTTTGTCTTCCAGCCGGGGCCGATCTTTACCAACCTACTCCTGGCGGATGAGATCAATCGCGCTTCACCCAAGACGCAATCGGCTTTGCTGGAAGCGATGCAGGAACGACGTGTCACCGTGCTCGGCCACACGCACACCTTGCCAGATCCCTTCTTTGTTTTGGCAACCCAGAACCCGATTGAACTGGAAGGCACCTATCCGCTGCCGGAGGCGCAGGTGGACCGCTTCCTTTTCAAGCTGGAGGTGCTGCGCAACAGCGCGGAGGTGCTGGCACGCATCGTGGCAAATCGTGAGTTGGGGATGGAGCCGGAGGTGCCGGCCATCACGACACGAGAAGAGTTTGCTCAGATTCAACAGACCGCACGGCGCATTTTTCTGCCGGAGATTGTGGCGGATTACATCGCTCGCATTGTCGATGCCACGCATCCGGGGCAATCCAAAGCCGCTGAAGGAGTGCGCTATGGAGCTAGCCCGCGAGCTGCCTTGAGCTTGGCTTCCGCAGTCAAGGCGCGTGCCTTAATGCATGGCAGGCCCAACGCGAGTTTCGAAGATGTGCAAGCCCTGGCTCCGGCGGTGCTGAACCATCGTGTGTTGCTGGACTATGCCGCACGCATGGATGGGCGCAGCAGTGCCTCCGTGGTGCGGGCCATCTTGGCCGAAGTGCCGGTGCAGAAACTGAGTGTGCCTAAAACCCTGAAGGAGGCGGCATGAAACACTGGTTTCTTATGGTTAGTCTCGGCTGGGTGGCCCATGCTCACTCACAGGACGTCATTACCGATGATTTTTTGGACAAAGGCCTAGGTTCTCGCTTGGCCATCCGCAGCGTCTTTGATCCGATGCCGCCGGCAGGTTATGCCCCGGTGCGGATCGTTGCCACCAATGGAGCGTCGGCCGACAGTGTCTGGCGATTTCAATTCAGTTCTGAAACGCAGGACTATCGGCGCAAACAGAGCCATGTGAGCACGTTGAATCTCCCCGTGCCTGCTGCTTCCACCCAATCAGCAGTCTTTCTGGTGCCGTTGGTGGCGAATTACAGCAATGGCTCTGGCTATGGCAACAACGGCCATGCGCTGAACATCGAATTCTCTGGAGGCGAGGTGAGGAAGTTTTCGGCCTATGATAACCGCGTCAGTGAATTTGCAGCGGTCGCGATTAGCAAACCATTGGCGGATGGCAGTCTATCCGCGCTGGAGGAGGAGGTCGAAAAGCTGAACAAAGCGGGCAGTCGCTATTACGGCGAATCGATTTTTGGCAGCCGATTCACGGCGGAAGATTTGCCGGAGGATTGGTTAGGTCTAAGCGGTTTTGATTTCATCATGCTGACGGACCTGGAGTGGCAAAAGGTATCGCCGGGTGTGCGTATGGCTCTACTTCAGTGGTGTAGGTTTGGTGGAGCCCTGCATTTTTATTACACTGGCGCTCGACCCGCCTCGCTGCCTCCCGACAACCCCGCGTATGGTCTGGGTGAAATCCAGAGCTATACCTGGAACGGCAGCAAGCTTCCGGTCAAGGAAACCGTCAAACGCTACCGAGAAGAGAACTCGCACTTCAGTCAGCTGATTGAAGGTCATGCGAAGAATAAAAAGTGGGGGCTTTTGCAGGCTCTAGGGACACGCAATTTTAATTCCTGGCAGGTTGTCGCCTTCCTGGTCATTTTCGGTGTCTTGGTCGGCCCGGTGAATCTGTTCATCTTGGCTCCTTCGGGGCAGCGGCATCGGCTCTTCGTGACCACACCGTTGCTGTCGCTCGGGGCCAGCGCCGTCATGGTGGGACTGATTCTTTTCCAGGATGGTATCGGTGGAAAAGGTGCCCGGGTGACGTTCATCGATCTGGAGCCTGCTGAGGCGACGGCTTATGTCGTGCAAAAGCAGTTTGCCCGCACCGGCATGTTGTTGGGGTCCAGCTTTGAGGTCAAGCAGCCGGCCTTGATTGAGCCTCTGGCTTTACCGTCTTCGCCCTGGGTGAAATTGGATTTTTCGGATGCTTCACAGCCCGTTAACCTGCGTCAGGAGGGTCCGCTGCGCAGTGGAAATTACTTCCAGAGCCGCGCGGAGCAGGCGCAGATGATCCGTGCCTCCATCTCCACCCGAGCTCGCTTGGAGCTTCAACCCGGAGCTTCGCCTGAGGGCCCCCCGGTGGTGGTGTCTGCACTCGGATTCACGGTCGAAGAGATGTTTTATGTGGATGCGGGTGGCAAGGTCTGGTCTCTGGCCTCGCCTCTGGCAACAGGCCAAAAAGCTGCTCTGACTCCAGCCACCATGGATCAGCTGACCGACTGGTGTGCCCGACGAGGTGAGGCGTTGGCTGTGAAGACGCTTGGCAAGTATTTGACGGAGCCTCGCAATCACTTCTTCGCTTCGGCTCAAGCCGCCCCAGGGTTCACTCAAGAGACGCTCCCCTCCATCCGCTGGCAGCAGAATGAGGTCCTCGTTCATGGCAGCCTTCCTCCCCCCTGACCCTATGCATCAGCCCGCATCCCCAGCCCTTGAGATGGATCGCAGTCAGCCTGCGATTTGGGTGGAAAATTTACATCGTTCCTTTGGCCAACTTCAGGCCGTGCAGGGAGTCTCTTTCCGCATTGATCACGGCAAGGTGGTGGGGTTTGTCGGGGCCAATGGCGCAGGGAAAACGACGACCATGCGTATCCTCGCTACCCTGGACTACCCCAATGCGGGCATGGTGAAAATCGGCGGGCATAATGTGGTGCATTATCCAGAGAAAGTGCGTCGTTTGTTAGGCTGGATGCCGGACAGCTTTGGCACTTACGAGCACATGACCGTGCTTGAGTATCTGGACTTTTACGCACGTGCCCTGGGCTACAAAGGCCAGGAGCGCCTGCAGCGCATTCAGGAAGTGATGGACTTCACCGATCTCACGCCGCTGGCAGATCGCATGAGCAACAAGATGTCCAAGGGACAAACTCAGCGTCTGTGCCTGGGTCGTGCGCTTTTGCACGATCCCCAGATTCTCATCATGGATGAACCCGCTGCGGGGCTGGACCCGAAGGCGCGCGTGGAGCTAAAGCAACTCATCCGCATCCTGGCCGATGAGGGGAAGACCATCCTCATCAGCTCCCACATTCTCAGCGAGCTGGGCGAGATGTGCGACAGCCTGCTCTTCATCGATAAAGGCCGCATTGTGCATCATGGCGATGCGGAGTCCATGACGCGGGGCAGTGCGCAGGCGGGCGAGACGCTGGTGAACGTGCAGGTGTTCGGTGAGCCGACCCAACTGGTGCAATGGGCCCTGACCGCGCCCATGATCCAGGTGGTGGAGGAGACGAAGCGCGGTGCACGTTTACGCATCGAATCGAAAGATGAAGCCACGCTGGCAGGGGTTTTGCGCCGAATGATAACTGATGGATTGCAGGTCACTGATTATCACCGTGAAGAGCGAAGGCTCGAAGATGCCTTCATCGACATGCTGGGGCAGATTGACAAAGGCACTTTCAAAGGCGACTCCGCTGTGCATGGGGAATGATGTCCATGAGATGCGGGGCCACCTCCGGTTGGTAAGCTGGCGGGCAGGACTGGCCTCAGTCGTGTTACTGACAGGGGGGGGGCTGTTCGGTGCGGACGATCTCTCGGGGCCTCATGTCATCGAAGAAGCCGGCGTTTCCGTTCAGGTGGTCGGGGGAGACGGCATGGACTGGTCAGACGTGGGTTCAATGCTGAAAGATCAGCTCACACTGTCGGGCAATACGCAACCCTCGGAGCCTCTTGCGGATGATCTGGCCTTCTTCACTCGGCAACTGTATATCCGCGAGGGTTGGCCAGAGGCCGAGGTGGCTTGGGAGATCAAGGGCGGGGTCATTTTACTCACCATCCGTTCCGCTCAGCAGGTGCGCGTGGGCGAGATCACATGGCGGGGAGACATCCTGGTACCTGAGGATGAACTGCGGCGTTTCCTGCTCCGCGCCAGCCTGGAACGTGATGGCGCGGATAAAAACAATCCCGTCTGGGTTCAGCGCGAGATCGAGGCCGGGGTGGGCCTCGTGCAGCGTCGCTACCGGGCTGAGGGTTATCTTCAGGCCGAGGTCTTGCTGCAACCCGCAGCAGAGCCCCACGAGAACGGCCTGCGAGACATCACCGTGGAGATCAAGGCGGGGCCTCATTTCACCTTTGGCACCGTGGCTTTCACGGGAGCACCGCCGGAGTTGGAGCATCTCATGCAGGAGCAGATCGCTCAGACGCCGGGAGTGCCCTTCAATGAAGCGCGCATGCAGCAGATCGAAGGCAAGTTAACCAGCATGGCCAAAGAACGCGGTTGGCTGCTGGCCACCACCTCCTCCAGCTACACGCTCGGCCAAGCAGGTGGCACCGTGGATGTCCAACTGACGATGGAAGCCGGGGAGCGGGTCCTGATCGCCCGGCTGAGTCCGCATGAGAACTTCAGTCGGGGTTCCACCCGCGTGCTGCGAGCAGGTTTTAAAAAGGCGGTCGGCAAATATTACTCGGCAGAGGACCTGGATGTGATGTTCAAGCGTGCCTTGGATACGGGAATGTTTGCGCGCTTGGATGTGGAGCCTCAGCTCCAGGCCGGCATCTCTCCTCCAGTCGCCGAGCTGCGCATGACCGGGGAGGAGACGAAACCGCAAACGCTGGGGTTTGAGCTGGGTTATGATACCTTTCTGGGTGCTCAAGCCGGGGTAAACTACCGCAATACTAACTTTCGCGACACGGGGAACACCCTGGCGGCGGAGCTGAACTACAGCCTCGCGGGTCCGCTGGGATCGGTGGCCTTGACCGATCCGGCGATTTTTAACAGCGGCTTTTCCTCCACCCTTCGCTTGGCCTTGGAGAACTTCAGCCTCTTCGAGTATTCCCGGTATGGTAGCAGCCTGAATCTCCAGCTCACTCGTCAGGTGACCAAGGCTTTTTCATACAGTTTGTTTGCCGGTTTTTCCGTCAATACGGTGTCCACGGACGTGCTCACCGATGCCGAGTTAGGCCCTAGCAATTACGCTCTGGGAACCATTGGTGGCAGTGTGATGCTGGACTTCCGGGACAGCCCCGTGCTGCCGCGCAAAGGCTGGTTTCTCAGCGGTCGCCTGGAGTCCACGGCCGGAGGCGATGTGACCTACATGCGCACCGATCTGCGGGGAGCCTTCTATGTGCCCATCACGAAGAAGTTCCGTTTCGCCGCTGGGGGAGGATTGCTGAGCATTCAGGGCAGCCCCGTGGAGGATCTGCCCATTGATTCCCGAGTGTTCAATGGCGGCCCCAATACCGTGCGGTCTTTTGCCGAGCGTGAGTTAGGCCCGATGACGACCGGCGGCACGCCGCTCGGGGGAACCGCTGCGGTCTTTGGCAGCGCGGAGTTCAGCTATGAGATTTACCCCAACCTGGAGATCGCGCTCTTCGGAGATGTTGGCAGTCTTTCAGGGGCGAATAACGGAACCCCTTTCGACTATTCCTCCGACTTCCGCACCGCCATTGGGGCTGGTTTGCGCTACAAGCTGCCCTTTGGCCCCATCCGCATTGATTACGGTCACAACATGAATCAGCGTCCAGGGGAGGGCAGCGGCATGCTGCACGTGACGGTCGGGTTTGCGTTTTAAAGGTGGCTCTTCCACCTCAGGCGGCGGGCGACTCTTTCTTTTTAAACAGAGCGATCAGCAGGGTGAAGGGCAGCAGAATGATCTTCAGGATCAGGCCCACGACGATGGCGACCAGCTTCATGGGCACCCGCAGGGCGGTGAAGAGGGGCTTGAGGGCCACCTGCACGGACGGCACCTTGGCGTAGAGGATGGAGACGGCCAGGATGATGATGATGCCGATGAATTTGCGCTCCGCACCCACATGCACCGGGCCTGGGAAGATCTGGAAGCCGCTGTGAGGATCGCTGAGCAATTCATACACGAGGATGCCTCCGACGTAACCGATGAGCACAAAGGCGGTATCGGCAAGGATGGGGAATTTCTCCAGCAGCTTGATGCAAGCCCCCGCCACGAAACGCAGGGCCAAGATGCCGATGAAGACGCCCGTGCAGACGACCCAGAGCTTAGGACTCATGGCCACGGCGGCCACGACGTTATCCACGCTGAGGCTGAGGTCCATGATCTCGATGCCGATCACGGTGGCCCAGAAACCCCGCTGATTTGCGCTGTCCGCTTCGCCATCGTTATCTTCATCCCCGGCACCGGTGAAGTGCTCGCTCATCAAGTAAACGAGATAGGCGGCTCCACAGATCTTCAGCCACGGGTTCTCGATGATCCAGGCCGCGAAGGCGAGGCAGAGCCCGCGGAAGACATAGGCGCCGATGATGCCCAGTTTCAGCGCCAGATATTTCTGCCGCTCCGGCAGATGGTTGGCCATGGCAGCGATGGCCAGGGCGTTATCCACGCTCAAAAGCCCTTCGATCACGATCAGGGAGATGATGATGGGCACAGCATCGATCAGTTCCGCTGAGGTGGGGAAAAAGGCGAGGAGAGCGTCGGCGACCAGAAACATGGATAAATCAGAAGGGCGTTACCTACATGGCGGCGCGGGGATGCCAAATGCCTTTTTTCGGGCGGACTGGATTTTCACAGGTTGAAGCTGGCTCTGGCGGACGGCGTTTTTCCGGGCATGGTCAGAGCATGCGTTGGATGATCCTTTTTCTCTTGGCCGCCCTGGTGAACCCCGGGTTTGCCCAAGACACCGGCCCTGCTGCCGATAGCCACGGCGTGCCGACCGACCTGAATACCATCCTGCAGCTTCAGATCTTCTTAGACCGTCACATGTTCGGCCCCGGGAAGCTGGATGGAGCGGTGGGAGAGTTCACCTACAAGGCGGTGGTGAACTACAACTTCGCCCACGGCAACCGGGACCTCTATGATTGGCAGCCAGTGCTGACGGCGGCGGCGCAGGAGGTGCCGGTGGTGTATGCCGCCTTTAAGATCAGGACCGATTTGGAGAAATTTGTGAATCCCCAACTCCCTGAAAAACCCGAGGATCAGGTGAGCCATCCCTACATGGCCTATCGCAGTTGGGCCGAGCTCGTCGCAGAGCGTTTCCACACGGACGAGACTTTCCTCGCGAAGTGCAACCCTAACCTCAAGCTCACCGCCCTGAAGCCCGGTGATGTGGTGATGGTGCCAAATGTGCGCTCCTTCCGGATCGAGGAAGTCAAAGCCATGCAGAGCTTTCCCAAGGACGCCACCTTGAGCCTCAATACCATCGTCGTGGATACCACCGAGCGCATCGCCGCCGTCTATGATCCTGGTGAGCGGCTGCTGGCGGCCTTTCCCATCACGCCCGGTAAACCGGAATTCATCCCCGTGGGCACCTGGAGTGTGAAGACCATCATGACCACCCCGAGCTTCCGTTATGACAAACAATTCCTCGAAGAAGGCGTGCGGGGCAAAGAAGCCTATCAACTGCCCCCCGGACCCAACAGCCCCGTGGGCATCATCTGGTGCGGCTTGAGCAAATCCGGCATCGGTCTGCACGGCACCGCGCTGCCGCGCACGATCGGCCGCAGCCGCAGTGCAGGGTGTGTGCGCTTGGCCAACTGGGATGCCATCCGCCTCCCTCAGTTGGTGCGGCCCAGTTCACCGGTTATTGTCCGGTGATGGCCTCACAGCTTGTTAATCCGCACGCTTTTGCGCAAACATCCACTCCCAGAGCTCAGGGTTGTCATAGGTCTGGGTCCAGGAGTCGTGACCGACACCGGGATAGATGGTGAGCTTGGCGGAGCTGCCCGCTTTTTTGAGGGCGTCATGCATCTTGATGGAGAAATCCACCGGCACCGCTTTATCCGCATCGCCGTGGAAGATCCAGCAGGGCAGGTCCTTGATCCGCTCCGCCATGACGAAGCCGACCCCGGCTCCACCGCAGATGGGGGCGATGGCGGCAAAGGTATCGGGATACGCAAGAGCGGTGTTCCAGGTGCCAAATCCACCCATGCTGATGCCGGTCAAGTAGAGGCGGCTTATATCCACGCGGTGGGTCTTGATGATCTCATCGACCAGACCTTTGACCCCATGTTCATTCCAGATGCTCTTCAGCGGCACCTGCGGGCAGACCACGATGGCCTCGAACTTCTTCCCGGCGGCGATCAGCTTTGGTGGACCGTGTTTCTTCAGCAGTTCCAGATCATCCCCACGCTCACCGGCACCGTGGAGGAAGACCAGCAGCGGCCATTTCTTCGCTGAATCGGCCTCATAGCCGTCTGGCAGAGAGAGCAGGTATCTGTAACCCACCTTCAGTTCAACAATGCCTTCATAGCTCTGCGTGGTGAGGTCTGCGGCAGGAAGGCTGGAGGCGGTCATGAGGGTAGCCACGGCGAGGGCGAAAAACGAGCGGGTCATGGATGCTATGAACGCTGAATCGAGGCCTGTTTTCCAACGGATTGTCGGATTCCTGGCGACACTCGCGTCGCCGTGAAACTCTGTTTGGAACCCGTTAGACTATCCAACCCACTCGATATTGGAACATCGAGCTACCTGCCTATCGATCGCAATCTGAGGTCGCCGAAGTCAGGGAAGGTATTGAGGAAAGTTGCCAAGTTGCCGTAGCTAAGGTGGGCAACTTGGCAACTTTTACCGAGTTAGATGGGAGTGTCTATTTTTTGACGAGCGATTGGTTAGAGTGATCTAAAGCTTCTAGGGTGTGTTTTAAAACTGGGGAGGAGCCGTTGAGTCAGAAAGAGGGGCAGGGCAAGGCGCGAGCGCAGTGCCTGTATCCTTTGCGATACTGGCCCAGCGAAGCAACGCCGCCATGGCTCTCTTTCTGACTCAACCCGGAGGGCCAATGAGGCATGGACCGAAGACCTGCGTTGAACACCTCGGAGCTATGTATCCATAGCCCCAGCGGCGTTCGCCTTGTTCTTCAGCCCCTGTTCATTGGCGGCTCTCTACCCAGTTTTAAACACGCCCTAGCGTATAATAATGCCATTTTGACACATATATTGGCTAAGCGTCGTCAATTCATCTGGCCTTGCGGACAGCTTCCAAAAAGTTGCCAAGTTGCCGTGCTTAGCTACGGCAACTTGGCAACTTTCTTGGTGGGCCTCTTTGTCCTCGCTGACTGTAGAGAGGGCTGATCAGTCTAAGCATGGGGCGGGTCAAAATCCACCATTCACCCACCCGATCCGCATTGCGGGAGAGAATCGGGGTCACGGATAGTCCGCCAGGAGGGTCTTCTCCTTCGGCACCCGCCACTCTTCCTTCAGTTCCAGCGGTTCATCGGCAATGCGCCAGCAGCCATAGGGCAGCTTGGCCCGCATGTAATAAGAGCCGCTACCCTTTCCAATCAGGCTGCCTTCGATCACCTGTTGCTCATTCAAAATAACCGCGCGCCAGCGGGAGGCTTCGATGACGAATCCTTCGTTATCCCAACCGACCTCAATCACTGGCACGAGAGAGCGATCCTGATGCTTTCCGGCAAAGGTGGCGATGCTCCATTCAGGCTGTTTGTAGGTACTGGCAAAGCGGATGCTGAGCAGCTTGTAGCCTCGCTGTTGGAGAGATTGTTTGACGAAGTCCAGCGGCACGGCCAACAGCGCAGCCAGCGCCCAGTAGTCGGCATCATGATCGTGCAATCGGGTCAGGCAGCGCTCCGCCCAGGCCTTGCTTTCCTCGTCGTTCGAGCGCCACTCGGTCCAATACGGAGCGAGGCTGTTGGAAAGCAAACCGACCTCGTGCATGGCACCCGTCACATTGATGCGTGCATCCAGAGACGTGGTGTCAGTGAGCAGAGTATCGAACGCGCTCACCAGCACCCAATGCCCTTTTTCCAGGGCTTTTTTACGTGCGGCTTTGAGTTTGGAATCGGGGACGGGCATGGCAATCGCGGGTGAGGTTATTGGCGAGGATAAGGGCCGAGATGCTCATGGGCAATCAACCAATGGCCTTGTTTCTGGATGAGGATGGTCGTGCCACGCCCGCCTCCAGCGGCTTCTTCGCCCGCAATCTTCCCGCTCCAGCGGAATTCATAATGGCAGGCGGCCATCGTTTCTGTGACGGCCGTCCAGACGATGTGGTGCAGGCTGTAGTGCTCGTCCTGGATGAGAGCGAAGGTCTTTTCAAAGGCCGCCTTGGCCGCTGCGTGACCCACGAACGTGTTCTCGGTGAACATGAACACGGCGTCGTCTGTGACGCATGGGGCGATCTTTTCCCAGGCGTGCGTGTTGAGCTGATCAACGTAGTTGGTTAGGGCTTCGGCGGGACTCATGGCTGCTAGGGCTGAGAACAGTCCGCCGCAGACTACGGAACCTCGGCTTTCAGCTCAATCTTCAAATGCGCAGATCATCCTTCCACATCGGCCAGTGAGCCGACGTCGGCATGCTCGCGAAGATCTTCGAGGGCGGCGAGGATGAGGTCGCGGTCCATTTCGTGGACTTCGAGCTTTTGGCCGATCTTCGGCACGAGCGTGACGGTGAGCTCGCCGCCGAGATGCTCACGGAATTCTTCCAGGCCTTCGAGGATGGTGGGTTCACCCGTGCGGCCTTCGGCGAGGAGATCGGGGTGGAAGGTCTCGAAGCCGATCTTTTCAATGAGGCCCACGACACGGCGGGCGGTCGGAGCATCGAGGATGCCTTTTTTCACGGAGTAGATCAGATCCACGGCCATGCCGATGGCGACCGCTTCTCCATGAGTCACTTGGAAGTGGGTGATCTGCTCCAGCTTATGCGCGGCCCAGTGGCCAAAGTCGAGTGGGCGTGCACTGCCAAGCTCGAAGGGATCACCACCCGTGGCGATGTGCTCGACATGCAACTCAGCACTGCGCTGGACCACGCGCTCAAGTGCAGGCTGTTCCAAACGCGCGAGGGCATCGGCCATCTGCTCGATCTCTTCGAAAAAGGCGCGGTCACGGATGAGGGAGACCTTGATGGCCTCGATAATGCCATTGCGGCGTTCCCGTTCCGGCAGAGTTTCCAGAAAGGCGTGGTCGTTCACCACGGCGAAGGGGACGGCAAAGCTGCCCACCCAGTTCTTTTTGCCGAAGTAATTGACGCCGTTTTTCACGCCGACTCCGCCATCGCCCTGACTGAGGGTGGTGGTGGGGAAGCGCACGTGGCGGATGCCGCGGTGGGCGGTGGCTGCGGCAAAGCAGACGAGATCGAGTGCGGCACCGCCGCCGATGACGAAGACGTAGCTATGGCGGTCGAGCCCGGCATCGTTGATCGCCTGCCAGCAGTGCTGGACGAGAGAGAAATCGTTTTTGCAGGGTTCACCGCCGGGTAGCACCACGGGATCACCGGCCAGATCCATCACCTCCGCGTGAGCGCGGGCGTAGGTGCGGATGTCGTTGAGCAGGCTCGGAGTGGCCGAGGCCACGTGGTCATCCACAAAGACCAGCACCCGGGGCACTTTGTGAGGATGATCCAGCAAAAGCAGGTCACAAATCGTAGTATTCGCAGCCGCGAAGACATCGCGCGTGAAAAGAATGCGATGAGCGTATTCGAGCCTGATTTTCTTCTCCAACATGGCGGGGGTGGTCACGGAATCTTACGCCCGTGGAGGCGAAAGGGAAAGACAGAACGCCCAATATGAGTCAGTTCATGCACGCAGAAAACCAAGAAATCGTGGGCTAAGTGGCTGCAATCCAACGCTGCCACAGTCGTAGGAGCGGCGCGATTCCGACAAACATGCAAGCTAGGCTCAGAGAAACCTGCATGACGGCTAGGGCATCAACGATAGCGATGCCTGCTAGCAGCAGTCCGACTGCCTCGCCAATGGCTGGGCCGCCGCGTTTCATCACCCGGCTGGCGTGCAGCACGAGGCCGATGAAGATGAGGATGAAAACGGCAGGGGCCAGGGGAGTGAGATCCCCCAGTAGGGAAATGAGTTTCCAGTTCGCTCGCGACAACCAATACCCCGTGGCGACGATGGCGGGGGCAAATAGCAGGGTGCGGGCAAACCCCACTTGCCAGGGTTTGACGACGGCTCCCTTGGCCTCCATACGCGCCACTTGGGTCAAACCGACGATGTAAGCCCCGAGAGCCAGGGCAGCGACCAAGACGTCATTCGAGAGTGAAATCATGTCGCTCCAGGTGGTGACGGCTGAGGCGGCCATGGCATAGAGCAACACCCGGCAGGCACCCATCACCCACACCGCTCCCGGCCAGGGCTTATGATAGAGGTCGTAAAACAGGATCGCTGCCGCGAGGGCCAGGGTGACCCGGCCATTGGCTCCGCCGGGACCTGTGGCGAGGATCATACCCAGCACCATCATGGCTCCACCGACGATCCAGGCGCTCGCGAGGGGGATGCGGCCGGTGGGGATGGGGCGCTCTTTTTTATGCAGACGGTCGTGCCCTGCATCGGCCACATCATTGAGGATCATGCCGGCGGTGTAGAGCAGAGAACCGGCGAGGAGCAGCCAGGCCAACCGTGCGTCCCACCAGGGCCCCCCCGCCAGCAGCCAAGCGGCCGTGACATTGGTCCAGACGGTGGGGAGGTTAGAGATTCGGGCGAGTTCGAGCCAGGCACGGAGCATAAGCGCCCTATTCTGCCGCTGGCCTGCCCGGGGAGCGAGCGATTAGTTTTTACCTGCCTTCAGCACCTTTTGATGCTGTAGGATGGCCTCGCGGGCTTCGGTCTGCTTGCCCTGTTTTTTGTAAGTGTGGGCGAGATTCATCCAGGCATGCGGATGCGTGGGGCGGAGGCGCACCGTGTTTCGGTAGGCCTTGGCCGCTTCATCGTAGTTCTCCTTTTTGTCGAACAAGAGTCCCTGGTAATACCAAGCCTCGGAGTAACCGGCATTCAGCTTGAGGCTTTGGGAAATGGCGGCTTGGGCACCTTCATAATCCTTCAAGCGACCGCGCACATACGCCTGGAGATAGTGAGCCTGAGCATAATCTGGTGCCAGTAGGGTAACACGGCGCAGGGCATCATCGGCGGCACCGAGATTGCCATCCCGCACTTCCCGACTCGCCAGCAGCAGCCAGGCGAGTTGATCGTTTGGGCGCTGCTCGACGGCTAACTGAAGGGCCTCGCGGTCTTCGGAGGTATCGGGCAGGCCGCCGGCGTTTTCGCGCATTTTGGCAAAGGCAAGTTGATGCCAGTAGAGGCCAGCTTTCGGGTCCAGAGCCACAGCTTTGCGCTGGCAATTCAAGGCCTCAGGGGAGGCCCCCAGGTAGGTGGCACTCAGTCCTAGCAGTGCCCAGCACTCAGCACTACGGGGATACTTGCGCGTGAGCTGCACGAGCTTGCGCATGGCAGACTCCACACGCTTTTGCTGAAGGGTGGCAAAGGCGGCGACGAATTCAGGATCGTTGGCCACTTCACGCAGTTTGGGGCTCTGGGGAAGTTTGGACAGCGGCTGAAGCGGGGCGCGTTTTTTACGCAATTCAAAAGCGGCGGCATCACAGGGCAGGGCAAAGTTCATCCAGCTCTGGAGCGGCACCTTCATGCCGACGATGGCCATGACGCGTCCATTTTGAGACAACACGGGAGATCCCACGGCCCCAGGGGAATCGGTGCCACGAAGGTTCAACCAACCCAGGCCGGTCAGGGCGCTATCCATCTGCACTTTGGCATCGGCCAACACGAGGCCGCGTTTCTCAGAAACAGCCAGCACATGGCAGGGGCGTTCCTCGGTGAAGTTAGTGTCAGGAGCGAGCTCAAGCGGTGTGCTGGTTTTGGCTTCGCTCTGCAGCAGGGTCACTCCTGTCACCAGATCGGCCACATAGAAGCCACTGATCTTGTGGTTCGTGCCATCCGCGCCGGTTACGGTCATGTAGTCCACCTTTTCGGCGATCTCAGGATGTAACAAACCGGTGTCGGTGAGGATGATGCCGTCCGCGGTGACGAAACAGCCCACGCCAGCACTGAGTTGATTGCCGAACTCGTCCCACACTCGCAAGCTGACGACGGAGGCCGCCACCTTCATCCCGAGGGCGCGGAGCTCCAGCTCCTGGGGAGTCAGCGGTTTTTCGGGATTGCCTTGAGGCAGTTCTTCACCTGGCAGATAGGGTGAAACGGGGGGCAGCAGTTCCAGGTTCTCTTCGTCCGCCATGGGCAGATCCCTTTTCTCCCCCTGGAAGAGCAGGAGCGGGTTTTCATAGTTGTTCACGTCCACTGGGAAGCCGGGCTGCTCAGGCAGGGCAGGTTCGCCAGTGGTAGTCGGAGCAGGGGATGGAGAGATGGGATCCAGCACCGCCGCAGGCTGTTTGGGCTTGGGAGCTGAAGTCTGTGCCACGAGAAAAGCTGGCAGCAGAAGGAGGGTGAGGAAAAACGGACGGCGCATGGCTGGAGGCACTTCGTGCAAGTGTGAATCGAATGTGACAATTCGCGGGGGCTTATGTGTGACGAATTCTTCACATCGAACTCATTTCAGAGAACAAAACTGCGCGGTAATACAGCGCCGACTCCCTATCTACCATGCGCCCCCTTGCCTTGTTTCTCGTTTCATTGTGTGCCCTCACCGCGTCTGCGGCTGAGCTGGAGTTGAAGTCCCTTGGCGGTGGCGAAGGCATCGCTCAAAAACGCAAGTATGGCCCGTATGTCGGTGTGTCTGTCGGTGAGTCCATCAGCCAAGACGGCAATGTCAAAATCGGTGACCGCAAATTCGGCCTCGATGACAGTGACGGTGCCGCCATCTTCAGCATCGAAGTGGGTAAAAGCTGGAAGATGAAGAAAGTGCCTCTCATGATGTCTGTCGATGTGGAGGGCACGTTCATGTCCACCCAATTAAGCGGCAAATCCAAGGATGCTACTCAACCTACCGGTGGCAGCCGCTTGGCAACCGACACGGTGGCCTACAATGCCGACATGAACTCGTTGTTCTTCAACCTGAACGGCACCTTCGCTCTGGATCTCTATCGTTACCGTGCACGCATCGGTAAGTTTGCCGCCGGTTTCCGTCCTTACATCGGTGCGGGTCTGGGTGGTGGACAGGTCTGGTATCGCAATGCGACGGCGAAATCCCGTGCTCAATACAATGGCACAGGCACCGATGCCGCCAGCAGCACACCCTTCAGTGTGGATGAATTCATCAATAGCTGGAACTGGTATGCCGGTCTCGAATGGACCTGGAAAGATCAGTATTCCGTGTTCTTCGAATACCGTGACTTCCACTATGGCGATCTGGAAGAGCTGACCAACTTTGCTTCAGACGGTTATCTGGTGGGCTTCCGTTACCGCTATTGATCTCTTCTTAACGCTCGTTGCCTTTCCCCTCAATCCTCTCTTAGTCTAACATGAAGTTCTCCCGCCTGTTTGTTCTGGGTCTCGCCGCCGCAGCCTTGGTTTCCTGCAAGACCATCACCTCTGAGCGTTTGGCCTTTGCCGATGCACCTGTCAGCTATCAACTCGTCAGCGAGATGGTGGATGAAGAGACCATCGAATACAGTGTCAAATTCCGCAATGTCGGTCAGCAGGTGGTCAGCTTCGACTACACCATCGCCGATGAGCCCGGTGTGCCTCACATCGACTGCCTCGGGCCAAATTCCGGCCTCGTGGAAAACCTCTATCCAGGGGCTGAAGCTTCCGTGAAGAACCCTGTGAAAAGCATGAGCCATGTGTATGTCACTTTGGGTAAAGTGACGGCTGGCAAACGCACGAGCGATCAACTGGCGAAGCAATACAAACCCAGCACGCTGATTCCTGCGACCTCCACCGGTGGTGCCTCACCACTGCCTCTGTTGGAGTCCGTGAATGCTCCTGGTGAATAACCATGTTCGTGACGTCTCCGTCTTTTTCTTTTCTTCGCAGCCCTGTCATCGCAGGGCTGCTTTGCTTTGTTCTGCTCAGCTTCTGTCTTGAAAAGACCCAGGCGGCGGATGATTCAGAAACCGTTCGCCGACTTTATCAAAAAGCTCAGCGGCTGGTGGCAGAGGGGGACTCGGAGGAAGCTCTGGACCGGTTTCTTACGCTTGCGCAAAAGTATCCTCAATCCGAGTGGGCGCCTGCTTCGCTGTGGGAAGTGTATCGCATCAGTGTCCACTTAGGAGATGATGAATCGGCTTTTGAAGCTTTAAATCGTTTGATCATCGGGCAGCCTGGTCACTTTGAAAAAGCCCATGCGGCTCAGCTTCAATTGGTGAAGCGATTGTTAGGCGGTGGTAAAGAAACTCGGCGGTCTTTAGAGCCCGTGCGCAAGTCTCAAACGACTTCACCGGAGATCATCCAGGAGATGCTGAAGACCATCATCAAGAATGGCCCGCAGAGCGAAGTGGGAATCCAGGCGCATTATTACCTGGGCATCGCATTGGAGAAGAATGGCGAGTTTAAAGAAGCCATCGCCATGCACGAGGACTTTGCTGAGACGTATCCCCAGCATGAACTCGCAGACGATGCGGGCTATCAGGTCGGTTATATCGCCTACAAGCAATGGAAAACCATGCGTAGCACCGGCCCGCATCAGCGTGAAAACGCCGCCATTTATCTGGCATGGTTCATCGCTAAGTTTCCAGAAAGTGACAAGGTCGCTCAAGCGCGTTCCTGCCTCTCAGAGGTCCGCTCCTCAGAATTGCGCGAGTTGATGAGTCTCGCTCGCTTTTATGAATCTCGAGGCAATGAAAAAGCGGCTGCCATCTATCATGAACAGATCGCTTCTCGTTTCCCTGAGGCGGTGATTACCGATAAAGACCTGCGTGAGAAGGTGATGAAATCGGCGCAAACCAACCCGGCGGTTGAACCCGATGTGGTCGGACCTGTGCGCTGAGGTGATCAATCTGTCACTCTTTCTCACTACGCATTAGTAGGGAGAAGAGCATGCTTGGGGAGATGCAACGTCGCACATGGCTGCAAGGCTGGATGTTAGGCACCGTCCAAGCTCTGACGGGTTTCGCTTGGTCACGACTTTTGGTTTCTGAAGTGCAAGCTGTCCAGACGGGGCCGGGAGCACTTTACTTACAGGTGGCGGATTATCCTACACTCCAGCAAAACGGTGGCTCGATCATCGTGGATCTCGGGGAGATAGTCCCTCCCTTGATCGTGACTCGGGCTGAAGCTAATGCGTTTTATGCTCTAGATTCGAAGTGCACGCATGCGGGCTGCATCGTTGGCGGTTATTCGGCGGCTCAAGGCTTCATCCAGTGTCCTTGTCACGGTTCTCGTTATGACATCCAGGGGCGGGTGATCCGAGGGCCGGCGGATCAGAATTTGACCTCGTATGCCGTATTTTTAGACCCGAGTGGCGAGTTGAAAATTTTACATCCGAGCCTCACTCTGAATGCCAAGCCTGCACAACTGCTGCGGCGCAGTCCCACCTCGCTGCGGCTAAGACTGACTTTCCGTGCCACAGCATCGCGGCGCTATCGACTCCATTACCTGAGCGCACCGGGTGCGACTTCAATCCAAGTGCCCTTTGCCGTTCAGGAACATTCTAGCTCAACTCAGCAGGAGTTCATCGCAACCAGTGACGGGTTACGCCATCTCTATGTCGATTCCTCGGCGAAACGAGGTTTCTTCCAAGTGATGGAAGTGGAGTGAAAGCGTTTCAATCGCCTAACTCACCACTGAAGATCACGGTGATGTCTTCCTGGCTGAATCCCTTTTGTTGGAGGGCTTCGCGGGTGACTCTGCGTTGTCGGGCCTCATGTGCGTAGATGCGCCGCAGGGTGTCCTGCCGTTTGGCTGGATCGGTGATGGAATCGGCCCAGGTGAGGGCGGTATCCAAGTGTCCCTGACTGGCCATTCCCTGAGCAAGCAGGTGCAAGCTGGGGGCAATGGCCTCGAATCGCTCCGTTTCATTGATCCAGGCCGTCGCTGCGGAGGGGTTTTGGTGGAACCATAACATGAGGCTGTCGTTGAGCTGCTGCATGTCTCCGTCTTTCTCTAAAGCCTTCACTTCGCTCTCGTAGTCGCGGACGATGATCGTGCCCTGAGGCCGGGGAATGACTGCGAGTGCGGCCGGCTCATCCTCGCCAGGATCGGGCACGTCAGCATCTTCCCAGAAAGGCTTGTCGACCTGATTGATCTCTGCGGAAAGTGAGGAAGTACCGGCGTGGCCCGGCTGAGTATTTCGAGCCATTGGTGTCTCCTGCGTTGGCTGATGGCCTGGGCGCGGTGTGTCGTTGGAAGGCTGGCCGAGAAAGAACCCTATGCCGACAGCTACAGCCAGGGATAAGAGGATAGAGACTAATAAAAAGCGATTTTTAGGCATTGGCCGGGGTCATCGGTGTCGCAGTCTCCAAGGACGGAGCCTGTGGGTTTTCTTCATCAAGGAGAAGCTCAAGACCGTCAAAGCGCAGCAATCGTGCGCTGTTGAAAATCACGAAAAAAGCACTGAACTCGTGCATGAACGCTGCCGCGACGGGACTGATGAAACCCAGACTGCTGAGGCTGATGGCTAGGATGATGAAGGCGAAGCCGCAAAGCAGGTTCTGATTGATGATGCCGACGGTTTTGGCTGAAAGCAGGAGAAGGTCCGGCAGGCGACGCAGATCATGAGACATCAAGGCGATATCGGAGGTGTGCACCGTCACATCATTGCCTAGGCTCCCCATGGCGACACCCACATCTCCCTCGGCAAGTGCTGGAGCATCGTTGAGGCCATCGCCAATGACGAGCACGCGTTGGCCTGCGGCTTTCAGCGCGCGGATGTGAGCGACCTTGTCCTCAGGCAGGCATTCCGCATGGAGGTGAGTGATGCCGACCTGAGCAGCGATGTGCTCGGCGGCTTCTCGGCGGTCTCCCGTCAGCATGTGGAAGTTCTCAATGCCCAAAGAGCGTAGCCGCTCCACCGCTTCACGAGATTCAGACCGGACTTGATCGGCGAGTAAAAAGGAGGCGATGTGACGGTCTCCATCGGCCAATAAGACGAGGCTGTGGCGGTTGAACTGTCCCGGATCGATGGCAAGCTGAACACCTTGCTGCCGCAGCCAAGAGCTGCGACCGATCCTCAAAGTGTGCTCTTCGCACTTACCCTCCAGGCCTAACCCAGAGTGCTCCATGAAATCGCTGGGGGTGGTCAAGTTCATACCTTCGCCTGCCTGCGCAATGGCGCGTGCGACGGGGTGATTGGATTGACTTTCCAGGCTGGCCGCAAGTCGAATGACTTCGTCTCGGGAAAAGCGGTCATCGTGAACCAGCACATCTTCCAACTCCAGATGTCCTAGCGTCAGCGTGCCGGTTTTATCAAACACCACAGTGTCCACCCGCCGGGCTGTTTCCAGATGACGCACGCTTTTGATCAAGAGCCCCATCCGCGAGGCTGAAGCAATGGCCGAAACCATCGCGGAAGGGCTGGCCAGCACAAAGGCGCAAGGAATACTAACCACAAGCACGGCAATGGCGCGCTCGATATCCTGGCTGAAAAAGAAAACGCTCGCAGCGATCAATAGAATCAGAGGCGTGTAATAGCGGGCATAATCCTCGGCCAGACTAATGATAGGAGCCTCGGATTCCTTCGCTTGCTCGATGATGCTCTGCACGCGCCCCATGACCGTGTCACTGCCCGAGCCCGTGACACGAGCGTGCAATGATCCATTCAGATTGGCCGTGCCGGCAAAGATGGCTGTGCCGGGTGAGGCTTCGATTGGCACAGATTCACCGGTGATGCGACTTTGATCGATCAAGGCCTGGCCTGAGATCACGGTTGAGTCGGCCGGAATGATTTCACCCGGACGAATGACGATTTCATCGCCAGGTCTTAATTCACTAGCTTCGCACTCGTGCTCGCCCTCGCTGCTTTTCCGGCGGGCGCGGATACGACTGAGTTGACGCAGTTTCGAGAGGGCCATCTCTACCCCGACGGTTGTGCGCTCCTCCAGCATTTGACCAAACAAAAGGATGATGGCCACGATGCCTCCCGTGACATACTTCCCCGTGGCTAGACAGGCGGCTAAGGCCAGCACCACATACTGATCCATGTAGAACTGAGTGGCTGCGAAACCCGTGGCACGGATGGCTGTGATGACTCCGCTCACGATGGGGGCCGCCACGATCAAGGTGGCAACGAGAGCGAGTGTGCCCTGCAAAGCCTCCTGGCCCGGGCGGAGCCAGCCCGTCAGCAGGGATGCCGCCATCAGCGCGGTGGCCATGAATAAGAGCGAGAGACGTCGCCGCGTGGAGGTATCGAGATCGTTCATATTCATCGGGCGAATTCAGGTGCGGGTTCGAGGATGACCGCAGGGCGTGCCTGCTGAGCGGGGAGCAGGGTGCGCGACGACACCTGGCCCATCACACTGTCCAAGGTCTCTCTCAGCAGGCGTTGAGAAACGAGCTGAGGGTTGACGCGATAGTTCTCAAGCAGGGCAACAAAGGCGGCGGCTTCACCTCTGGCATCTTCGACAAGGGTTGTGGCATAACCTTCGGCACGGAACCGAATGGCCGAGGCTTCGCCTTCATATTTAGCTAGAGTTTCAGCATCGTACTGGCGGGCGTTTTCAAACATCGTTTTGGCCTGCTGACGCGCATTCGTCACTTCTTCAAAGGCGGCTAAGACTTGGGCTGGAGGAGAGAGTTCCCGAATATCGAGCCCAGTTATACGGACGCCGAGATTGAGCCTAGTGGCTTCGTCTTGGATCAGCTTGGCGGTCTCGGTTCCCAACTCTCGGCGGTCGTCCGTCAGGCTAGCATCGATGCGCCGAGCCACCAGCCGTGCTGAAAGTGCCCGATAGCTGAGTTGGGCCAGCAAGCGGTCGATCCCCTCCCCGGCAGTGGTGAATAGAAAAGGATCTTCGATACGATAACGCAGAGTGAAACGCCCCTGAATGACATTGGTATCCGCTGTTAACGTATATCCATGAATCACGGGATTCAGGGTCATGTTTTCATATTGCGGATACTCGGCCCCCGTGGTTTCACGGCTGTTGGTGCGCCGGGCCAGTTCTTCCTGGCTCAGCTGCAGGGGCTGGTCGGGATCACCGATTTTCGTTCCGATCAGAGCCCAGGCATCCAACGACAAGCTGGTATCTTTTCCTGTCTCGAAAAGCAAGATTTCATCAAAGGGTTTGGGCAGTCCCACCAAGAGGCCCGGGCCATGGAGGTGTGTCTGTAAACGGCCCAAGCGACGCACCAACGCGGTCTGCTGAGGCTGGATGGTATGGATGCCGGAAACGGCATACAGAAAGAGTAACGCGGCAAAGACCCAGCGGGCGTGAGCCGTGAGCTGTTTCAGGAAAAGCAAAAGGGCCTCAACGAAATGCCCTTCGTCACGTAAGTGAGGTTGGGAAGAGCGGGGTTTCATGGCGTTTGATCCAGGATGCTGGCTGAGGGAGCTGCTGGAGGAGACGAAGTGGGTTTGTCCGCCACAGCACCGGGTTCCTTTGCTTTGAGCCAGTGAAAAGGTGCCACGCTGGTGTCGAGGATCACCGTGGTGTTTTTATCCACCACGGTGCGCAGGCTTTGGAGCTCCCGCAGGAATTTATAAAACTGCGGATCCTGGCCATGAGCTGCGGCATAGATGGAGGAAGCTTCGGCTTCGGCTTTGCCGCGCATTTCTTCAGCTTGGCGTTTGGCATCGGCGATCATGCGTGTGGCTTCCTTATCGGTTTCAGCTTTCATCTCGGCTGTCTTGGCACGGCCTTCCGCCCGGTATTGGGTGGCCTCGCGTTTACGCTCGGCTCGCATGCGACGGAAAACAGACTCGGTATTCGCTTCGGGGAGTTGGATTTGGGTGATGCCTGCGGAAATGAGCTCAATGCCGAGCTGTTGAGCCGCATCACCGGAAGCCAGGGCGAGCATCTCACGCTCCATCTTGGCCAATGAGCTGTCACTTTCTTCCGTCATGAGGAGGTCGGTGAAGTCATGTTGGCCTAACACGGAGTTGCGCGCGCTGGTGATCAGGGCATCGAGTTTCGTCTGTGCGTTGTTGAATTCACGAACAGCGGTATGAAAACGCAGGGGGTCTGCAACTCGCCAAGTGAAGAAGACTGGAACAATGACATTGCGTTGATCGCGCGTTAGGGTCTCGCTCAAACGAATGCTGGCATGCTGGAGTCGGCGATCGACACGCACCACGCGCTCGATCGGCACGGGCAACCGCAGGCACAATCCAGGAGTGCTGATGATGCGATCTGGCCGACCAAAACGCAAGATCAGGACATGCTCAGTCTCACTGACGATGAAGGCGCATGCGGAGGCGAGGACACTGAGCCCAACTGCGGCTAGCAAGACCAGCCGAAGCATGATGGGTTGACGGCGAACGGGGGGAGAATCGGTATCACTCATGGTTGAGATAGCTCGGGCTGCAGGGGCTTGCCTAAATCCGTTTTCAGGAGGTTGTCCGCATCGGACGGGGTGAAGTCTGGGGCTGGCACATCCCCTTGGTCAGCACGCAGGTAGCCTTCGATGTCGAGGTCAAAGGCTTCCATGGATTTGGAAGGCCGTGGCACCAAGCTCTGGGGCCTGGGCGGCACCGTATCGACAAAGTCGGGATTGAGCACCTTACGCAAATCGATATGCGTGGGCATTTCACCCCGGATGGATGCATCGAAGATGGCCTTTTTAGCTCCGGATAGAGTCTCATCCAGCACACGAAAACCTTCGCGCCATTGATACAAGTCGGTGGCTTGCTTCCAAGAGGTGAGCATGTCGTCGAAGCGTGACGCTTGGCCTTTCACCTGCTCGATTCGGTTGTTTGCGTTGGACTGAGCGGTGACGAGAATCGCTTTGGCATCACCTTGAGAGCGGCTGAGGACATCCCGCCGGTAGGCCTCTCCTTCATGAAGCAAAGCTTCTTTTTCTTCCAAGGCACTGATCACCTCTTGGAATGCCGGTGCCACACCCACGGGAGGGTGAATGTCTCGGAGATAAACATTCAACAAGACCAAGCCACTTTGGCTGGCATCCAAGGCGTCTTGAAGATCTCGCTGAAACTGGTGTCTGAGGCTCTCGCGGGAACCGGTCATGATCTCCCGTGCCGGGAGACGGAGCGTCAGATTGAGAAGCACACGCTGTGCGAGGCTACGCAACAGGCCCTCAGGATCACCGGAACTGCGGAGAAAGAGGGCGGCATCCTGGACACGATAGAAAACTGGGACGCTGATGGAGAGAAAATCATCGCCACCACCCACGAGGGACTTCTGTTCGTCCTCGTAGTGCGTCTTTTCCCAGAGGATGGGTTGGCCGGGGTCCGCGCGGAACCCGAGCACCACCTCCCGCATGCGATCGGTCTCCACCGTGCGGATGCCTCCGAGAGGCCAGGGCAGAGAGCCGTGCAGCCCGGGGGCCAAAGCCATCTTTTCCCAGGTTCCGAGGTGTTGGCGTAGGCCCTGACTGCCCATGGGCAGCTCATGAATGCAAGTGAGTAGCCAAACGATGGCGAGGATCGTGACGATCAAGCTGGGTAGAGAGCGCCGCACCGTAGGCCACATCCACATCTCGGCCAGTTTAAGTTCTAATCCTTCATCCTTGGCGGCGGGTGAGGGAAGACAGCTTTTCCATTCGGGGCCTAACCAGCGATAAAAAAAGAAAGCTCCTGGCGCAGGAAGATGAGCCCAATGACGACGGGGGGTGTAAAGTCTGGCCAGAAGGCGGAGCAGGGTATCCAGGCTCAAGATGACCGTGACGAGTGCATAGCCGATAGCGATCCAAAGTTGCCAGGAGCCTTGCAGGTAAAGAGAGCCAAGCATGAGACCTGCCGTCAGAAAATGCAGAAAGACAGCCAAGCGTGTCAGACAACCTGGGATGGGAGATGCGGAGCGTTGTTTGAGGCCGGTGAGAATGCTGATGAAAGCGAGTGAAGAGCCGACCAGCAGGGCGGTGATCGGATGCACTGTGGCGAGGCTGCCCTGAGCCATTCCAGAAGTCCAGGTCCACCCCCAGACAGCCGTTGTGCCGAGGCTGACGAGCAATCCCGTGGCCAGATAGCCTAGGGCGATGCTGCTCAATAAGGCGCATGTCGCAGCCAAAGGCAGTAGCCACCACGTGCCTGTCATACAGGCGGTGATGCCTAGAGCCAGAGCTTCAGCTCCCAAGACATAGCCAGAGAAGGGAGGGCTGGATTTCATCGATTGGACTGGGATAAAAAGGGGGCTTTGAAAAAAGCATTTCCCGGTCAAGCGGATTGCTTGACCGGGAATGAGTCACCTAACTGAAAATGATCCGACGGATTATTCAGCAGCAGGGCGCATGATCAGGACCTGGCCGTCTTCAGCGAAGAGGGAGATAGCTTCAGTACGAGTGTAGGTGCCACCTTCCGGTTTGGGGATGTTGGTGCGGATGGAGGTCACAGCTCCGCCGCCACCGTTGGGAGTCACGCTGGTCCCGTGGGCTTGCACGTTCACGATGAAGGTGCCTGGGCCGAAAATAGCGTCGCCACGAATGACGCCGGAAGTCTCCCATAGACCACGGGTGGTGATGGCGGAGTGGGCATCACGAGCTTCCACACCGGCAAAGTTAAAGGTGCTCTGGAGCTTGGCTGCATAGTTGTTTTTGCGGTTCAGCGTCCACAGCCCTCCGTTACGGGCATACTTAGCAAACACAGCGTCAGCGGGGCTGTTACGATCTTCGCAAATGACGATGAAGTCTTTGGAGACGGCAATATTATCAATACTGACGGGGTAGTTGATCCCGCTATTGATGTTCCCGCCACCGTAAACACCAAGGGAGCCCGTGATGCCGTTGGCGGCATTCAGAGTGCCGGGATAGCCGTTGTAGCTACCGCCAGGCGTCACGATGAGGTCTGCGTTGTAAACCACGTTTAACGTGCCGTTGGCGATTGGGTTGGTGGGATGCATTTTCAGCTCATAAAGACGGCCGAGGTTGTTAGGGCCGCTGCCGCCTGTGGTGGCGATGAACAAGCTACGGGTGGGTTTGACGGGATCGAACTCTGTGTCTTCAACTCGCACGAAGCCAAAGGCTCCCACGGCATCGGCTGCGGCAAGCAGTTCTGTTGCGGAGAGATTGGCACCGTTAGGAATTTGTCTCCAGCTCACAGGCAGACTGCCTGTATAAAAGCTGCCTTCATTGTGCTGGGCGTCCCGACCGCAAAGAACATAGATTTTACCGTTGGTCAGACCGTTGCGATCCAGCGGTACTTTGGAGCGCATCTGCTTACGTCCCACATACATATAGATGTAGGAAGGGGAGCCGTTGTCTTCGGTAGAGATGGCCACCGTTAGAGAGTCGCGACGAGGCATGATTGCTGTGGTCTCGCGGGCGACACGACCTAGATCAGGCACGGTATACATGTTACCGTTGGCAATCGCAACGGTCTGAGAACCTTTGACATCACCATCGTAGTTACCTGTGGCGCTTTCTTCGTTGGTAAAGAAGAACGGGCGGTCCAGGCCATTTTCACGGCTGGCAAAGGAGCCGGAGCAGAAGCGGGTGAAAGCGTTTGTGTCACCTTCCTGAGGAGGGCGGTTCGAGACCTGTGTATTTTCCAGGAACAGATTGGCGTGAGCAGGTGCACCACTGAGGATGCCTCCGTTCGGAGCGAGAACGTAACGGGAAACGAAAGCGCCCTTGAAACGTGTCAAGCCGGGCAGCGGGGCGCTGTGAGTTCCGCTGGGCATTTCATGGGCCACAAAGAGAATGTTCTGGTTGGTAGCCTTGTCTTTGTAGAGCCCCATGGCATCAGGGATACCAACGAAAGCATACTCACTGGCAGCATCACCAGTGAGAGGCACACGGTCGCCTACGGTGACGATGGGTTCATAGCTGAAATCAGCTCCAGCGGCGGGAGTCAGATAGGAGAACTCCGAGGTCTTAAAGCCTTGTCCAAAGGCGGCAGAGGCGAGCAAAGCGCTGGCCAACAGGGTGGTGGATGTTTTCATGGGATGAGTTGGTCAAGAGAACGACAAGAAAAAACATCTCATCGTTACGCACCACACGAACCCATCCGGGAGAAGACGACAAATGCCGTAGAGTAACAGTTCTGCCTCATGGCATAATTGTCACAATCTGTGGCGTAACAAAAGTTGTGTTTAAGTGGGGGCTGAGGAATGATCATGGCTGCGGGTCTCTTGAACGAACATGTTTTGGCCGATGGTAACATTGAAAAAGGGCGGGGGTGTGGGAGGTGATCTTGGCTCCGTGTTTCCCCGTAAATTTGAACCAGTGGATTCCACGGTCTTCAACCAGATGAGAAGTGTTAGAGGCTGAATGTGACAAAGAAGTTACACATCTAATGCTATTGAGAGTAGAGATGCCAACTTTAGGCTCTAAAGGGTTGGATCAGACTGTCTAAAGGTGACGAAAGTGTTGCTGTGGAGCTTTTGTAGCAGGGGGGGAAGTGGGTTCAAATCGCGAGACGGTGCACAAGAACCCCTGCACCCCATGACCCCACCACCTCTACCATGACAATGAAACTAAGCTCTCCATTCGGATGGCTGGCATTGGCGGCGCTGAGCGCCAGCTCACTGCAAGGCCAAGAAAATATGCTGCCGGTCAGCCGCACCACTGGTGTGGTGACGGTGGACCTGCCGATCAATAAGTCCACTCTGGTGGGCGCCCCCTTCACCAGCATCGTGGCAAGCGGAACGGTTAGCGCCGTCAATGGCAACGTGCTCACTTTGAGCTCGTCTCCATCTTCGCTGCCTGATCTGACAACGACGCCTTACGCCATCAAGATCACCAGCCGCGTGGATCAGCGTGGCACGGGCAGTAACGCCCCTTCTGGAAGCAGCACCAATGCTTATGGTTATACCTCCAAGATCAGCGCCCAGGCTTCTCAAGATGTCACCGCAGCACTCGCTGTGGCGCCTAACGTCGGTGATGAATTCGTGATTTATCCGGTCAAGACTCTGGCATCCATCTTTGGGGCCGCGAACAGCGCCGGCTTGAAGGCTGACGCAAGCCCTGTCAACGCGGACATCGTTTATCTGGGTTCTGAAGGTGAACTGGTGGGGTATTTCTACAACAGCTCTGCCAGCGCATGGCGTGCGGTCGCCACTCCAGATTCCGGTGATGCTGGAGCTACTGAGTTGGCTCCCGGCACCGCCGTTCTCGTGGCTCGTAAAGCGGGTGGCAGCGCTGCCAACCTGGTCATCTCCGGTGAGCAGCTTCCAGGTCGCCAAGTCTCCAACGTGAGCGTCGGCTTCCAGGTGATCAACAACCCTTTCAGCGTGAGCACGACTCTGGCTGCGAGTGGACTGGAGTCATCTGTCACAGGCGGCACCGGCCCCGGTAATGCCGACATCCTCTACCTTGAGCAGGATGGCGTGCTGACAGGCTACTACTACAAAAACGGTGGTGTTGGCGGCACAGGCTGGCGCGCACTTGCAGATCCTCTCTCCAACCAGGGTGCAGCTCTGGTCGCCCCCGGGAAATCCATCCTCTTCAAAGAGCAAGTGGGTGCGGCGGGCCTCGTCATCCAAGAGCCCTTCGCCGAGTAACCTCAATAACCCCCTCATCACCCCGCATTTTCCCACATGAAAAAGTTCTTATTCTCTGCGCTACTTGCGGTAAGCGCATTTAGCAGCACCCAAGCTGCCAATCTCTATTCCAGTAACCTGGGTAATGGTCTGACCATTCCTGGAGTCGCTGGCGGTTTGCCCTCTGGCACAGTCCGTTTCGGTATCTTCCCAGACGGTTTCGATTTCGAAGCGAATGCTTCGGACTTTGCGGCTCTAGATGCTGCCTTTACTGAAGTCTCCGGTTTCAGCGGTGATCTGTCCGTCGATGATAACGATGGCTTTTATCAGGTCGCCACGACTTATGTCGCAGGCGGCACCTACGAAGGTGTTTCCTACGATTCCAGCATCGCTGGCAAAAAGATCTATGTGTGGGTGCTGAATAGCACCACACCTGCTAACTCCACTGAGCATGCGATCTTTTCCACCTCTCAGACCTGGGTTCAGCCAGATGCCGTGGTACAGGATTCCATCGTGTCTCCTGACTCCGATGCTCCTGGTCTTCAGGCTCACATCGGTGTTCTCGCAGGTGGCTCCATCATCGGTGCGGATCTGCCTTCTCACCAGATGGGGCTTCCAGCAGCGATTGCTTCTGTCTCCCTGACTCGCACCCCAGCGACGGCGGTGGTGAATGTTGAGGAGTCCATTGTCTTCACCGCTAACGTCGGTGCTGCGACCGGACCTTTCACCTTCAAATGGCGCCGTAATGGTCAGGTCATTTCGACGGTGACGGATTCTGTGAACAACCAATTCGTTATCCCAAGCACGACGACGGGTGACACGGGTACTTATGATGTGCTAGTGTCCAACTCGGAATCGACCGATGTTGCTTCCAATACGAACGTTCTCACGATCGGCACCAAGCCTGTGATTCTTACCCAGCCGCAGTCCACCGTGATCGCTGAAGGGGATACACTGAATCTGAGCGTTGACGCTGTTGGCCCAGGCACTCTGAAGTTCCAGTGGAAAAAAGGCGCCATCATCCCGGGAGCGGAATCTGAGACCCTCACGCTTTACAACATGAGCCTCAAGCAGGCCGGCGCATACACCTTCACGGTGAGCAATGCCCCAGGTGCTGGCACCGCTACGGTGACGAGCAGCAAGGCCGAAGTTGTTGTGGTCAGTCAAGTGACCAACACGGTCGTCGTTGCAGATGGTGCGAAGTCGGCTGCTCTTGTAGCTCTGATTGCTGGCAAAGGAGCGACCTATCAGTGGTTCAAAGAAGGCTCTGCCACTCCTTTGGCCGATGGTGTGGAATACAAAGGTGTGAAGACAACCAAGCTGGCGGTTTTGGCCATCGGCCCTGCCGATGCTGGCAACTACTATTGCCAAGTGACGGTGGGCAGCACGTCGGTGAACTCCGGCATTCAGACCTTGAACGTGGTGACTGGCCAGCCTGAACTGGATGACGCCGCCTTGGCTCTCATGCCTAACGCTCTCCTGGGAGCCACCTACGTGTATCAGGTGCCAGTGCTGGGTGGAGCATCCGCTTCTCCGACGAAGTATTCCGCCAAAGGTCTGCCTGCAGGTCTGAAGCTGGATAGCAAAACCGGTCGCATCACGGGCCGTCCGTCCCGAGTCACTACGACTGATGTCACAGTGACCTTCACCGTGAGCAACGCCAAGGGGAGTGATACTGGCACGGTGTCCATCGGCGTCGATAATTCCGAAGACCTGATTGGTTTGGCCGGTTCTTATGTGGGGCCAATTTCTCGTAACGTGGGCTCCAGCATCTATGGTGCTGAGTTGGGCGGTCGTTTCGAAATGACGGTCACCACCACCGGTGCTATCTCTGGTAAGCTGTTCCTGGGGGCCATGGTGTTGCCAGTCAAAGGCTTCATCGAAATGGATGGTGAGCTGCCCAGCACGGAGTTCGTGATCGTGCGTCCGAGCAATCTGCCTCCTCTCTATCTCGGTATCGAGATCGACGGAGATCTGATCAACGGTTACCTTAGTTCTTCCTCGGAGTCTGGTGAGCCGATCCCCGGTGACGACGTCGTGTTCGATGGCTACCGCAACATCTACAAGAAGAAGACGGCGGAACCTACAGAGTATCTGGGCCAATATAACTTCGTCATCGAACTGGATGAAGAGAATGACGATCTCTTGACTGATGAGACTCTGCCTCAGGGCGCTGGTTACGGCATCTTCACCGTGGCCGCTGATGGCAGACTGAGCGTCAAAGGTAAAACGGCGGATGGTGAGGCTTACACGACCTCTTCCTTCCTGAGCCCAAGTGGAGACGTCTTCATCTATCAGACACTCTACAAAACGGTTAAGAAAGGTTCCATCTTGGGGCGCTTGGTGATCGATGAGGATAAACTCATTGAGGGCGATGCCAGCCAACTTCGTCCGGCCGATCCTTCTGTCAAACAGCGCACCTATGCGGCAGGTTTTGACCTGACCGAAGAAGGCCTGATGCTGATCTCTGGTGGTGCATATACTTATCCAGCCTCCAAGGTGCATCTGAATGCGACGGCTAACAGTGTGACTCAACTGAGTTTCCTGCGTGGTCTGGAAGAAGATGCTGAGGCTGCTGAGGCCGCCATCACTCTGCTTGATAACTTCAAGCTGACGATCGGCACCAATAGCGGCAAGACCAAGCTGGCTATCAACGCCAAGACGGGTCTGATCACGGGTAGCTTCTCGCTGGCTGACAAGCGCTCGACCAAGTTCGAAGGCGTGGTCATCCCACAAGGCAACCAATCTGTCGGTGCTGGTTATTACCTGCTGGCGGAAGATCCTTCCAAAACGTCCCCGATCTTCTCGGGCGTCATGTCACTGGGGCTGCCTTCGGCACCTCCGCCACCTCCCTGCCATTACTAATCCGAGAGTCCCTACAGACGAAGAATCCCAAATTTAAAGATATGAAGCTACCTAAATTCAAAGCCCTCGGCCTCGCTTGCGCGGTCCTTGGCTGTGCCTTCAGCACCGCGCGTGCTGATATCATCGAGGTGAGTTCCAACATCTCCTCTGATACGCGTTGGACGCGTGATAACGTGTATGTGGTCACTCAGATCGTTTACGTTCTGCCTCCGGCTAAGCTGACTGTTGAACCTGGCACCGTCATCCGTGGTGCTAAGGCCTCGGTGACTGGTTTTACCAATAACCCTGGCTCGATTATCGTGACCCGCGGTGCCAAAATCATCGGGAATGCTACCGCAGATGATCCTATTATCTTCACCTGCTTGGATGACCCTCATGTGCCTGGTGGTGTCAATACCATCCCAGCCTTCATCACTGGTCAAAACGGCGTGGTAGAGGTACCTCAGCAGGATTTCAGCCTCAGCGGTAGCCCGGGCGGAAATGCCTTTGCTTACTCCAAAGAGTGCGGTGGTCTCGTTATGCTGGGTCGCACGCCGCTTGGTTATGACCGCGACGGCGATACCAACAACATTCAATGGGATGGAAACACCCACAGCGGCGATAACATCGCTTACCCGACTGTGTTTACCACAGCTACGGGAAATGGCACCGGCTTTGCTCTGATTGAAGGCCTTACCTCGACCACAGTGACCCTTGCTGAGGCATTTGATGCCGATGGTGAAGGTTCCGTCTTTGCTCCGAGCACCACCTTCAATCTTGGCTTTTTTGGCGGTGTGGACGAAGATGACAGCAGTGGTGTTATTCGCTTCTGGTCTCATCGTTACGGCGGTTTCAACATCGCCAGCAACAATGAGATCAATGGTGTGACCATGGGCGGTGTGGGCCGTGGAACCGTGATGGAGTTCCAAGAGGTGGCTCAGAATGCCGACGATGGTTTCGAGTGGTTCGGTGGTTACATCAATGCTCGTTATCTCGCCTCCGTGGTGAACGGTGATGACTGCTTCGATGGTGATTTCGGGTTTTCCGGTAACCTTCAGCATCTGTTTGCGATCAATGACAATGAGAGTTACAATCGCAGCGGTTTTGGCGGTGATTCGGACGGCACTCCCGTGGGTCGTAATAGCTTCGCCGTCAGTGATAAGATGTTTGAGTGGGACGGTTCTGAACCCGATAACTCGACTGTGACTCCACAGACCAACGCTTACATTTACAGCGTGACTCTGATCGGTAACAAAGGAGCTAACTTCGCGACTCCTGCCGCACAGGATAGTGCGATCCACATCCTCAAAGGTGCTTCCGGCCTGTTCTCACACGGCGTGGCTGAAGACATCGGCGGCGGTGGCAGTGGCGACGGTCCCCTCATCTTCATCGGTAACGCCTCCACCACTCCGGTGGGCACGACAGCTGACGTCAATAACTTCTACTACTTCAATATCGGCACTCTTCAATCGGGTGCTGGCGTTGCCAACGATCTGACCGGTGTGAGCGCTGCTGCTTCGACTCAGCTTCGTGGCAAGGGCCACTTGGTCAAAAATGGCCTTGATCCACGTCTGGTCCGTGATGACGCTCCTAACAGCGTGGCTCGTGATCTGACGCTGGCTCTGCCTAGTCGCCCGGGAGTGACCGGATTCTTCTCTCCGGTGCGTTATCACGGGGCGATGCGTGACAACAACTGGCTGTTCGGCTGGAGCTGGACTCACGCTGTTGAGATGATGACGACGACCAACGTGGCTCGTCCTCGCGTCGAAATCAGCGTGGCTGGTGATCAGGTCTCGCTGTCCTTCAATGCTGATCTAAGCGACGTGGCTGCTGGCGACGCTGTGTTGTACGTGATTGAGCGCTCTATCGATGGTCGCGCTTGGACGCCGATTGGCACCGTGCAGGACGGTTCAGCTGAAGATGAACCTCATCTGGTGCTGGCTGACAGCAATGGTGCTGCGGGTTCTATCACTGTAACGGACGCAGACTACACCTACACTGGTTCCCCGATTCTCTATCGCGTGATTCCTCAGTAAGCGAGTCGTGAAGCTCGCCAGAGCATATTGATCCTGGATGGGGTGGTCCTGATGGACCACCCCATTTTGTTCTTTAGATGAGGTGTCGGAAGAATGATATGAAGCAGGTGAGTCTTGGAGCTGGCTTCGATCCTGAAGCCGCCCGAGGCTGATGCATCTGTCGTTAGAGAACTGGGGGCGTATCTTTGATCGCAGTAACGGGCATAACGGTTGCTACACTTCGAAACCCTCCTGAATCACAATTCTGAGAAAGCTTGCTGCGGTGTGTCTGAGATGTCACAAAACTGCGACATGCCGAGCTTTAGTGACCCAGTCTCCCCGGATAATGCAACCAGACTGCTACATTGAGCCGTCCGAAAGAGGGTTAGGTGACTGTTTTGTCACCTAAATCGAGTTTCTTGATGGGGAAGGCGAAGCACTAATCGAACTTGCCATGAGCAGAGAACTCACGGCCGGTTCTATGGTCAACCCCTCCCCTTCTGAAATTCCTTGTTGGCGTCGAGTTTTTCGTCACTTGCACTGCGGCATGACACTGGTGTGCTTCGTCACTGGAGTGGGGAATGCCACTGCCAAAGAGTTGTCATCCACAGAGGCTTTGGTCAATCGTTTGGTGGAGGAGTCTCAGAAACACCAAAAAACCAGACCCGGCGACCCTCACGATCTGTTGAGACAGGCTGAGACTTACGCGGTCGAATTGGCGAGTGACGTCTCTGCTTACAATCACTGGATGCTACAGATCATCCAAGGATATGTAAAAAAGGGGCAGATCGAGGAGGCGGAGTATCTCGTGGATCGTCTGCCTGGTTACGGGAGCGCCCAAGCCCATGCCTTGTTGGCCCTTCACTACGCTCGCCTGCATCAGGCAGATAAGACTGAGCCCCATTTGATCGCTGCTCTGAAACAGGTGGATCAGATGAGCGGTCTATCCGCTGAAAATCTGCGCAGCCAATGCATCTTGGCTCTTTATCATCTCGGCAGAAAGACACAGGGAGACGCAGAGATGGGAAAACTCGGTCGTCTTTCTTTGTTGAGCTTGGAGACGGAACTCCACATGCAGGGATTGGTGCCTGCGATCAAGCTTCTGGATGCGAAACGTCGCCTGGTGTCGGTGCCGGATCAGGGCGAAGATGAGCGGCGCGCGCGCTTTTTGTTAGCCTGCGCTGAGCAGCAGTTTGTGAACGGGGAACCTGACTTGGGCAAAGCCTTTTTGGAAGAGATTGGTATGATGTCAGTACAGAACGGATTGCCGAATGCACAGCGTGTCTTGCTGGACTTGGCTCGTGTCGCTCGGATGGGAGGGCAGGAGCAACTTGCAAAAAAAAGCCTGAATCTGTTTCTGAAGTGCTGTGAGGCTTATGGTGATGGGGCGGACTGGAAGCCCATTTTTATGACCGATGCAGTGGGGGTTCTCCTTGCATGGCAGCAAAACGATCAGGCTCAAGAGTGGCTCAAGCAGGCTGAGGAAAGCATGGCGAAAGTCTTTGTCCTGGAAGCGCCTGCGGCTTATTTGGCCATCGCTCATCAGCATGAAAAGCTGGGCCAGGTCCAGGAGGCGGATGATCTTCTGCTGGCGGCGCTGAAGGCTGGAGCTTCCTACAAGCATCCTCGGGCGCGTGCCGAGGCGGAAGTGCGAGTCTGCCTGTATTTTTCTGAGGCGGGGCGTGCGATGCCCGCCCAGATTTCCAAGTTTTTCAGTCAGGCAACGGCGGAGGTGGCGCAATAAGGCATGAGATCAGTCGGCTTTGTATCAAACATGAGGATGGGCTGGATTGCCTGTTTTTTGTTAGGTTGTTCGCTAGCGTGGGCATCTGTGCTCTCGGCGCAAGAAGCGAACGGTGCTTTGCGTGGAAGCGTGCAGGATGCGGATTTTTACGTCCCGATTCCGGCGGTCAGCATTCAGTTGGAAGGCACGGGCTACACAACCCAGACCGATGATAGTGGGAACTTTTTCATCAATGACCTGAAGCCTGGACAATACACCGTGCTCGCTTCCGCTGGCGGGTATATTCGCGAGCGGCGGGCTGATGTCGTGGTTTCCTCTGGCAGTGTGGCTGAAGTGTCTCTAGGTTTGACGGCCGAGATTGTTGAGCTGGATGAATTTGTCGTCTCCTCCGAGGAGTTGGTGGACACGAACTCCACGGCGGCGGCATTGACGCTGCGCTCGGAAATGAAGAGTTTCACGGACGTGTTGGGTGCCAAATTCATTGCGCAGACGGGTGCCAGCGACGCCTCAAAGCTGTTGGCAAAAACGACTGGCGTCAATGTGGCGGATGGTAAGTTCGTCGTCGTGCGTGGTCTTAATGACCGTTACAATGTCGTGAACCTCAACTCTCTCCGCGTGCCGAGTTCTGACCCGGACCGCCGCGCTGTAGCCCTGGACTTGTTTCCAAGCGCCGTCATTGAGGATATCCGCACCAGCAAGACTTTCGTTCCTGATCTCAATGGTGAATCGACGGGCGGAACCATCAACATCATTACGAAAGCGGTGCCGGATGAGGATTTCGTCAAATTCAAAGCAGGCACAGGCTACAACACCCAATCCACTGGCAACGATAAATTCCTCTCCTACAAAGGCGGCGGGACGGGTATGTTTGGCACGGCGGATTCACGCAAACTACCTGACTTTATCAAAGGTTCATCTTTGCCTGCCATGGACGGTGCCAGCCGCCCAGATAGCCCAGACCGAATGTTCCGCCAGCGCGTCAATAATAGCTTAAGCCCTGTCATGGGCACTCAAGAGGTGTCTGCACCGGTGGACTTCACCCTAGAGGCCAGCATGGGCCATCGCGGGGAGTTTATGGGCGCTCCCGCGGGCGTGACAGTCGCTTTGGATTACTCGAAGAAGTATGTTTATAGTGATGACGATCTCGTGGGACGTTATCAATTTGATCCCTCCACAGGTGAGGTGCAGGTGCTGAAACGTCTTTCCACCATCCGTTCGGGGCAGGAGACGATGCGTGCAGGTTTGCTCGTGGCTGCGGGTATCGAGCCTGATGAGGATGACGAAATCGTCTTTACCTATTTCTTCAACCGCATCGCGGAAGATCGTGCGACGCTTCAGGAAGGCTTACTCGACATCAACCAGTTTGCGGCGACGGATCGCGACTATCGTGAATCTCTCGCTTACACAGAGCGTGAGCTGAAAGTGTGGCAATTAGCGGGTAAGCATAAGTCCGACATTAATGGCAAGAATCTGGACGTGAACTGGGCGGTCGCTTATAACCAGTCGTCTCAGTTAGAGCCCGATCACCGCTTCGTGCGCGGTATTCTGGACCTTTCAAATCCAGTGCCGAATGCCAATGGCGTGGTGGGAATCTACCGCCCTGTTCCTGGGAACCCGACGGTGCCTGAGTTCCAGCGCCTCTGGCGTGAGTTACACGATGAAAACTATTCAGCCCGCCTGGACGTTGCTTCGGACATGTTTGAAGGTGTGGACGGCGAAAAAGTCCGGGTCAAATTCGGTGGATTGCTGGATTACTCCGATCGTGAATATCGGGCGGACTCGTTCGTGTATAACCGCGGTGCGCAGAACAATGAGTTTCCTTCGCTGGCGAAACCCGGTTTTCCTGGGGCGACTTGGGGAGATGTGTTTTTGATAGGTAACCAGCCAGTGGGTGTCGATCTGGATGGCATCCCAAATAACGCACCCTTCAATAGCGTTAACCAATTCAATTACCTTTATCGGGCGAATGGAGTGGAGTTTTACAACGCCTCCCAAATGATCGCGGCAGGTTATGCAGCTTTGGAATTCGATCTCGGCCCGAGTCTAAACATTACGTTAGGGGGGCGCGTGGAATCGACGGATATCAAAATTCAATCTTCCCCCATTTATCAGTATCCAGACGAGTTTCTTCGCTTTGCTCTCTTGAGTGATATTGACCGCCTGGGTCCCGATGACACCATGCGCCAATTGGTGAATGCGGCTTTCAACGGTGATGTTGCTGCTCAAAATGACCCCCGTATTCTTGCGCGGAGTCGGGCGTCCATCCAGGAACAGCATTTCCTACCGGCGATGTCGGTGAATTGGGACATGACGGAGACTATGCGCGTGCGCTCAGCCATATCACGCACCGTCGCTCGGCCTTCGTTCAAGGAAATGGCTCCCGTGGTGTTCTTGAATGTGGAGTCAGGAGACTTGTTCGTGGGAAATGTGGATTTAGAAATGTCCACCATCATGAACTACGATGTGCGTTGGGAGTGGTTCCCCTCAGCAGGCAGTTTGATCGGCGTGAGTTTCTTTGCCAAGCAGATCGACAAACCCATCGAACTCTCACAGGAGAGCGGCACTTCGGGAGACGTTGTTCGCTACGTGAATACCGAGAAAGGATCGGTGTATGGCCTAGAACTCGAGTTCCAGCGTGATCTCAGCTTCATTACGGATGAACTGAAGCACTTCGCCATCGGAGCCAACTATTCCTACATTCAATCGCAGGCGACGAGACCTGAGTTTGTGACGACAGGGACGGATTCCAACGGCAATCCGCTGACAGTGCCCAGTCTTTTCGGCCGTAGCCGCCGTCTTCAGGGGCAGCCCGATTACATTTTCAACTTTAACCTCACGTATGACAATCCCGAGTTCCCCTTGTCGTATGGAGCCTTCCTGAACGTCACCGGACCTCAGCTTTACGCTGTAGGGGGGCGGCCGGAAGATCCTGATGTCTTTCAGGAGCCATTCACCACTTTAGACCTCGGCGTCACTTATCGCATGACCAAAAACAGTAGGGTCAGCCTACGTGCGCAGAACGTCTTGAATGCCGAGTTGACACGCTATTATAACAACCAAGGAAAGCCCACCTATTCGACGCGCAAGACCGGGATTGGCTTCTCTTTGAGCATGACGGTGGACTGGTGACGCTCCTGAAAAAGGCGCTGCTGTGTAGGATTAGGGGAAGTCCGCATCAATAAAGGTTTTCCTGAGTTGCCAGGAATTTGAATTCCTGGCATATGTAGCGGCCTTCCCCCCCGTATTCCTTCCCTCAATGCCTTTGGTTTCTATCAAATGCCCGCATTGCGAGGCCGCTGTTCAGATTCAGGTGACTTCAGTCGCCCGGTCGCGGCCTTGTCCTGCCTGCCAGCAACCGCTGATGCTGCAGGTGGCGGAGCGTGCTTCAGGAGTGAAGCGTAAAGCGTTGTTAGTGGCAGATGCTCCTGCGTCCGATGCGCCTGCCCCCAAGCAGGACATGTTTGAACAGCGGGCTTTCAAAGGGGAGGCTTTTGATCGCATGCGGGCAGACCCTGAGTTGATCAGGGCGAAGCGGCGGCTCATTTATGGGGCAGCTACGGTGGCGGCCTTGGTCGTCATCGCGACGGTCTGGAGCATTTTTTCCAGTTGGAACCGCGCTCCGGGAGAGCCCGCTGCCCGTGCCTTGCCCGAGGAAGCTGTCGCAGCTCCCGAGGCCTTGGTGACGCCCACGGAGGGCTTGCCCACATCGGCTCATAAACAGCAAGCCGTGGCGCCGATGTTCTCTCGGCCGGTGGATTTTGAGCAGATCGTTAAGCGTCGCCAATCCGAACTAGGAGCGAGCTTTGGTGGTGAATGATGGGCAAAAGTTGTTCAGAAAAAACTTTTTCCGAATCTGCAAGAAGCCAATTTAGGGGGCGTAATTCCCAACGGACAGTTTAAACCCCTCGCCCCTCCCGCATATGAAAATGCACCCTCATTGTCAAGGCAATCACATTGATCTCCGTGTCGGAGCCAGTCGTCGCGACTTTCTTTATGTCGGCATGATGGGCGGGCTCGGCTTGACGTTGCCAAATCTGCTTCGTCTCCAGGCTTCTCAGGCCATTCCAGATGTCGAAAGCTTCAAGCCGATCGCGGATTCCATCATCCACATCTACCTGCCAGGTGGGATGGCACAGCATGAGTCGTGGGATCCGAAGCCGTTCGCTTCCCCAGACTATCGTGGCCCTTATACCCCGATCAAGACCTCCATCCCAGGGGAGTATGTGGGCGAGAAGTTCCAGAAGATCGCCAAGATCATGAACAAGCTGACGGTGATCCGCAGCATGACTCACGGTGAGGCAGCTCATGAGCGTGGCACACATAATATGTTCACCGGGTATCGCCCCAGCCCGGCGATCAAGTTCCCTAGCTTCGGTTCCGTGATTTCCCATGAGCAGGGCTCACGCAATAACCTGCCTCCTTATGTGGCGGTGCCCAACGTGTTCGCGCCTGACCAGGGCACCGGCTACATGAGCAGCGCCTACGGGCCTTTCGCTCTGGGGAGTGACCCGGCGGATAAGAACTTCACGGTGCGTGACCTGTTGACGCCGAAAGATATCGACGACAAACGCTTTGACCGTCGCCGCTCCCTGCTGAGCACCGTGGATGAGCACTTCCGCACCGTCGAAAAGGCGGATTCCATCAGTGCCATGGATAGCTTTTATCAGTCCGCCTATGGCCTGATCAGCAGCAGCCAAGCTCGTGAAGCTTTCGACCTGAATAAAGAAACCGCTAAGCTGCGTGATGAATACGGTCGTAACAGCGCCGGTCAGCGTTTCTTGCTCGCCCGCCGTCTGGTGGAAGCTGGCGTGCGCATGGTGTCGGTGAACTTCGGTAGCTGGGACCACCACAGCAATATCAAAGGCTCCTTTGATCGCCAAGCGCCTGAGTTCGACATGGCCTTTGCCCGCCTCATCACCGACCTGGAAGAGCGGGGCATGCTGAAGCGCACCCTGGTGCTCGTCAGTTCTGAATTTGGCCGCACGCCGAAGATCAACGGCACCAATGGCCGTGACCACTGGCCACGTGTCTTCTCCGTGGCGATGGCTGGCGGTGGCGTGAAGGAAGGTTACATCCACGGGGCATCGGATGCCCTCGGTGGTGAGCCTGATCGCGACGCTGTGGGCCCTGAAGATCTCGCTAAGACCATGTATCGTCTCCTCGGCATCAATGGTGAAAAACGCATCATGTCGGATGGCGGTCGCCCCGTGGACATCGTCAATGGTGGCCGCATCATGAATGAGTTGATCGCCTGACCGATCTCACAGGTTTAGACCCTTTTCGGGCGGTGTGGAGACACTCCACACCGCCTTCTTCTTGAGAGGGGTGAGGCCTAACCATGATGCTTTTCTGTTAAAAAGCCTCTTTTTGACTCCGTAGTAAGTCCCGTCGCTATTTTTCCTCATGAACCTCCGCTCTCTCGCCACCCTGCTTTCGATGTCGCTTCTCGGAGCCGCCTCGGTGCATGCCGCCTACCCGGAATTTAACACCCTGAAGCCGAATGGAGCTCAGCGTGGCTCGGAGGTGAAACTGACCCTCACCGGCAATCGGCTCAATGATTTCGAAAGTCTCATCTTCTTCTCCCCAGGCTTCACGCAGAAGAGCGTGGAAAAAGTGGAGAATAACAAAGTGGAAGTGACTGTCGCGGTCGCGCCCAATGTGGAACTGGGGAATCACCTCTTCCGCGTGCGCACCCGCAGTGGTGTCTCTCATGGCCGTCAGTTCTTTGTCGGGCCGTATCCGAATGTGGAGGATAAAGAGCCCAACTCTCAGATCGACACGGCTCAGACCATCGAGATGAACCAGACCATCGAAGGACTGATTACCAGTGAAGATGTGGACTACTACAAGGTCACGGTGAAAAAGGGGCAGCGCATCAGCCTGGAGGTGGATGGCCTGCGTCTGGGTTACACCGTTTTTGATCCCTACGTCGCCATCTTGGACAAGGACCGCTTTGAAAAGGCCTTCTCGGATGACACCATCCTGCACCGTCAGGACGGCTATTGCTCCTATGTGGCTGACTATGATGGTGACTATTACATCATGGTGCGGGATTCCTCGTATCGTGGTGGTAACACCAGCTTCTACCGCCTGCACGTGGGCAGCTTCCGCCGCTCAGATGTCGTTTATCCAGCCGGGGGGGCGCTGGGCAGCACGACCAAGGTGCGCTTCATCGATGCCGCAGGTTCCTTTGAAGAGGATGTGAAGCTGCCTGATGTTGAAGATCCTAACTTTGCCTTGTTTTCCAAAGGTGCCGAGGCCGCTCCCTCCGGTAATCCCTTCCGCCTCGTGCCGTATGGCAACTCCTTGGAAGTGGAGCCTAACAATGATTTCAAATCCGCCACCGTGGTGACCACCGGTGAGCCGGTAGCGCTCAACGGCATCATTGAGACGCCTGGAGATGTCGATGTTTTCAAAATCGCCTTGAAGAAAGATCAGCAGGTCGTGCTCCAAGCCTATGCGCAGAGCCTGGGTTCCCCCCTGGATAGCGTCATCATCATCTACAATGAAAAAGGCGGTAACGTCGGTAGCAATGACGATGGCGGTGGTCGGCGCCGTTTAGATAGCAAGCAGGTCTTCAAAGTGCCTGCCGATGGAAATTACTTCGTGCGTGTTTCCGATCACCTGGAGCGTGGTGGGCCTAACTACGTGTATCGCATCGAGATGGTGGCCAGCCAGCCTGAGCTGACCTTCGCTTCTCCGCACTATTCGGTGAACGATTCCCACTATCGCCAGTTCATCGCCATCCCTCGCGGCGGGCGCATGGCGTTGTTGGAAAACTTCTCCCGCAGCAACGTCGGCGGAGACTTCAAATTTGAAGCGCCCGGGATGCCTCAAGGGGTAAAGCTGCTCACGGATGTGGCTCCGAAGGATCAACCCGGCATGCCGCTGGTCTTTGAAGCTGCGCCTGATGCACCCCTCGGTCATGCCACGGTACCGGTGAAGCTCACCGCCCTGGACCCCAATGTGAAGGTCGTCGGGCAGATGCGTCAGGAGTTCGATGTCGTCCGCCAAGGGAACGTGGTTTACCTCACGGAGTTCCAGGACAAGCTGCCGGTGGCCGTGGTGGAAGAAGCGCCTTATTCCCTCGAGATCGAAAAACCCAAGGTTCCACTCGTTAATGTGGGCTTGCTGAACCTGCGCGTCGTCGCCAAGCGCAAAGAAGGCTTCAAAGCCCCCATCCGTGTGCTCATGGTCTGGAAGCCGAATGGCATCAGCACCCTCGGTGAGCAAACCATTCCTGAAGGGCAAAACGAGTGCACCTTTGTGCTGGATGCCAGTGGTAATGTCCCGGCGGGTACCTGGAACTTTGTGGTCATGGGGGAGGCCGATGCAGGCAATGGCCGTATCTACAACGCCTCACCCTTCTGTGAAGTGACCACCACCCCGGCCTATGTCAATGCCCCCGCCATCCCGCTCGTCGCTGTGGAGCAGGGCCAGGAAACCATCATGGTGGCCAAGATGGAGAATCTGAAGCCCTTCGAAGGTGAAGCGGTGGCTTCCATCGTCGGTGTGCCAGAGACCATCCCGATCGAGACCGCCAAGATCACCAAAGACACCAAGGAAGTGGCCTTCAAAGTGAAGACGACCGACAAATCCCCGGTCGGCAAGCAGGCCAACCTTTTCGTGCGTGTTGAGATCCCTGTTGAAGGCGGCACCACCACCCATCGTGTGGCTCTCGGTTCCACCCTGCGCATTGATGCCCCACGTAAAGTGGTGGCCAAACCGGCTGTGGTCGCTGAGAACAAACCGAAGGAAGCTCCCAAAGCCGCCGCCGCTCCCCCAAAACCCCTGTCCCGTCTGGAACAGCTCCGCATGGAAGCTGCGGGGGGTAAATAATCGCCAAGTTTGTTTGGCTAACCTTGGATTCAACAACCCAGAAAAGAGCCCTCTTCTCTGGGTTTTTTGTGTCTGGGTATGAGGAGTTCCCAGGACGATATGCCTCGCTCTTCATCGCAGAGTCTGCCGCATCTCGGAGCTTGGGGACCATGGGCAGGTAGGGCACGTTGTCCCAACGTGCCGTGGATGTTCCATGGCAAGATGACCTGTTGAGTTGTCAGATTGGCTTGTCGAAGAGGTCACTTCGAAGTGGCCCGCACACTCCGTGTGCGGAAAGCCGTCTAGCAGGCCAGACGAGACGGTGAACCCATGAGGCCTTGCAGAGGGATATCAGGAGGCTGGAGATGGAGAGACTTCAGGACCGGTGGAGATTACATTCCCCACTCAGACTTCGGAGCGGTAACCCGCACACGGAGTGTGCGGACCACTTCTCAAACCCTTCGCAGCAGAATGCCGCCGAGGAGCAGGACCAGGGCGAGCCAGGCAAACCAGGAGGCGATGGGGCGGAGCTGGAAGGCGGGGGGGAGGGCTGCGGTGAGGGTGGCGGGCTGGTAGGAGGCGAGGGTGGTCAGGGGAGCGGCGGGTTGGCCATCCAGGCGATATTCATTCGGGTAGGCGGCGTGGTAGTGACGCACTTCCAGCTTGTCGTGGTCGCGATCATGCAGACGCAGGGCGATGTGCTGGCGGGTGCCTAACGGCAGAATGGCGGCATAACGACCGAGGCCGGTTTCCTCCACCTGGACGGGGAAGGCGCTGCCGTTTTCATCCAGGGCCTGGGCTTCGATGCGCAGACCGGAGAGTGGTGTTTCGTTTTCATCCCGGCGATCCAACCGCACCTGCCAGCGGCCCTCGCTGATCTCGCTGCGGGTGTCCAGGCCCTGACGATCCATCTTGCGGACGATGCCGCGCAGCACTTGGGCCCAGAAACGGCCACAGCCATCCCAGGCCAGCCACTCGCCGCCCCAGACCTCGGTGAGGTCACCGGTGTAGGCCAACCCCATGCCGAGGCCGAATCGACCGACCGCGAGCAGGGGATCGCCATTCTCGGCGGTGAGCAGCACCTGCACGGCGGGTTTGGCCTCCGTCATGACGTAACCCAGCGTGACGGGCAGGCCATCGGCATCATAACCGGCCAGCATGGGATGCTCACTGACCTGGATGTGGGGGAAGAGACCTTCTTGGGTGGCGGACTTGGAGGCTTGTGTGGTTTCCTTGGTGAAGATCTGCGGCAGGGATTCGGCTTCGTTACTTTCGTAGTAACGGCCATGGCCGACCTCAGCGATCTGCTGGAGGAGATCGGCAGCAGCCCCCTGACCGAGACCGATGGTGGAGACGGTGATGCCGGAGTCGGCCATCTGCTGGGTGAGACCGATGTGATCCGCCTCCTGGGTCTGGCCATCGGTGAGACAGATCATGTGCTTCACCTTCGCGCTGGTGCGTTCCAGCATGTCACGCCCGGCTTCCATGGCAGGATACATGAAGGTACCGCCATTGGCTTCCAGGGAATCTATGGCCGCCAGGATGGTGCCGAGCTGTGAGGCCGGCGTCATGTCACACACCACCTGAGCCGCCCCGTCAAAACCGATGACGGCAATCTGATCTCGTGCGGAAAGCAGCTCTGCCGCGCTCTTGGCCGCCTGCCGTGCTAGAGCGATGGGCTCACCCTGCATGGAGCCGCTCTTATCCATGACGAGGACCATGGCCAGGGAGGGCTTTTCCTTTTCCTTCTCGTAACGAGAGACGAGCGGCAGCACCTCCTCCACCGGGGTTTTATAATAACCGCCGAGGCCGAAGCTGTTATCACTGCCCAACATCACCAGACCGCCGCCGAAGTCAGCCACATAGCTGCGCAGCAGATTCATCTGGCGGGTCGTCATGTCCGTGGCGGGGAAATTCGCAATGACGACGGCATCGAAGGCCAGAAGCTCTTCCATACTATCGGGTAGGCCACGCTTGCCACGCATGTCCACCTCGAAGTCCTGCTCCTTCAGCGCTCGGGCGATGGCCCGCATCTCACGCTCTTTCTCATGCAAAACGAGGATGCGTGGCTGACCCTGCACATTGACGGTGAGGGAGGCCTGATTGTTGATGGGGAAATGATCCTGAGCAGGCACGATCTCAGCGCTCCAGACACCAGGACCCGGAGTGATCATCTCCTGATCAAAGGGCACTTTGATTTCTTCACCTGCCTTGAGTGAGGTGGTCTTTTCCTGAACCATCACGCCCTTGTTAAGCAGGCGCACGGTCGCTTGCATGTCGCGATTGGTTCGCACGCGGGCATTCAAGCGCAGCATCTCGCCCTGGAAGGCAAAGCTGGAGGTGCTTTCCAAGGCGACGAGGGCGGCCTCGGGCTGATCCAGAGACCCCAGTTTGACAAAGCGCACGTCCACATCCTCGCGCTGAAGCTGCTCCAGCGCCTCAGTCACCGAGTGATCCGTCTCCACGCCGTCACTGAAAAGGATGAGGCGTTTGGCTTTGCCCGCCGGGAAAGCGAGGCGAGCGCTGAGGAGGGAGTCCCCTAGACGAGACTCGGAGCGGTAAGCATCATCCGCGAGACCTTTTTGCCAGCCTTCCAAAAGGGTGCGCAGCTCCGCCGGGGTCTTTTGCTCACGCACGCCTTTGGCTAGGGTATAGAGCGTGTAGCTATCACCGGTGCGGAGTTGGTGGATGCCTTCTTCGATGGGCTGGAGTGCCTCCAGGGCGGACTTCAGCTCCACCGATTGAGAGACATCCACCACGAAGACCACATGAGCGTCATCGGAGTGGTCGCGAATGTAGGGCTGGCACAAAGCCAGGGCGAGCAGGACGATGCCGAGCACACGCAGCGTGAACGAGGCGATCTTCAGTCCGCTGGGTCGATCCACCAGGGAGCGCCCATAGGCCAGCCCTGCTACGGCGAGCAGCAGGAGCCAGAGCAGAGGCGTGAAGGTGGTGAAAGTCATGAAGGAGTGAAATGCAAAAAGGGGTTAGCCAACTTTCCGCCGATGATAGAGCGCGGACTCCGTGATGAGGGCGACTAGGCCCAGCACGAGCAGCCAGTAGCTGGGGGATTGACCCTGGGCGAGAGGGCGGGTGGTGCTTTGGAGGGTGGCATCGGCCGCGCCTGACTCGGATGGAGAGATGAGCGAGCACGCGATGACACTCTGACCCTGGCGATGGGTGGCGGTGTAAAAGCCGGTTTCTTCCAGACGCAGAGGTGTATCAGCAGTGAGTTTCAGTTCGGCTCCGGTGGGGGTGAGCACGGTGATTTCCTCCGCGGGAGCGGCTCCAGGAACGCTTGTGAGGGTGCCCGTGGGCAGGGTGGCGGCCAGAGGTGTCTCACGATGGCTGAGGTGCGCGGCGGCATTGTGGGTGAGCACGGGAAACCATGCTGATAGGTAAAACTGAGCCGCTAAGGGATCGAGGTTAACGATACAATGCGTTAGGTCACCCTGACGTACGAGGTAGATCAAGGGCACTTGGGTTTCATCCGCCACCAGGATGACTGCTCCTGCGGGCGCTTTGAGCTGACGAGCCCCGGTGAAGTTGATCGTTTCCGCATCCAGGTAGCGCAGGAGGGCATGGTCTTTGATCTGCACCCGGGGCACCGGTGTGAGGATCTCCTCGCCGACTTCACTCCAGAGAGCGCTGGTGCCCTGAGGTTGAAAAATGAGGGAGGAGGCTGACTCCGGCGCACGACCCAGGGCGAGAAAGAGTCGGGCCGAGGCCGCATCTTCGGCCAAGGTGAGTTGCTGCTCACTCCGCTGAAAGGCCTGCACGGCATTCTGAAGAAAGAATGCATTGTCCGCCAGGACCCCGACGGGAAGCGGCTCACGAGGTGGGACCTGGAGCCAGACCTGATTGTCCAAAGCCAGTGCATCATCCAGTTCGATGCTCGTGCTCCAGCGTCCGGTGAGCGCATCCTCCAGCGTCAAGGTCACCGGAGCATTCAGACCGGGTCCCACCTTCAGCGGGATCAGTTTCACCAGATGATCGCTGTCCTCATGCTTCAAGGCAATGTCCACCGCAGTTTCTTCCTTGAAGGTGGATTGCAAGACGAGGAAAAGACCGAGGCGTAAGCCCTCTCCGGGCACAGGCCGTAGATCCGCCCGCACGATGCCGATGTTCGGTGCCTCCCCACCGATGCGGAGCACTTCCATGGTTTTGAGAAGCGTGGGGTCATCCACACAACCGTCGGTGATCAAAATCGCGCGAGTGTTTTTCAGCCCCTCTTCTCCGGCTTGGATCGAACGAAGCGCTTCCGCTCGCGAGGGAAGCTGAGAAGGAAGGATGCCATCCACGGCCTCTAGCAAGCTACGCCGATGTCGAGTGGGCTGGGCGCGAACGGTCAGTCGATCCGCCAGGGCGGCGACGGCCGCACGCTGACTGCCATTGAGGGCCGAGATGAGTTCCCGTGCTTTTTGTTGGGCCACGCTCAAGCGAGTGCCCCCACCGTCCCGTGCCGACATGGAGGCTGAGTGGTCCACGATGATGAGTAAGTCCTTGCGTTCATCACCTTCTAGATCCGGTTCCGCCAAGGCCAAGGCAATGGCAGCAAAGGCTAAAGCCATTAGCAACAGCGACCACACGTCCCTCAAGCGTTTGAAGAGGGCTGAAGAGCGTTTCTCGGTGAAGATCTTCTGCCAGAGGAAATATGCGGTGACGGGTTTCTTTCGCGGGCGAACCTTCAAGAAATAAATGGCCGCTAGCGGGGCAATCGCCGCTAGGGTCCACAGGAGCGCTGGATTGAGAAAAGTCACGTCGGGGAGGTTAAGTCACGAGACCGCCACGGCGCAGGAGGTCGGTGATGACATCTTCAAAAGGTTGATCCGGTGTGGCCCGTGTGTGTCCGATGCCGCGTTTAGCACAGGTGCTCTTAAGGTTGGCGTTCCACTCGTTGACGGCTTGTTCATACAGCTTGGCTTCTCGCGGAGAAATAGTGACGCGTTGGGTTTGACCGGACTCGACACATTCCAGAGTCACGTCCCCCTTCCACTCACAATGCAGGTCGTTGTCGTCGAGGGTTTGCAGGCAGAAAACATCGTGCTTGTGCCATTGCAGTCGGCTCAGACCTTCCTCGAAGCCACCGGGGAGGAGAAAGTCGGAGATGACACAGACCAGTCCCTTGCGCCGATGACGGGCTTCAAACTCTCGGGCACAGGTTGCCAGATCGGTGCCGGAACCGAAGGTGGGGGCCAGTTCGAGAGACTTCAGGAAAGGCAGGACTTGATTGCGACCTCGGCTGGGTTCGACGAGCGGTTGAAGATGATCCGCAAGGCCATACACGGCGAGCCGGTCCAGCGTGTTGAGTGCGATGTATCCCAAGGCCGCGGTCAGTTGTTTGGCGTAAAGCTGCTTGCTGCTCATGGAGGGGCTGCAATCCAGGAGCAGGTAGATGGTGGCGTCTTCTTCGAGCTCGAAGAGCTTGATCAAGAGGGATTCAAACTTGGCGTAAATGCGCCAATCAATGCTGCGGTAATCGTCGCCTAACGAATATTGCGCGTAATCGGCAAAGGTGATGCCCGCTCCCTTCTTCGTGCTGCGCCTGTCCGACTGCAAAGACCCACCCAGGATCTTCCTCGCGAGAAGATAGAGCGAATCAAGCCGACGGATGAAGGCGGGATCGGTGAGCATGCGTGGGGTGGGGGGATGGGTGGATTATTGGATGGGTGGATGAGTGGGGTGTTGGATCATCGAAGGTGCCGCAGGCCAGTTGATCGTTTGGACATCCATTCATCCAACAATCCAGCCATCCCGCTGCTAGCTAGACCTTCACCTTTTCGATCACATCCGCGATGAGCGCATCGGTCTTGATGCCTTCAGCTTCACCCTCGAAGGAGAGCAGAACGCGGTGGCGTAGCGCAGGCAGGGCTGCCTTGGCGATGTCTTCCCTTGCGACGTGATAACGACGATCCAGAAGCGCTAGCACGCGGGCTGCGGCGAGGATGGTCTGAGCTCCACGTGGAGAGGCACCATGGCGGACGTATTTTTTGACGTCATCGGTGGCGTTGACATCGCTAGGATGTGTGGCGCGGACGATCTTCACAAGGTAGTTTTGGATGCCGGTTTCTAAAGGCACTTCACGGACCAGTTTGCCCATTTGCAGAATGTCCTCGCCTGTGGCAACCGCATGGATCTCAGGGACATGACTGCCACCGGTGCGGTTGAGGATTTCGTGGAAGTCGTCGTGGCTGGGCACAGGCACGAAGAGCTTGAAGAAAAAGCGATCCAACTGCGCTTCGGGAAGGGGATAGGTGCCGTCTTGTTCAATGGGGTTTTGAGTGGCCAAGACAAAGAAGGGGCTATCCAGAGGATGGGTGGCTCCGGCGACGGTGACGCGTTTCTCCTGCATGGTTTCCAGGAGAGCGGATTGCGTCTTGGGTGTGGCACGGTTGATCTCATCGGCTAACAAGACGTTGCAAAAGACGGGGCCAGGCTGGAACTCGAAAACCTTGCGTCCTTCTCGCTCCACCAGAATCTGGGTGCCGACGATGTCTGCGGGGAGAAGATCGGGGGTGAACTGAATCCGCTGGAACTTCAGGTGCAGGGCCTTGGCCAGCGTATTGACAAGCGCTGTCTTGCCTAGGCCGGGGACACCTTCAAGCAGGACGTGACCTCCGCAAATGACGGCGATGAGGACGTTCTCAATGATGTCCTTCTGGCCCACCATGAACTTGGCAATCTCAGCCCGGAGTTTTTCAAAGCTTTCGTGAAAGTGTTCGACAGCGGCAGGGGTTTCAGTGGGGGAGGGCATGGGAAAAAAGAGGGGATCAAAGAGTGGGTGATCGATCAATGAGGAGACTTGAGCGCCGTTTGTGAGTTGACCAGGGCTTCCCTGAGTTTCATCCACTCATCCATCCCGTGTGGATTTCAGTTGCTGGCGGGTTGGGTAGGCTGTTCTTCACCCACTTGCTGGATGGCCTTGAAGTATTCCTTCACGCCGGCTTTGACTTCGGCGGGCACATCCTCTCGCTGAACGAAGCTCTCCACTTGGCGCTGCCAAGTGCGTTCCTGATGGGAAGCCTGGCGGCTGACGGTGCCGGAGCCGCTGTCCGCAGCTTCGATGCTGGTGCTGCTAGGGCCTGCGCCTTTTTGACCCTGGAGTTGATCCCGCTTACCGTTGTCCTGACTGAGCTCACTCTCGGTGCGGCGGCTTTCACTGCTGCCTGCACCGATGCCTTTGCCCGTATTTTGACCGAGGGACTGGCTGAGTGAGTTGCACTGTTTGTTAGAAAGGTAGCTCTGACACTTGGAGGTGCACTGGCTCAGTGAGGTGAGTTTTTTCGCCGCGTTGCATTGTGCGGCTGAGCGGCAGAGGCTCTGAGAGAGTTTGGCAATCTGTTGCTGCACCTGGTTCTGGCAGTTTTTGCATTCGGTGCTGGAGGGGTTCTGCTGCATGTGCTGCTCCAGTTGATTCACCTGCTGCTCCAGGGAGATCATTTGCTGGTCCATGCTCTCGCTGCTGGAGGCGCCTTGGCTACCTTGAGCTTGTTGGCCAGACTGGCTGCTTTTGGGGCTGGTGCTGGCGTTGTTCTGAGATTGGGATTGGCTGCCGGATTTCTGAGATGAGTTCTGGCCACTGCGCTGCTGATAGCTACGGGCTGCGGCAGCCATACGCTGGGCGGCAGCTTTGAGTCGGGCCAGTTCTTGGCGGGCTTCATCAGGCTTTTGGTCATCGGCCTTGGGTTGCATCTTCCGCAGTTGTTCGGCGGCTTGCTTATAGTCCTTCTGCTCCAAGGCTTTGGCCATAGGCCGTAGAGGGGCTTCCTGGCTGAGTTCAGCGGCGGCTTTAGCGAGCAATTGCTCCTGGCTGCGCAGGCTGAGCTTTTGTGCGGCCTCTGTGATGCGGCGTTCCAGTTCTGCGTATTGGCGCAGCGCAGCTTTTTGATCCTTCGTCTGCCGCAGTTCCTCCAGCCACTTTTTCCACTCCTCAGGCTGGAGGAGTTCACGCTCATCTTCAGGAGATTGGGTGAGCAACTCTTCGATCTGTTTTTCCAGCTCTTTGTTGATCTCTTCGGTCTTGGCTGAGGTCTCTTGCTCCAGAGACAGACGCTCCATCACGATGGGAGAGGGCTTTTTAAAACCCATGACGAGAGAGCTAACCAAAAGGATGGCTCCCCAAGTCAGAAGCCGACGCGACCAACGAATGGGAATGCTGGCCGGTTCACAGCTCTCGATGCGGCGGGCGGTGTCTTCCACCTGGAGCGCGATGAACTCACCCTCGCGCTGTTGTTCTTGGAAGCCCAGGTGAGAACTCAGCGCATCTTTCAAGCCAAAATGGTCATCGGCAAAACGGGCCGCTTTTCGTTGATCTGGGCGGCTCAACCACCACAGGAGAGTGCTGAACAAAGCCATGCCAAAGGCGGCCCTGAAGTAGCCATATTTAGGCACGGCATAACCTTGGAGAATCCACAGGAGACACCAGATGGCCAGCAAGACGCTGACGACGCAGAAAACGGCGGAAACGATTCTTGCCAGCCTTGCCCGATCCATCCGGGCGCGCACAGCATGGAGGAAAGTCTGGATGCGAGTATGTGCAGGCATGGCGCAGGGGGGATTTCTAAGGGTTTTATCAGGCGGGGGTTAAAAAGGCAAGGCTGTAGAGCAGGGAGGCTTGGATTATGGGGTGGACGTCTCGCTCACTGCAGCCGTTTGAGCGCGTTTTCGGCCGTGCGTTTGGGATTGGGGCCGAGCTTGGGTTCTTTGAGCAGTTGTGCGAGCAGGCGGCGTGCCTCTTCCTTACGTCCCAGGCGTTCGAGAACATCGGTTTTGCGGAAAAGATAGTTAGCTCGCAAGCCGACATCGTTGCCGACGTCAGCCATGGCTTGGTCGTAAAGCGCGAGTGAGGATTCGCCGGCGGAGGGAGCCACGAGATCGGCGGCTTCTGCGGCGGTGCGACCACGGCGAGGGAGGGCCTTTGCAAAAGCGAGGCCGGCCTCCGGCAATTCTTCCAGAGTGATGAGCTTGTGCGTGTTGACGATCAGGCTGATCATGTTGGGGATGCCGGTGCCAGCGGTGGGGTATTTGTCCTGCACCCAGGAGTCTGCCATCATGCCGGTGAGGATCTGGATGCGTTCTTCGATGGGAAGCTTGGGTTTAGGTTTGCCAAAATAACCTTGGCACACAAAGAACGTGTTGCGGTTTTTGACGAGGGTTCGCAGTTCCTCCGCATCTTTTGAGCTGAGGTTCTTTTTCCACGTTTCGAAGGCTCGGGCATCACCCTCGATCGTGTGCAGCATCAGCTTGAGCAGAATGGAGGTGCCAAGCGAAGGGTTGTTCCCATGGCGGGGGCTGGCTTCGATCAGTTTGTCCGTGTAAGCCAATACCTTTTTCAGATCACCGCGCTCATTACGGCTCCAGTGCCACTCCAGATAATCCAGAACCGGGCTAGCGAGATAATTGTAGGTATAGGCGCGCAGCCTTTCGTCTGTTGTCGCTTCGCTGTCGCGGAGTTCCTGAAACAGGCGCAATAGATTTGTGTCATCGCCAGTCGTCCAGAATTGATGAGCCAAGCCTGCGGCGATGGGTTTCATCCGGCGGAAGGTCTTCCAGGTATCCGCCAACTCCAAAATCTCTGAGGCCTTGCTTTTTTGAGCGAGTGCGAGGTATTCCTCGTGAAGAAGCGAGAAGGTCTCGAATAAGGTGGCGGTATGCTCCAGGCAGCGGGTGCGGATCTCGTCGTCCTTGAAGGGGGTCGCTTTGAGTTTCGGCACGGCATTGAGAATGCGCCGGTTATGATCGATGAAGCCTTGGGCTTGGAGTTGTTTGGGCGGGTCTTTCAAGACGGCGCAGATCATTTCACCCAGCATCGCGAGGTCCGGATTGTTGGAGCAACTGGCTATGAACTTGGGTAGTTCTTCAGTGAGTGCGGGGGTGAACTCAATGCCCGTGTAGGGATCGTAAAGAAAGTTGGCCCACTGCTGCTCCAGCCACTGCTGAGCCGCAGTGTGAGCGCCATTGGTGACCAGGGTGACGAAGGCGCTGGGATCGTCATTGAGGGAGGTCATACCCTCCGCCAGCAGACGTCGAATGGCTTCGTCATGGCCTAGCCGGGCGACGATGCCCAGCATGGCGCATGGCGTTTCATCCCGTGGGCTGTAGGCGCGATTGCGTGAACTGTTTTCATTGTTCCGGCTGTTTCGCACGACCCAGGCTTCCCACTGCTCCTGAGCTGCGGTTTTCCAGGCTTCATTGAGCGGTAGCTGGCAGAAGGCCCGCGCCAGTGGCGTGAAGTGAAAGTCACCGCTGACGGCATGAAAAGCACGCTGCTCTTTGGCGATCAGGTCCATGCTCTTGCGTACGATGTCAGGATCAGGTCTGCGGATGTCTTTCGTGGCTAGATGCGCGGCCAAGGCGATGCGAACTCGGGGATTGATCTGCTCATCATTCATCTGTTGTCGGTAGTGCTCCCAAGCGGGAGCGAGGCCACCCAGTGAGCTCAGAGTTTTTTGCAGCTCTTCATTGCCGAGTGCATTGCTCTCCGTGCCGAGATAGAATCTGCCGGCACAGGCCAGTTCGCGGCGCAGAGATTGCGTGTCCGTGGAGTCTTCTTTGAGCGCGGCTTTCAGCACGGGCACACGCATGCCTGGGGGGAGCTTGACATAAAATTCGTAGAAGCCTAAGGCGAGTAAGGTGGGAGAGGTCTGGCCTAACTCGCGATGGAGTGAGGTGAGAAGCTCATTTACAGCGGCGGCGGGTCTGGCTTGGCCTCCGGCTTTCTTCCAGGCATCCATGAGGGTGTTGCTCCAGTGGCCTTCCTGGCTTTTGCCGTCCAGGATCAGCATGCCACTATCATCTTCTTGACAGAGCTGAAGGGTGAAGGCGAGGGCCGTTAGGCCGGAGGCTTGATCATCAAAATCATCCACAAGCTCGCTGCGATAGGTCCAGCCTTCGGACCAACTGTCGCCGTTCCAGCCGTTGCTCCGGGCCTTGGCCTCGATGAGCTGGGCTGCATTCAGGAAAAGCTGACGAGCCAACTCGCGATCAGAGTTGACGAGACCTGCCATGAGACGAGGCACTTGGTTCTCGAAGATGTTGTCTGAAATGTTCACTTCTGCCAAGCTGGAGGCTTTCGTGATGCGCTCGATTTCGTCTTTCTGGGCGTTCGTTTCCTTTTCCAACAGCGGAGCCAGAGCTTGGACTAAAGCGGCATCGGCAGTGGCGGGATTGTTCAGGGCCGGGATCGCTGTTTTGAGCAAGGCGTTGAAGGTGTTCGCTCGCTCTGGGGGGATCTTTTTCAAGTCTTCACGGCGCTTTTTCAGCGCCTCAGTCAAGGTGGCGGGGACATTCTCTTGAAGCATGGCTAAGAGAATGTCGCTGCCAAAAGTTTGCGGTGTCCGAGCTTGAATCTTTTTCTTCACCTCGGCTAGGAGTGAAGGTTTATCGCGCAGATTTTTGACAAGCTCGGTAAGCGGGTGCTCGCGTCGATGGGTCGCTTTGAAGCTTAGGTAAGTGGGGGCTTCGCTCAAGGCATGGATGGCATCGAGGAATGTGAGAGTCTCGTCCGCGCCGTTCGCGGCGACGCTGCTCATGCTGTAAATCTGGTTGCCCATCCAGGTTTCATTTTCGCTGAGGCCGATCATTGCGGCCAGCTTCATGCCTATGCTAAGGAGGCCCTCTTTCCGGGTCATGTCTTCAATCGTTTGACCGGTGCAATAGGCTTGCCGATCGTTGAAGGCACCGCCGTTTCCGTAGCGGGTCGTTACCCAAGTATCCATGCGTTTTTTCCAACTCGTTTCAGCCCCCAGAGCGCTGATCAGCCATTGATGCAGAAACTCGTCTTCGGAGGCTCCTGCGACCTGCTTCCGGCGCGTTTGTAGAAAAACGCTGAGATAATCGTAGCCGTCATAGTCCCCTGAAGTGTTGCTTTTGTGGAAGGTGTAGATGACTTCATCGAGGACGGGGTTGCGGATGTCACGAGCCGCCCAGCAATCCGAAAGCCACACGAGCTTTTGTTGATGTTGTTTGAAACTGGTGTCCAATTTGACTCCCGTCTTCAGGTAGCTGAGTGCGGTGCTCGTGAAGTCCTCTTCCGGGCAGGTCCAGAGTTTGGCTTGCAGTAGCCAGGGGGCTGAGTCCTCCCGTGTGCGAGCACTGGTGATGAGGGGGAGGATCTCTCTCTGTAGGCGCTCGGTTTCACCCTTCTGCCAGGCCTGCCAGATCAGATATTCCGCCGGGGTGGGATTGGGGAGGGCCGCAGCCATCTGCATGTAGCCGTTACTGGATTTGGGCATACGTTGGACGCGGCTGAGAGCGGCTGCGGACTTGAGGATCTCAATGGCCCGTCGGTGGAGGTCTTCTTGCACGGCTTTAGAGTCGCCCGTTTCGGCCAGTCGTGTGCAGGCATACCAGCGGAAGCCTTCATCGGCCAGGGACGGATAAGCCATCATGGCGAGGCAGAGACGCTGATGCACCTCGATTAGGCGCCGCATTTTAGGGCCATCCTGGCTTGCACTGGAGCTAGACGCCTGGTTTTGATAACGTTGATGGAGGTAGAGAGGATTGCGCCCATACTGAAGTGAGCGGGTCAGGGCGACGGGCAGATCGACAGCCCATTCCAGAGCTTTCGACGATTGTTGTATGGGTTCAGATGCAGGCTCTTCCAATCGGCTGGCGATGGCCTCGATCAAACCGAGCCGTGACTCGAATTCCATATCCCAGGAATTGGACAGCACCTGGATGAGTTCATTGCCCAAACCGCTTCCCAAGGATTTGAGTGAGATCTGCTTGAGCAGTTCGGCGGCTTTCTGGGGCTCTTTAGGGGCTGTGACGATGATTAACCGAACACGTGTGTCATGGTCATTGGGGTTCTCGTCCAATAGTTTCTGATAAAGGGCGGTCGCCTCAGGGACCTGATCCAGCATCTCCAGCAGGCCTGCATATTCACGTCGTTTTAACACCGAAGAGCCCTCTCCAGGATTGAGATTTTTCATCAGCTCAGCGCGCGCCTCTTTGATTCCCGTCAGATAGGTGAGCACGCGCTTGGTTTCGGATTTGGCGTAGCTCGAATTGTTTTGGCGGAAGTTGCTGCTGTAGAGGTTTTTGAGAACGTTCGAGGCTTCACGAAGGATGGCTTCACGATTGCCTTTCGCGATGAGATTTTGGAGTTTGCTGGTCGAGCTCGAAGAGGAGTAAGAAACATAGTTGCTGCTGCTGGAGGCAGGCACCATGGCGGCCACTCGTTTCCATTGATTCGCCTCCTCGGTCATGCCTAGCGTAGTCATCGCGACGATGAGTTCGTCTCTCTCGGAAGTGGTGACTCGTTTGCTGCGCAGACGGCGCAAGGCTTGGCTGGCCGCCTGGAGCAAGGGTGGGGCAGGTTTGTCGAGAAGGGTGGCTGAATAAACCAGGGCTGCATCCACCTGGGCGCGAAGATCTTGGTCCAGCGGCTGAGACTGGATCTTCATCAGCCACTCCGCTGCCTGCCGATGATCTTCTTTTTGTTGCGCCACTCCTGCCGAGAGCAGCCAGTCCTCCACACTTGCGGACGGATTTTCCAATCGGGCTTTGAGCTCCTTTTCCATACCTTCCGTATCGCCAGATTTGCAGGTGAGGACGAAGCGGAGGACCGGATTCTTGACTGTGGATAAAAGGGGTTTCAACGGCTCGAAATCTGATTCGATGAGGACTCCATCGGAAGGATCTGGATTGTAAAAGTCTTTCCGTTGGAACCAGAACGCCACATGCGGTGGTAGGGTGATTGCCGGAGGAAAGGGAATGGCCTTCAGTAATTTGATTTGAGCGTTACGAATCTGTGGAAGTCCCAATTTGGCGATCATGCCGGTGCGTTTGGCAGGGTCTTGAAACAGTTCGACCTCGGCTTCGAGGATCTGGATCAGTTCCGGCCAGCGTTCAGCTGCACGGGCGGAGTTGGCGACCCAGGCGAAAGGCGTGGTGCGTCCGTTGTTGTCTTGGGTTTCGGTCAGTAGCCGGGTTAGGAGCTTGAGCATCCGGCTGGTTTGATCGTCTGTTAGGTCATAGTTCATCCCGTAGGAATTGACCCGCTGGCCTCCACCCAAAAGCTGACTGAAGGAAAAAAGGGTAGATGTCGAAACTTTACCTTTTCTTTCAAATGCGTCCAAAGCTTGGTCTAACCACGACCGTCCTAGTAGCGGATCCGTGGGGAGTGTGGAGATGACAAGCGCCAGAGAGATGACGGGGTAGTTTTTGCCAAAAGCTTCAAAGGCTTTTTGGGACGCTAAAGGCTCCATCGAACTGAGGGATGAAGTCAAGGCCGCATGAGCTAAAAGCCCTTCGTCCCAGCCGGAAGCCTCCAGATTTTCCTGCGGCACGGAGATGCTGTAGCGTGCCATATCCGGCACCATGTAACGCAGTTGCCGCGTGGCAGGCAGCCCGGCGGTATCGGCTTGAGACCACACCAAGGCGGCACGAGATGGGGGGAGGGACTGAGTGAGGCAGATGAGGTGTGCCGCGACCATGGCAGGGACCGATTCCACATTTGGCGGGAAGTAAATGATCCCGTTTGAGCTCCGCATGTTAAAGCGCCGTTGATACTGATGCTGATAACTCTGATAGAGCCCCACATTGAGCATCTTTTGCAGAGCCTGATAGGAGGTGGGGAGTTCTTTGGCCGCTTCATTGACCAGGCTCATGTAGAACCAGGGGGCGGTGGCTGTGACGGTTTTCGTTTGGGTATTGCTGGGGAGTTCGGCTTTGATTTTGATGAGATCACAAAAAGCCTGGGCGGCTTCTTCTAGCTGATCATCTTCTTCCAGAGCCACGGCCCGTACATAAGCCAAGCGGTAGTCTTCGGGGTGTTTCTTGAGGATGGGATCGATGAATTCCAGCAGCCGTTTCCAGTCTCCCCGCGCCGCCATGCCATCAGCGAGACGTATGGCATCTTTCGGCTCCATCTCCGCGCCGCCTGCGATGTTGAAAAGCATGCGGTAACCGGCGGCTTCATCTCCATACGTGAGATGCAGAGAGGCGATCTGCTGGAGGCTGCGTGAGGTGGTATCCAGGGCGGCCGCTTTTTCCAGGGTGCGCAGGGCGTCTTGCCACTGTCCGCCATCTTCTTCCGCACGGGCGAGCTGCTGGAGAAGATTCACATCGCGTGGCGTGAGGCGTGATGCTTCGGCTAGGGCCAGGCGGCGCTCCGCATCGTTTTGACCGATGCGGTGGATCTCTGCCAGAGCCAACCAGGGCATGGGGTCTTGTCGATGGGCGCGCTGGCGCTCTTGAAAGGTCTCGATCACCCGGCTGAGAGTTCCGCGTGCATAGGCGGCCTGGGCGAGGGTGGTGACCCAACGTTTTTTGGTGTCCGGCTCTTCAGCTTTGTCATAATACGTTAGGAAAAGCCGCTCCGCTTCGGCCGTCTGACCGGAATAGATGAGAGAGGTGGCTAATGAACTGGCGAGGCCTTCTTCATCTTCGAACTTCCGCACAGCGCTGCGTAGCACCTTCACCGCTTCTTCGGGCTTGCCATCGGTATTGAGCAGCTGGGCTTCCATCAGCCAAGGCTGCGCGGCGCTTGGAGAGAGGGCTTTCCAATCAGGAATCCATTTCAGGGCCTGCTGGGGGAGGCCGGCACGGGAGTAGAGATCCACCACCCGCTGGAGATTCTGCGAGGTGCGTCCTTCGGGGAGGGGGATGATTTTTTCAGCTTCCTGAGCGGCGCGGGTGAAGTCCTGACGTTTTTCGATCAACCGAACGAGTTGGTTTTGCGCCAGCAAGGTGTCCGTGGGTGACGGGTTTTGTAAAGTTTGTTCGGCGGCTTCTTTGTCTCCGCTGGCTTCCTGCAGTGCAGCCAGGAGGCAGCGTTCCTGGATTTTTAGCTCTGTTTGTCCGCGCAGGCGGTCGAGTATTTCTTTGCCTGCGTTGGCTTGGGTGAGCAGTTCTACGGTTTGCCTGACGGCATCTTCGAGGAGACTTTCATCACGGGCCAGACGCACTCGAGTGAGAGCCCATGGGATGGCTTCTTTCAGCCGATTGAGGCGGAGTTGTACCCGGTCAGCTTCTTCCTTGGCATTGATCTCACGCGAGTTCAGGGTCGCGTGGATCAGCGCTGTGAGATAGCGGTCTTCCTGGCTAAATTTCTCGCGATGCTCATACAGCACCTCACGTGCCGCGTCAGGCTCCAGCCGGGTGGTGAGGGATTGGGCTATGGCGAGGAGTTGCTCCAGATCATCTGTTTTGGCCAGTTCCCGCCACAGGGTAAGAGCGGCGTCGCGCTCGCCGATGCGATGTAAAAAATGCGCCTGGGCTTCTCGCGCGGAGGGACTCTGCGGGAAGGTCTTCACCAGGGCTTCATAAGCGGCCTTGGCTTCGGCCTTGAGCTCCCAGGTCTCCAGCAAGCGTGCGGCGCGCAGGTGCTCGTATTCACCCGAGTTGGGGAGGGCTAGATAATGGGTGAGGGACTCCTGCGCGGCTTTCAGGTCCTTGTTTTTCTGGTGCAGACCGGCCAACCGGATGTGCAGTTCTCCATCGGTGGGGTTTTGTTCTTGAAGCAGTTTTGTTTGTTCAATCGCCTCGCTGTATTTTTCCAACCGAGTCAGGAGGTCCAGATAAGCCTCACGCAGGTCCCGTTGCCCCGGGGTGCGCTGGAGGAGATCCTGATAAATCATCAGTGCTTTCTCACCCGCACCAGTTTCCGCCAGAATGCGCGCCTGCTGCTGGAGCAGGCGGGAACGCTGCGGATGGGTTTTTTGCAGCGTGCTGAGGTGAGTTGTCAGTCCAGATAGATCACCGCCTTTGCGAAAGGTACCCTCGATTTGAGCCAAGATCTCGCCTTCCACCCAGCTACCCTGGCCGGACTTTTCTAGGGCTTCGGCATAGACCTTCAGGGCTTCTTCACGCTTGCTGGCACGCGTGAGGATATCCGCCAGGAGAAGACGGCGGGTGACCGCCACGGAGGTGTCCTTGGTTTTTGAGATCAGTTGGCGGCAGAGGGCGGCGGCTTCATCCAGCAGGCCTTCGCCCACCTGGACGTCGATCAATTCTTCCACCAGATCTTCATCGTCTGGATGTGCGGCCAGGAGATCCTGCCACACTTGAAGCGCCTCTTTCGTGTGGCCCGTGCGCAGCAGGAGGCGCCCCTGGAGCTTGCCAATATCGAGCGCGAGTTCGGGGGTAGGCTTCTGCACCGTGGCCTGGGTGAGGGATTGCAGCGCTGCGTCAAAGTTGAGCATCCGCGCTTCCAGGCGCCCTCGCTGAAGCCAGGCTGCGGCATTGCTGGGGTTTTGGGTTAATGCGTCTTGATAGGCTTTGAGCGCTTCAGCTTCCCGGCCTTCGTATTCATGGAAGAGGGCCAGCACGAGGAGGTCGTTCGCGGTGCCCGTGCGCTGCTGGAGGTAGGCGGCTAGGGATTCACTGCTGTCCGTTTCCAGCCAGGCATTGATGAATCGATCCATCACCAGCCCGGGTTGAGGGCGCTTGCGCAGCAGCTCGTGATACTTCGTGGCTTGCTCGGATTGAGCTTTGAGGCCTTCCGGCAGAGCTAGCCAAGCCAGCCCAACCGCTGGAGCGAAGAGCGTGGCCTGACGTAGAAAACGAGAACGTGACCGGGATGGCATGGCAAGGTGGAGAAATTCCGACGCGGTTTATCAAAACAGCCCTGAAAAAACAAGACAGTTAGGGGGCCCAACTTATAAACACTTCGCAAGACGGTCACGGTATCGTCTGCACACGCAGACGCTGCCGCCTGACGTTTTGTTCAATCCTCAGACGAATGGGCCGGGGGTGTTTCTTTGAAACAAAGTGCACAGGTCATGGATTTTTCTGGCACGCAGGGGGATTTCAGAGAGTGTTTTTCGTCCATTATCGAAAAAATAAGTCCGGTGCGGCGTAGGTATGCCCAAGCCCTCATCCTCGTCTCCATGACACCCCCTCGTTTCGCTACTCGTTTCACCCTGCTCAGCCTCGCTGTGTGGCCGTCTTTTGCGCTGGCCAACCCGGCACCTGCGCCTGCGACTGCACCCGCTTCGGCGGCGGCATCGGCACTGGTGGATTTTACCCAGGTGCAGGCCTTGCTGGAAAGCAAGTGTTTGGAGTGCCACAACCCGGATAAGGTCAAAGGCAAGCTGCTGATGAACACGGCGGAGGCCATGATCAAGGGCGGCTCCTCCGGTCCCTCCCTGGTGCCGGGTAAGCCGGACGAGAGCGAGCTTTTCAAGCGTGCCCTTCTTCCCGCAGATCACGACGACATCATGCCACCCAAAGGCGGACCTCTGGCCGCAAATGAGCTGGATCTGCTGCGTCGCTGGATTGCGGAAGGAGCCCATTGGCCCCAAGGGCTGACCCTGCGCCACAAGAGCCCCGAAGAGCTGAAGGCCTTAGCGGACCTTAATGCCAAGCTGCCTTCTCTGACCAAGCTGGAAATCTTCCCAGAGAAGTTCGCCCTCGAAACCAAGCGCGACTTCCACAAGGTCGTGGTGATGGCCACCTTTGCGGATGCCACCACCCGGGACGTGACCCGTTTTGCCAACCTGCGGACGGCGGATGCCAAGATCGCCACGCTGGACGGTGATGTGCTGAAGCCAGTGGCCGATACGGGCAGCACGGAACTGCAAGCCACTCTGGGCACGACGAATGTAAAGGCGGCCGTCACCCTGGCCAATGGTCATAAAGACCGTCCGATTTCCTTCAATCTGGATGTGATGCCCGTTTTCTTGCGCGGTGGTTGTAACGCCGGGGGCTGCCACGGCGCGGCCCGTGGCAAGGATGGCTTCCGTCTCAGCCTCTTTGGTATGGACCCTCAGGGGGACTTTATCCGCCTGACCCGTGAGATGGTGGGTCGTCGCATCAACCTAGCCATCCCTGAGGAGAGCACCTTGGTGGAAAAAGCCGTGGGTGCCGTGCCTCACTCCGGCAACCAGTGCTACGAGCCGGAGTCTGAATACAATAAGACCATCCTGGAATGGATCAGCAACGGTGCGCCTAACGACGGCAAGGACATTGCCAAAGTGACTGGCATCGAGGTTTTTCCGAAACAGATCGTCCTAGAAGGCGTGGGCAACACCCAGCAGATCACCGTGCGTGCCACCTACTCCGATGGATCGGACCGCGATGTAACCAAGCTGGCGTTGTTCATGTCCAACAACGACCCGACCGCGACGATCAACAAAGACGGTCTGGTCACCAGCGGCGAGCGTGGCGCAGCCTTCATGCTGGCACGTTTCGATGTTTACAGTGTCACCGCTCAAGTCCTGGTCATCCCGGCCAAACTGGAATACGAACGGCCTAAGCTGGCGGAAGTGAACTACATCGATAAGCTGGTGGACGAAAACCTCCACAAGCTGCGCATCCTGCCCAGCGGTATCTGCACCGATGAAGAGTTCGTGCGTCGTGCCTACATCGATGTCATCGGTTTGTATCCCAAGCCTGATGAAGTGAAAGGCTTCCTGGCAGATGCCAACCCGAACAAGCGCGAAGCTCTGATCGACAGCCTCACTCAGCGCAAGGAGTTCACCGAGCTGTGGGTGATGAAGTGGGCGGAGCTGCTCCAGATCCGCTCCGACATCGCCAACAACAACAACCAGCCCCCTTTCTACAAGAATGCGCTCTTGTATTACAACTGGTTGGCCGAGCGTATCGGCAAGAACATCCCTCTCGATGAGGTGGTGACCGAGCTGCTTTCCTCCACGGGCGGCACGGTTTCTAGCCCAGCCGTGAACTTCTACCAGACCGAGCTCGACCAGCTCAAGCTCACGGAAAACGTGGCGCAGGTGTTCATGGGCATGCGCATCCAGTGCGCTCAGTGTCATAACCATCCGTTCGACCGCTGGACCATGGACGACTACTATGGGTTCAAAGCTTTCTTCGCTCAGATCGGCCGCAAGCGCACGGATGACCCCCAAGAGGTGATCATCTATAACAACAAGGGCGGTGAATCTCGTCACTTCTTGACCAATGCGGTGATGAAACCCAAGTTCCTGGGGGGGGAGGTGCCGGAGATCAAACCTGGTGAAGACCGTCGCAAAGTCCTGGCTGAGTGGATTGCTTCTCCCCAGAACCCTTACTTCGCTCGCAACATCGCTAACATCATGTGGGCGCACTTCTTTGGTATGGGTATCGTCGATCCGGTGGATGATGTGCGCGTCTCCAACCCGCCTTCCAACCCAGAACTCCTGGCGGCTCTGGCGGAAAATCTGACGAACTACAAGTATGACATGCGCCGTCTGGTGAAGGACATTTGCAACTCCATGACCTACCAGCGCAGCACGAAGGTGAATGAAACCAATGCGGGGGATAAGAAGAACTTCTCCCACGCTCAGGTGCGTCGTGTGCGGGCTGAAATCCTGCTGGATGCCATCTCTCAGATCACTGAGACGCCTAACAAATTTCAGGGTCTTCCGCTGGGTGCTCGTGCGGTGCAGATCGCCGATGGTGCCGTGAGCAATTACTTCCTCACCACCTTTGGCCGCTCCAAGCGTGAATCCGTCTGCTCATGTGAGGTGAAGATGGAGCCTAACCTCTCACAGGCCCTGCACCTGATGAATGGCGATGCCATCAATGATCGCATCAAGCAGGGCAAGGTCGTGGCCAAGCTCATTCAGGAGAAGAAGAACGATGCTGAGATCGTCGAAAATCTTTATCTGCGTGTCTTTGGCCGGATGCCCAATGACAAGGAGAAGGAATCCCTCTTCCAGACTTTGGCGGCAGCGCCCGAGCAGCGTCAGCAGGCCCTGGAGGATGTGTTCTGGGCGCTGATGAACTCCAAGGAGTTTTACTTCAATCACTAATGCCACACGGAATGCGGACGATGCCGTCCGCACCGCTCGCGAATGCTACGGCATCCGCCCGTCTCTCTATTTCTGATTTTTCGCTATGAAGACCCACGCCAAGATCCTTTCACTGAGCTTTCTGACAGCTGCCAGCGCAGCGGCTCAGGATGCCGAAAAGATCACTTATGAAGATCACATTCGTCCGTTGCTGGAGAATAAGTGCTTTTCCTGCCACAGCCCGGATAAGAAGAAGGGAGATCTCGATCTCACCAGCTTCGGTGCCCTGATGACGGGTGGCGGTGGTGGTGCCATCGTGGATGCTGGAAACTCGGATGCCAGCCGCCTGTGGACGACCTGTGCGAAGAAGGAAGAACCTTTCATGCCACCGGAAGGTGCGCCCCTGAACGAGAAGGAACTGGCCATCCTCTCCAAGTGGATCAACGGTGGTTTGCTGGAGACGAAATCCAGCGTGGCAAAAAAATCCACCAAGCCCAAGGTGGATATGGCTGTGGCTGTGACCAGTGGTAAACCTGAAGGCCCAATCGCCAAGCCCGAGAACGTTCTGCTGGAGCCGGTGATCGTGACTCCACGCACCACGGCGGTGACGGCCATGGCGGCGAGTCCTTGGACCTCCTTGGTCGCTCTCGCGGGCACCAAACAAATTTTGCTTTACGACACGGACACACGCCAACTCGCGGGGGTGTTCCCCTATGAGGAAGGTTATGCCCGCAGTCTGCGTTTCAGCCGCAATGGCTCGCTCCTGATCATGGGCGGCGGTCGTGGTGGCAAGATGGGCCATGCCATTGTCTGGGATGTGAAGACGGGCAAGCGCATCGTCGAGGTCGGCAAGGAGTTCGACCAAGTGATGAGTGCGGATATCAGCCCGGATCAGAAAATGGCCGTCATTGGCAGTCCTTCCAAGAAAGTGAAGGTGTATGACACCGCGACGGGTGAAGAGCTGTATGTGATCAGCAAACACACCGAGTGGATCATGGGCACTTCGTTCAGTCCTGATGGAGTGCTGCTCGCCACCGCAGACCGTAATGGCAACGTCATGGTTTGGGAAGCCTCCAATGGCGGTGAGTTTTACATCCTGGGTCAGCACAAGGGTGCTTGCACCGATCTGGCTTGGCGTGGTGATTCCAATGTGCTCGCCTCCTCTTCCGCCGATGGCACCATCAGCATCTGGGAGATGAATGAAGGCAAGCAGATCAAAAATTGGGCTGCCCATGGTGGTGGCGTCCAGTCCGTCTCCTTCACACCGGATGGTAAGCTCGTTTCCAGCGGTAACGATGGCTTGATCCGCCTTTGGGACATCAATGGTAACAAGGTGGGTGAAGCACCTAGCCAAGGGGATGTGGTGACGAAAGTGACCGCGCTTTTCGATTCTAAGTCGGTGGTTTCGGCCAACTGGCGTGGGGAGATCAAGCTGTGGTCCCTCGAAGCCAAGATGGCGGAGCGGGGTCAGCTTTCCAGCAATCCCCCATTGATTGCGCAGCGCATCGTCGAAGCTGAAAAAATCGCGACCACCCTGGTGGCGCAACTGCCTGAAGTGGAAGGCAAGGTCAAACAAACCGCTGATGCAGTGGCCGCCGCAGAGGCTCGCCTGGCGGAAACCAAGAAGCAATCCGCAGCAGCTCAAGCGGCGGTGGCTGCTCTGGAAAATGAGATCAAGAATCTGCCTGGCCAGATCGCTGCAGGCGAGAAAGCTGTGACGGAAGCTCAATCCAAGCGCAATGCTCAGGCGGAGCTGCTGAAGAAGCATGAGCAATCCCTGGCGGAGATCAAAACCACCGAGGCTGCCTTGGCGAAACTCAATGCCGATAAAGCGGCTCTCACGAAGCCAGAAGATGCGCCTAAAGTCGCAGAGCTAACCAAAAGCATTGGTGAGCAGAGCGGTAAGCTGGAAGCGCTGAAAAAAGCCGCAGCGACGCCCCCACAAGCCCTGGCTGGCTTTGATCAAGCCGTGAAGGCTGCGCAGGACCAAGTGGCTGCGCTCAAGGCCGCCAAGCCTGGGAAAGAGAAACAACTGCCTGAGCAGAAAAAGGCCCTGGAAGCATGGCCCAAAAAGATCGCGGATAACGAGAAGCAGATCGCTGATGCCAAAGCGGCTGCGGCTTCGGCTCAAGCCCAACTGGCCGATCAGAAAGCTCAGATCGCGCTGTATCAAAAACTGCCCACCGTGCTCAAAGCCGCTCAGTTCAATGTCGGCGTGTTGAGTGAGAAGGAAAAACTTGCGAAGCTGGAAGGCGATATCAACGACTACACCGCTGCGAAAAAGGAGAACGAAGACGCCAAGGTCGCCAATGCCGCCAGCATCGAGAGCGCCAAGAAAGCCATCGCCGAAGCGGTCAATCAAATCCCGCAACACGAAGCGACTCTCGCACGCTTGAAGGCGGAACTGGAAGGCCTGGAAAAAGCCACGGAACCGACCCGCGCCGCCGATGCGGCGGCCGCCGCAAAACTGAATGAGCACAAGCAAATGCTGGCGGCTCGTGAAGCCGAAGTGGCTGCGCTGGCCAAGACCCGTGATGAAGGCGCTGCAGCTGCTAAAAAATCGGCGGAAGACATTCAGAAGGTCATTGACCCGCTGAACAAAAAGCTCGTCGAAGTCGCGGCCAAGCTCAAAGGCCCTGAAGAACAACTGAAGGCCAAACAAGCCAATGTGACTCTACAAGAAGGCAGTTTGGCGAAGGCCAAGCAGACCGCAGCGGAGCGCACCGCTGCCCTGCCTGCTCAGGAGAAAGCCGTGAAGGATGCCGAAGCGGCCCTGCCTCAACTCGTCGCAGCGATCCAATCTGCCGATAAGACCCTGGCTGAGATTCGCCGAGCCACCGCAGGCACCGGCTCCGCCATCAAGTCCGCGCGCCAAGCCGTGGCTCAAGCCGAAAAAGCTCTCAACGACGCAAAGGCGAAAAACGAAAACGCTCAGCCTCACGAGCAAGCTCTGACCGCTGCCCAAGCGAAGCAGGCCGAAGCCGAGAAACAAGCGGCTGAATCCACCCTGAAACTGGCCGATGCTCAGTCCGAGTTCGATGCCCGTCGTGAAGCCCGCGAAGCGGCTGATAAAGCTTTGAATGCCGCACGTCAGACCTTGGCTAAAACCAAGAACGAACTGAACGCCGCCAATGCCGCCGCCGCCCAAGGTGAGAAGCGCGTGGCCCAAGCCAAAGCCGAAGTCGCCGCAGCCGAGAAAGCCGTGGCTCCGATCCGAGGTCAGCATGACAGCATCAGCAAGGAAATCGCTGCCCAGAAAAACGCCCTCGCCGCAAAGCAGGCCATCCCTGCGGCCCTGGAGAAAGAATTCGCCAGCAAAGCTCAACCGTTGAACGACGCCATCGCTCAACTCAAAGCTGCCCTACCGCCACTGGAGAAAACCTATGCGGACGCACACGGTAAACTCGTAGCCGAGGTGAAAATCCTCGATGCGAAGAAAGCCGAGATTGGTCAGTCCATGCTGGCTCTAGAAACAGCCAAGAAAAAGAAAGCCAGCTCCGAGGCCACCATCGCCGCTGCTGAGAAAGACACTCCACAGCGCGACAGAAACCTCGCCGAGATCAACACCGAACTCGCCAAGATGCAGCCTCAACTCGAACCCCTGCGCACCAAAGTGAAGCAGATGGAAGAGCAGTATCTGACGATGCTGCCGAAGTGAGTCGAAGCCCAAGAGAGGAGTCTCCGCGCTCCTCTCGTGTTCGGTTGTGTCGGGTGGGTGCTTTTTTCTTTTCAGCAGTCGGTCCTTTTTCTAAACTGCCGACATGGACATAGCTTCCCCAAAAGATCTGGATACTCGACGCGGACGGATCTTCTTTTGGATCGGTCTGGCCTTTCTCCCGCTCTTCTGGGTTTGGTGGATGACTCCCCGCTACTTTAGCCGGAGGCAACGTGGGATGGCGTGGGGCTGGCTCGCGATCTACACAGCGGGACTGGTCTTTTGGCATGAGGCAGTGTTAGGCTTCATGCCTCCCTGGGCGGTGAGTTATCCAGGCATCGCAATGCGATTGAACTTGGCGTTGTTCGTGTGGTTTGTTCTTCGATGTGTCCCCTTTGATCTATTCGTATCAATGACCATTGTCTCGGTGGATGCTTTAGCTAGCAGTACAGTTTTAGCGCTTATAACCTGGAATAGGATTGAAAACACCATGCCTTACTTGAAGCCCCTGATCTTCGCCCCGGCCGTGGTTTTAGCCGTCATGCATTTGTTGCTCGACCCAGTGAGGAATTGGTATCGAGAGCGACAGTCGAGCAGTCTGATGGAATTGAGTGAGTAGATTCTTGCGGCATGCATTTCTCTCTAACGAAAGTCCAGCCTGTCCAGGTGGCGCAACGACGTGGCTGTCCCTGAGTGAATGCACTGTGCCGGACGATCCCGTGGCCTCGCTTCGCTCCACCACGGCTACTTATGTTAACCCGCAATGCGGGTATACCGGAAAGTAGCGCTTTCGTTTTTGTCGCCCGTTCGGCTTCATCTGGGCTTGAAGCGCTGCACCGACTAAAGCCTGGACTCCAGTGCAAGGATTCCTTCCGCACCGCTACGGATCTCCCCCCCTTGACTCCCGGCCTGTGAATCCCCCAGGTCCGGGATGGCATGGCGACGGGTGGATTCGGTTGTCACCTTTTGTTCCCTGGTTTGTTCCCATTCTGAGCCTTGGGAGACAACGGGTTACGGTGGGAGGCGGGACAAAATGAAAAAGTCGACAAAAAGGCCGGCCGAGGTTCACAAAGTTTCATTTTGAGTGTCCGGTTTGGGCCTCTGACGTGGGTTGGTTGATCCAGGCGAAAAGTTTCGGGGTTGATGGTCCGTTTCCTTGCGTCTGCTTTTCCCCAACCGCGTTTATGAAATCCAGCCTCTTTACTTTTCTCGCTGCTTTGGCGCTGAGCTTGCCTTTGCAGGCTCAGGTCGAGTTTCAACCGGGTGATTCGATTGCCATTCTGGGCAATGCGTTGCCGGACCGCTCGCAGCATTTCGGGTGGCTGGAGACGATGCTGGTGCAGGCAAATGCGGATAAGGATCTGACTTTTCGTAACCTAGCTTTCTCAGGGGATGAGGTGCAGACCTGGCATCGGGTGGATGGCTTTGGCACGCGGGATGAGTGGCTGGCGAAGGTGAAAGCGGATGTCATCTTTGCCTTTTACGGTAACAATGAGTCTTTCAAAGGTTACGACGGATTGGATGCCTTCAAAAAGAACCTGGATGCGTTTTTGAAGGAAACGAAGGCAAAGAACTACAACGGCAAGGGCAGTCCGAGAATTGTGCTGTTTTCTCCCATCGCTCTGGAGAAGCTGGCGGACCCGAGCCTGCCGCCTGTGGAGGAAAAAAATACGAATCTACAAAACTACACGGCGGCCATGAGTGATGTGGCTGCGGCCAACGGGGTGGCGTTTGTGGATCTCTTTGCGGTCAGCCAAAAAGCTTACGGGCAGAAGCCGCTGACTCTGAATGGCCTCTTGCTGACGGAAGCGGGCGACAAGGTGGTGGCCGAAGCTGCCTACAAGGCGCTGACCGGCAAAGAAGCGGCTGAGGTGAATGACAAGCTGCGCCACGCGGTCGTGGAAAAAAACTGGGAATGGCACCAGCGCTATCGCTCTGTGGATGGCTACAATGTTTACGGCGGCCGTAGCGGCTTGGCGTATCAGGCAGGTGTGGGCGGCTTCAAACAAAACGAGAAGACGCCGGAGAAACCCTACATCTCCAACTACCAGGTGATGCAGGAGGAGATGACTCAGCGTGATGTGAAGACGGCGAATCGTGACATGCGCGTGTGGGCCATCGCTAAAGGGGGCGATCTGGTGGTGAAGGATGATAACCTCCCTGCCGTGGAGAAGGTGCCGACGAACATGCCGGACCCCAAGGAAGGCAAAGAGTTTAACAAGGTGCCGATGACTGGCATGACCTTCACGGAAGATGGTCTAGTGGCGATCCCCGATGCCAAGGAAAAGCTGAAGGACATCCAGGTGCATAGCGGCATGAAGATCCAGCTCTTTGCAGATGAAAAGAAGTTCCCTGAACTGGTCAATCCAGTGGCGATGCAGTGGGATACTAAAGGCCGCCTGTGGGTGAGTGCCTGGCTGAACTATCCTGAGCGCACGCCGACAAGTCCGAAAGGCGACAGCCTGCTGATCTTTGAAGATACCAATGGCGATGGTGAAGCCGATAAGATGACCACCTTTGCCGATGATCTCAACTGCCCCACAGGGTTTCAGATCTACAAGGATGGCGTCATCGTCATGCAGTCCCCGAGCCTAGTTTACATCGCTGATACCGATGGTGATGGCAAAGCGGATAAGCGCGAGCGCATCCTGACCGGTCTTTGCGCGGCGGATAGCCATCATGAGACCTGCTACCTGAGCTATGACAATGGTGGTGCTATCTATCCCAGCGACGGCGTTTTCCATCGCACGCAGGTGGAGACGATCTATGGGGTGGTGCGCAATACCAATGGAGCGATCTATCGCTACGATCTGAATCGACAGGAACTGCAGCGCTTCACCACGGATGCGACGGTGAACCCGCACGGGAAGATCTGGGATCGCTGGGGCAATGCTTATTTCACCGACGCCACGGGTAATGTGAATACCTTTGCTGAGGCTTCCTCATGCTACCTGCCGCGTGAAGGCGGGGGCAGTGCGAAGATGAAGCCATTTTGGGATCGCCCTGCACGGCCGAGCCCTGGCAACGGCATCATCAGCAGCCGTCATTTCCCGGAGGAGTTTCAAAACAACTTTCTCAACTGCAACGTCATCAGCTTTCAGGGCATCTGGCGTGTGAAGCTGAGTCAGGAAGGCGGCGGTATGAAGGGGGAAACCGTGGAGGATCTGGTGAAGGCTGATCCAGCGGTCTATCCAACGTTTCGTCCATCCTGTGTGAATGTGGGGCCCGATGGCGCTTTGTATTTCTGTGATTGGTCCAATGCGATCATTGGCCACATGCAGCATCATCTGCGTGACCCGAATCGTGACCACAAACATGGCCGCATCTACAAGGTCACGTATGAAGGTCGTCCGCTGCTGAAGCCGAAGAAGATCGATGGCGAGCCGATCGAGAAGCTGCTGGATCTGCTCAAGGAATGGGAAGATGGCACCCGCCAGTTGGCGAAGGTGGAATTGGCCAAACACGATCATTCAAAGGTCGCTGCCGCAGCGAAGAAATGGGCGGCTGCGTTGGATAAAAACGATCCTGAGTATGAGCATCATCGATTGGAAGCACTGTGGACGCATCAATGGGTGGATGTGGTGGATGTGGAGCTGCTGAAGCAAGTCCTGGCTTCCCCCGATCCGCGTGCACGTGCCGCAGCGACACGTGTGTTGTGCTATTGGAAGGATCGTGTTCCAGGTGCCTTGGACTTGCTCAAGGTTTCTGTGAATGATGAAGACCCCCGCGTGCGCATGCAGGGGGTGCGTGCGCTCAGTTTCTATCAGCCGACTCCTGAGGCTGAGAAGGCGCTGGAGATTGCTTATGATGCGCTCAAGTATCCGATGGACTACTACACGGAGCACGTCTTTGGCGAGTGCCGTCGTGGTCTACAGAGTGTGGTGAAGACCAAGCTGCTGCCGAAGGACCCACAAGCTTTGGCGGAGTTCATTTCGAAGGCCAGTGATGCCGACCTGAAAGGCCTGCCCGATGTGGAGCCTGTGCTCATCGAGAAACTCACGCGTCCGAAGCTGCCTGCCGATGTGCGAGCCAATGCACTGACGGAGTTGGTGAAGCTGACGGGGAATGATCGCACGCTAGAGATCGTGAAGATCCTCCAGCGGATTGATGCCGCAGGTGGTCGCTTAAACGCCACGGCGGAAGAGATTGGCAAGATCCTGGTGCTGGAGCTTCAGGGGCACTTGCAGCGTCATCGTTTGGCCATTCAAGATCTGGCCTTGAAGGGAACCCAGGAGCCTGTGATCCGATCCGCCTCCGCGGCGTTGGTCATCACCGATTCGACACCCGATGAGGTGTGGAAAAGCGCGACTCCGAAAGGTCGCTTGGCCTTGCTGGAATCCATCGCCTTGATCCCCTCCACCAAGCTGAGTCTGCGGGCGAAGTTTCAGCCGCATCTTCAGGCTCTGCTGGAGGACTCCAAGACGGATGCAAAGACGCTGCGTGCCGTGCTGGCCGCCCTGCCGCTGATGAGTCCGGCGAAAGCCAAGGAGAACTTCGACCTCGTGGCGAAGTATCTCATCGAAGGCAATGAGCGGTCAACGGCAGCTCGCTCGCTGATCAAGTTTCCGAAAGCTGTCTGGAACGCAGGTCAGGCGAAGCCGATCACGGACAGTGTGTTGGCTTATGCTAACACCGTCCCTGCAGGAGATCGCTCCAAGCAGGCATATGTCGAGATCATCACCGCTGCGAAGGAAATGGCGGCTCTGCAGGGCGCTGCATCCGAGGCTGTGCTGAAGGAACTGCGCTCCGTGAGTGTGGATGTCTTCATCATCCACACCGTCCATGAGCAGCTGCGCTTTGACACCACGCAGCTGACCGTGCGGGCCGGTAAACCGTTCGAGGTCATCTTCGAAAACGATGACGTCATGCCGCATAACTTCGTCATCGTGCCTCCAGGCAAGCACATGGAGATCGGCAATGCCGCCATGACCATGACCCCGGATAAGCTGGATAAACAAGGTCGTGCTTACATGCCACCTGTCTTTGAAAAAGACATCATCGCGGCCACGAAGCTCTTGGAGCCTGGTCAGAAGGATCAGCTCAAAGTCAAGGCCCCCGCCCAACCCGGTGACTATGAATTCGTCTGCACCTTCCCCGGTCATGCCCTCGTGATGTGGGGCACGCTGAAGGTGACGAAGGATTGAAAGTCTTCTTCCCATTTTTAACCCTCACTGATAGATACCACCAACCCACTATGATTCGTCGTCGCACACTCCTTGCTTCTCTCTTGGCCACCCTGCCTCTGGGCTCCTGCCTTGCCGCAGAAGATTACCTCACCTATGCGCCTTCGGGCCCGAGCATCAACAAGCACGTCGTGCTGCTGGCAGGGGATGAAGAGTATCGCAGTGAGGAAGCCATGCCCATGCTGGCGCGCCTGCTCACAGAGCGTCACGGTTTTAAGACCACCGTGCTGTTTTCCGTGGGTGCGGATGGTGGGGTGGACCCGACGGCTGGCGGTAGCCTGACCCATCCGGAGGCGCTGGACAGTGCCGATGCCATCGTCATGCTGATTCGTTTCCGTAAATGGAATGAAGAGACGCTGGCCAGGTTTGATGCGGCCATCAAGCGTGGCGTGGCGGTGGTGGCGCTGCGCACGAGCACGCATGCCTTCTCCGGTATTCCCAAGGATAGTGCTTATGTCTCCTGGAACTGGAACAATGAGGGTGGCTGGGGCAAAAAGGTGCTGGGTGAAACCTGGGTGAGCCACTGGGGTAAACACAAGTTTGAAGCGACCCAAGCGGTCATCGAAAGCGCCAATGCCAGCGATCCGGTGCTGCAAGGTGTGACGGATATCTTTGGCACCAGCGATGTCTATGAAGCCTATCCGGCTGCCGATGCGAAGATCCTGCTGCGTGGCAAGGTGCTGACGGGCATGACCCCCGACACGGCGGCTGCCAGCCATGTGAAAGCCCGAGCCTCCGATAAGCAGGAGCAGGCGGTAAATGAGCCGATGATGCCCATCGCCTGGACTCGGGTGGTAAAGAACGACGCTGGCACGGAGAATAAGATCCTCTGCACCACCATGGGCGCTGCGACGGACCTGACCAACGAAAGCCTGCGCCGCCTCGTGGTGAATGGCGTTTACTGGGGCCTGGGCATGGATGTCCCCGCTAAGGCTGACGTGACGCTGGTGGGCGATTACAATCCGACCGCCTATGGGTTCAATGGCTTCAAGAAGGGCCTCAAAATCTCTGATCTGAAGTAACCGCACTCTCACTCGAATCGATGCAAAGGATGGCTCATGGCCATCCTTTGCTATTTGTGGAGAGGCCGAGCTGTGGCTACAGTAGCGATTCACATCCCATGCTCGCCCTTGGTCAAATCAATCCACTCCCCGTTCTCCGCAGCACGCCTCAGGGCGTTTACCTGGGAGGAGGGGAGAATGAAGAGATCCTGTTGCCGACTCGCTATGTCCCTCGCGGCACCCAGCTGGATGACGTCCTGGAGGTCTTCGTTTACCGCGACTCGGAGGATCGGCTGATCGCTACCACCGAGCGACCTCTGGCTATGGTGGGAGAGTTCGCTGCGCTGAAGGTGGTGAGCGTGAACCGCAATGTGGGGGCCTTTCTCGATTGGGGCCTGCCCAAGGATCTGATGCTGCCGTTCCGTGAGCAGGCAGACCCCATTTATGCGGGCGATAAGGTCTTGGTTTACGTTATGGTGGATGAGCGCTCGCATCGCATCATCGCAACGACGAAGCTGAATCGTTACCTCAGCAAACAACCGCCGCGTTATCGTCCCAAGCAACCCGTGTCGCTGGTGATCGTCAACCGCACCCCTTTAGGTTACAATGCCATCGTGGAGAATGCTCACCAGGGTCTGCTTTACCATAACCAAGTCGGCGCGACTTTGGAGCCTGGGCAGAAGCTCAAGGGCTTTGTCTCCGCCATTCGGCCCGGAGGTAAGATCGACCTCAGTCTGGATGCGGCGGGGTATCAAAGAGTGGCTTCTTTGACCGACCAGATCCTGGATGCCTTGAAGGCCGCAGGTGGGCGCTTGGATTATGACGATGACACGGCTCCAGAGGTGATTCGTCAGCAGTTCGATTGCAGTAAAAAGGCCTTCAAGCAGGCGCTCGGAGCTTTGTTCCGTCAGCGTCGCATCCAGTTTACCAACCCGGGCATCTCGCTGGTGGATCTACGCGTGGCAGGCGATAGCGAATGGACGCCGGGGGAGGGGAAGAAGTAACGTAACTGAGGTCGAACGATCAATGCCGATTGCGCAACGCGGCGCGGATCATCAGCACCTCACCGACATTCTCGGCCGTGAGCAGTCCGATGAGTCGGCCCGTGTTGGCATCCACGACGGGCATCATCGGGCAGCTCGTGGCGCGTAGGCGCTCCAGGCCTTCGCTCAGGCTGACGGCGCTGGTCACGGAGTCAGGGCAGATTTCCAAGACCTCCTCGGCAGGGTGCAGCGGTCCGTGCTCGGAGAGGGCGGATACGAGTCGATTGCGACTCAGCACGCCGAGCAGATTGCCCCCGGCATCCAGCATGGGGAAATCCTGCTGAGAACCCGACAGCAGCAGATCCACGGCATCCCGCAGTGTGGCGTGCTGGGGCAGGGTATGAAACTCCGTCATCATGGCATCCCTCACCCGCAGGCCATGAGTGGCTTCGTCTTGCGTGACGGCGGCGGCTTCCTGGCCCGCAGCCATGAAGATGAAGAAAGCGATGATCATGAGAATGGGGTGGAAGTGGCCCGACAGAATCATCCACAGTGCGACCGAGAGCGCGATGCCTTGGCCAATCGTCGCCGCCCAACGGGTGGCACGACCGTAGTCGGTGAACATGGCCAGGAAGGCCCGCAGCACACGGCCTCCATCCATCGGGAAGGCGGGCACCATGTTAAACACCACCATGATCAGATTCCACTTCATGAGGTTTTCCCAAAAGTGTCCGGTTTGTGCAAACTCCAGGTCGGGTTTCAGCACTCCCTTGATGCCGATGGCTAGCCAGATAGCGGCGGCGATGGCGACATTCACGAGAGGGCCACAGACCGCCACGACGAGCTCATGCGTCGGCTTGCGCGGCATGCGTTCCAGGCGGGCCACGCCTCCAATCGGCAGGAGCGTGATATCTGGCGTGCGGATGCCATAACCGCGAGCGGCAAAGACATGCCCAAACTCATGCAGCAGGACACAGAGGAAAGCCGAACTGACAAAGAGGATGGCTTCGATGGCACCGCTAGCTCCATGGCCTCCGCCCATGCCCTGGAGAGCGACCAGCAGCAGCAGAATGAAAAACGTGAAGTGAATGCGAACTTCCGTGCCTGCCACTGTCGCAATTTTCAGGGACCATTTCATGGAGCCCTATAAACATCACTTGGAAGAAAAAGCAAAGGGTGCCTGGAGAAAGTCTCCAGACACCCCGCTCATCAACTGCAAACCAAAGTGATAAAAGCGGCCCGACCTACAGGCCGCGACTAACTCAGAAGCGGATGCACACATCCACCGTGAAGCGATCCTCGGTCAGGCCGTGGGGCTCGATGATGGCTTTTTCATACGCAAAGCCGAGGTCCACATTGTTCAGAATCCGTGAGCGGAAGCCGACACCGAGGGTGCCTTGGGTCACGCCATTGGCTTCACTGGAGCCAAAGTTGATGACGTCATATCCCTCGGTATCTAGCCCGATGTTGTTACCATCATCCAGCACGGTGTAGGCGTTGAACGCTACGAAGGGGATGAACCAGCGGCAGGTGTAGTAGTCCGCCATCATGCTGTAGTGAAGGAAGGTGCTGTTTTCATCCGTGTTGTTAGGTAGGCGAACGCCGAGGTTGCTGGAGAGGTGGAAGTCTCCGAAACCCTTCTGCGCTGCGATGAACAGATCCCACTCACCACCCCCGCGGCCTTGGAAAACCTCACGGTCACCGGTCGGGATCTTGAAGGTGAACCCAGGTGTCAGGATGAACTGGCTGGCTTCATCATCGATGACTGCATATTTGAAGCCCAAGGCCAGATCCATCCAGCCTTCAGGATTGGCAATCGCATCGTTCTGAATGTCGAAGTAGCCATCCTGAGTAGCGATGAAGGCTAAGCGATCGGTGATGGCATAGCGGATCTGCATGGCGTAAAGTTGGGCATTGCCGCCACCGAGGAATTCATCGTCGATGTTATGATAGACAAAGACGGGACGAATCTCCGAGCGGATAACCGCATCTTCATGGAAGAAGGGGTTGGCTACTGGAGCGATCGTGTGTTCTTTCCAGCTTACCGCTTCCACCGGCACGGTGGGCGCTTTGCCAGAGAGAGCCGGAGTGCCAGCCTGAAGAGCACTGATGAATGATAGGGCTGCGCATGAAGTCAGACTGAGACGACGCAACCAACGACGGGAGTGAGTTTGTGGGTCCATGGTTAAACCAAAGCATCGTAATCCCCGATGCGATGCGCTTGGTTTGTCATTCACTGAGCACCTGTTATGCGGCATTGATCAAAAAAAGTGGCCGACAGGTCTATGGCGCAAGATTTACCTCATCAGGGATGGGCTTGATCAGCAGGGGGGATGCCGATCAAGCCCCAGATGAGCCATGCGACTTTAACCGGCTGCACGGCTTTTTTCGACATCGAGAATCCGCATGGGGATGGACTGATCGCGGGTGCGCACCGTCACCACATCGCCTTGGCGACGATGCAGCACAGCCTTTGCCAGAGGCGCGTCAGCCGAGATGCGGCCGCTCAGGACATCCGCTTCATAGTTGGGCACGATTTGGATGATGAGCTCCCGTTCATCGACAGGCAGTTCCGCCTCCTGCAAAGCACGCAGGTGGACTCGGTCATAGTAGAGAATCTTGTTCATGGTCTGTAGCGGTTATGTGTGGAGGATCAGGGCGTGGACATGCAGCGCCTGTTTCTTTACAGGGGTGAAATCAAAGAAAGTTAGGCCGACGGGCCTGGGCAGCTCAGGGGTGCGAGTGGGGAAATTCCTGAATCAGGCGAGATGGTCTCAGGGATAGAGCCTGAGACATGGCTTGGGCCGGTCTCGCATGGAATTTCTCTGCGGATGCGGGCAGGCTCTCGGAGCTGCAAAGAGTCGCCCGCTTAAGCCCGGCTTGCCACGAGGCGGTGGCACCGGACCGCACGCGTGCCCATCCCTGCTTTGAGGGAAGTGGCTGAGTAGCGTGCCGGTTTGGATTTCATTACAACCTCGAAAATAACTCAAGATGAAATGAAAGCAAGGTCTTCGTTATTCAGCGTGTGCAATGAATGTTAGGTCGTGAATCGGTCGGCTGCTTCCGCGAGGTTTGAGAGGTCTGCCTTCGCGATAAGATCTGGCAGAGACGCAGTAAATCGTCTTCCGTGATGTCCACAAACGAGTCGAGGCTCTTGAGGGCATGAACGATCTCTTCGTGGGTGGGTTCCTGAGGCGTCGGAGCCGTAGGTTGAGCGGCTTTTGGCCGCACCCATTTGGCGGGATAGCGCCGCCAGCGGAAGGCCGCATTCAACAGGATGGCTAAGAGGACCATCCACAGGGCGTTGATCAGAATGGGCCAGACGATGAAGCCAAATCCCAGCTCGCGGATCATGGGGCCTCCGATGACGGCGGTGAGTGCGGTGGCTCCTCCGGGCGGGTGGATGCACTTGAGCTGATGCATGGTGCCTATGGCTAGACCGACAGCCGCCGCTGCGGCCAGCTCGGGAATGGGGATCCAACCTGCACAGAGCACCCCGATGAGGGCTGAGAAACCATGCCCCGCAATGACGGGCCAAGGCTGAGAGAGCTGACCGTGCGGCACGGCGAAGAGGAGCACCGCAGTGGCTCCCATGGAGCCCACGACGAAGTGGCGGCCGAGACCATCCAGTCCCCAACGCCCAAGGGTGATCAGAATCCAGATGGAGGCGATCCCTCCGAGGGTGGAGATCAACTTTTCCTTCAGACTCACCTCACTGAGTTCAACGCCTAGCCATTCTCTCCAAGTCTGCATTTAAGTGGCAAAGCTGAGGTGAAATCATATCTTCTCACGATTGTATCGTATTACGATTTGTCAAATATACTCCCGGTTTGGCACGGTTATTGTTTGCATACGTGCGCGATGCGCCAGGAACGCCCGATCACCCAGGCTCAATATGAGCACCTAGCTACCTTCCGGTTTGCCATGCGCCAGTTTCTTCGGTTCAGTGAAACGGCTGCTCAGGAGGCCGGTGTCACACCGCAGCAGCACCAGGCCTTGTTGGCCATCAAGGGCTTTTCTGTGGCCGGTCGCATGACGGTGGGTGAGCTGGCAGAACGTCTCCAGATCACGCATCACAGTGCCGTGGGGCTTGTGGATCGGATGGTGACGGAACATCTCGTGACACGACAGACTGACCCTGTGGATCGCAGACGTGTGCATGTGGTGCTGACACGGCGCGGAGAGCGCGTGCTGGAGAAGCTCTCCTATGCTCATCGCGACGAGCTCCGACGCATCGGGCCTGGAATGCGTGAGTTGCTGGATCGCTTAAACGTCGAGCAAGGGGGATGAAAATTGGAGTCGACTCAGCCGCCAGGTCCTTCATCGGCTCGGATGGTGGCGCATTGATAACCCGGGTAGCTCTTGGCCAGTTCATGCAGCGCTGTAGCGAGAGCATCTGTGCGTGAGGTGGCGGTGACATGGCATTCAGACTGGACGGACACAATGCCAAAGACGGCCTCGCGAGTCAGGGTGGCGGTGACTCTCCAGCACAGGGCAGTGCCTGGGCGCGGGTGAGTTGACGCCGTGGGCCCCACGGAAAGTGACTGATTTGAGCGAGGGCGGAGATCTTTGACTGCTTGGAGCAGCCTTTGGAAAAGAGTTGGGGCAGGGGATAGGACATCCATGGTGGACATCCGCATGCGGGTGGGATTCATGACCAGAAAAGGGAAGTGCGAACAGGCTCTCGCGAAAGAGCATGATGTGGACGCAGAAGAGGCAGTGGGTGATGTGATTCAGGCTGGGGTCTGCGGGCAGTCCTGGAAGCACACCTGGACTGTCCGCTTACGCCCGGCTGGCCCCGAGCCTGTGGCACAAAGACGCTCCCATACACTTCGCCGCCAGGATGGTGCGGCGATGGCTGTGAAGCGTCTCTTTTCTCATGATTAAGGGCTAGTGTGCCGTATCTATGCTGCAGATGCAAGCTTTCCTGCCGGATTGATTTTTATTGGTTAGGCGGACCTGTGCGGGATGACGAAAAAAGCTTTGCGGTCCGGGCTTGAATCGAGGGCATGTCACGCCTAGCAAATGCGGCATGAAACTCTCCACCTGGAACGTCAACGGCATCCGTGCCTCCCTCAATAAAGGCCTGCGTGAATACCTGCTGAGCCATGATGCGGATGTGATCTGCCTCCAGGAAACCAAGGCGGAAGAAGCGCAGGTGGATCTCAGTTTCCTCACCGGTTATCAGGCCATCTGGAACAGTGCCGAAAAGAAAGGTTACTCAGGCACCTGCATCCTCAGTCGAGTGCCGTGGAAGAGCCCTTCATTAGGCATGAGCTTGGCCGATCATGATCGCGAAGGGCGGATGATTACCGTGGAGTTTCCTGACTTTTATTTGGTCACGGTTTATACACCAAACAGTCAGGCGAAGCTGGCCCGTCTGCCCTACCGCCTACAGTGGGATGAGGCCTTCCGCGCCTATCTGAAGGGGCTGGAGAAAAAGAAGCCGGTGCTGAGCTGTGGAGATCTGAACTGCGCTCACAAAGAGATCGATCTGGCCAACCCGAAATCCAATCGCATGAACCCGGGTTTTAGTGATGAAGAGCGTGCGAGCTTTACCCAACACCTGGAGGCAGGGTTTCTGGATGTGTTTCGTGAGTTCGATCCGTCACCAGGTCGCTACACGTGGTGGACTCAACGCACCCCGGATGCGCGGGAAAAGAACATCGGATGGCGTTTGGACTACTGGCTGTCTTCCGCAAGCTTGCGTCCGGCCATCACATCCTGCAGGATTCGGGACGATGTCCGTGGCAGCGACCACTGCCCGGTGGAAGTTGTTGTGCAACCCTGAGCCTGACTCTGAATCCCTTTTTCCATGAAGCCATTCCTCTTGAGTTTTCTGATTTTGACGGCCGCTACTCCCCTAGTTTTGAGGGCTGAGGACGCGCCGAAATCGGTCGCGGAAGTGACCTATAAAGAGCTGAAGTGGGAGGATGATGTGTATTTCCTCAATGGCCAACCCTTTACCGGCGTAGCGAAGGATAAATTCAAGAGTGGCAGCCTGAAAGGGGAGTATCCCTTCAAAGAAGGCCGCTTGCATGGGGTGGTGAGGGAGTGGTGGGAAAACGGTCAGCTCTCCACTGAGACGAACTTTGACAATGGCAAGCGCCACGGGCTGAACCGTTATTGGTCCCAGTCAGGCCAGCTCATGAAGGAGCAGGTCTATGATCATGACCACTCTGTCAGTGAGAAGCACTACGAGGTGAAGGACTGAGCTTTTCTATTCAGACTCCAGGCGGCCGCTTTTATGGCGGAAGCCCTGAATGGTACCCTGGCCGAGGTCCATGTTATACATTCTCTTGAGATCCTCCAGCTCCAGGATCACCCAGGGGATGAGCGGGTTGGCACCGTTCTTGGTGTAAACCAGATCGTCCGCCAGATAGATGCAGGAATGGTAGGCATTGCCCTTGGCATTGATGAACATCAGCACGTCACCGAAGCGGTAGGGCCCCTCGATCTGTTGGAAATTCTCCAGCACGGCGCTGGAGGCCAGATGGGAGTCGAGATAGTAGTCCTGGGCGGTGAAATTGAAGAAATTCAGTGTGGTCCAGTGGCAGTCGGGAAAGCGGATGTGCGTGGTGAAGTCATCCGCAGGGAAGGTGTAGAGCAGCTTACGCGGCAAGGCGGGGAGCACATGCAGAAGGTCCAGGTAATCGATTCCCGGTTGTGCGGCTGTGGCTTGGAAGAGGGGCTCCAGTTCCTTCCGGCGCAGATTTAACCCTGTGGACCAGTAGTCCAGCATCTTCTGGATGTCCGTTTTGGGATTGATCTGGAGGCGGGCGATGAGGGTGCGCGTGCGGGTGAGCTTCTTTTTGATGAATTGAGCCTCGGAGGCGGACTGAGCCATGCCAAGCAGCATGGGGATGTCACTGAAGGCCAGGGTGTCTCCCCGTTCATAAGAGAGGTGGCGGATGATCGCCACGAGGTCTTCTCTAAGGCCGGAGTTTTTCGCCCAGGAATCCACATCGCCACCGAGGAAAAAGATGGGATATTCGTAAAATTCATTGAAGGGAAAACTAGCTAGCTTGGCGTAAATGCGCTGGCGATCGATTTTATTCATCGCCTCCAGCAGAGCAGAGCTTGGAAAGAGATTGACGATTCCGTTGCGGCGAATGACGCCTCGTGGATTGAAGAGAGGGCTGACGAGGTCGTTTGAGAGTTCCGTATCGGAAATAAGCCGCTCAAATTCCGTAAATTCCGATTCTGGGATCCTCCAGCGGGTCTGAGTATCGGGTGTGGGCGCACGCGAGACGACGGAATCAGGGGCCTCCAGATAAAAGTAATAGCATTGCAACTTGCCCCAGGGGCCTTCTTTGGTGAAGAAGCTGCTGTCAGGCTTTAGGTTATCTTCCTGAGCATGAGCTGTATCCGCAGGCAGAGTGAAGAAAAGCAAAGCCACACTGAGAAGGCTCAGTGTGACAAGCGCATTTCGATGAGGTTGGAATGGCTTTCGCATAGGGCTGGGGACTGACTAACAAACCTTTGAGACGGTCTCTGGCAACCTTGGAGTGATAAAGCTTTGGCGTATCGAAAGGTTTCTATCCTTTGTTGGTTGGCTAGTCATTGCTTAGCCTTGCGCAAGCCATCGTCTAATAGCCGGATAGCGGCAAATCAGATCAAAATTTGAGAGCAAAATAAATCAGCGGAGACCTCCACTCCTCTGACCACCTGTCAGGCAACAGGTGGAAAACACTCCCAAAAACTCGATCTGACCACCATGAAGAAACCTCATCTCGACCTCCGACGACTAGGGCGTCTGGCCTTGATTTGTAGCCTTGTGAGCTGCGCTATAAACACGGCATTCGCACAAACCACGGGGTCTTGGAATTCCGATACTTCCGCCAACTGGAGTGATACCACACGTTGGTTGAACGGCACAGTTCCGAATGGGGTGGATCACATCGCGCAATTCAATTTCCAGATCAGTACCAATCGCACGATCACACTGGATTCCGGGGTCGGTTCAGCGGTCACTTTAGGGGGGCTCAGGTTGGGGGATGTGTCTGGGGGCAGTGGCTACACCATCAGCGGTGGGACCCTGACCTTCGAAGCCTCTGCGGGGAATGCCTTCATCACAAAGCTGAACAAGGGCGGGAATGATACCATTGCCTCCACCATCCGCCTGAACAGTGCGGTGGACGTCGAGGTGCAAGACACCAATTCCAACAGTCAGGGGATCATCTTTTCCGGGTTGGTGACCGGTGGCACCTCCGGGGTCCCCATCATCAACTTCAGCGCTCTCAATGCCGATACCTCGGTGCGTTGGCTCTTGATCAACCGGAACACCAATGACTTTGCCGGTCAGATCGTGGTCAATTCGGGTTTGCTACGTCTGGAGGGCGGAGCGCGCAATACCACGTCCAACACCTTCGGTGCTAATACTGCGGGTCTGCGCGGGGTGGGCAATGAAACCATCATCAACAACGGTGGCCGCGTGGATCTGCGGGACAGCGACTACGATGTGCAGGCGGATGATACGGAGATTTTCTCCATCGCTGGAGCCGGACCTAACAATTTGGGTGCCCTGGTCAATACCTCTTCGACAGGCACCTTGTCGCATTTGATCCTGGCAGAGGATGCCACCGTGGGCGGCTATTCTACCATCGAGTTACGCCCTCACCTGAATGCTGCTGGAGATACCACCATTGCCGCTATTCTGGACATGGGGGGAAATGATTTCACCAAGATCGGCACCAACACGTTCATCATTGATAACGCGGATATTCAAAACAAGACCGGTTCCTCCTGGAATATCCACGAAGGCACCCTGCAGTTCCGCAATCGCGGGTTGATGGCCGGTGGGCCAAGCTCTAATAACAACGTGGATGGAATGACCTTCAATGTGGGTTACTACAGAGGCACCTTCGATGGCGTGGATCTGACCAATGGCAGTCGCACGTCAGATCCCTTTAACCCCAATCGCACCAATAGCGATCTAGCGGGCAATGCAGTGGCAGCAGCCCGCGTGACATTCCGCACAGACTGGGGAACAGGCAATACGCATCCTGCCAATACGAAGGTGACCGAAACCTTTGATGGCCTAACGTTCAATTTGAACAACGGATCTCTGGTTCGTGAAGGCAATACCGAGGCGGGGCGCATGTTTGATCAAATCTTCACAACGACCACCACATTCAATCTGGTGGGCGGAGATCTGAGCGGTAACATCTTTAACATGAGCGGCGGCTCCGGCGGTTACAACAGCGCCACGGCCACTTATGATCATCCTGGTGTCACGGAGATCCAGGGACAGATCGATAACACTTCTGGCGAGAATGACGGTACCGGCTTCACCAAGCGGGGTAACCGTGAGCTGCGTCTCACCAATAGCAACCCCAACTTCAAAGGGGAGGTGCTGGTCAAACAAAACACCGGGCGTTTCATGCCTGCCCAATACAGCACCAGCTCTCCCACTACGGGAGCACCGGAGTCGCAGTATTTCAGCATGTCTCTGGCCGGTGCAGACGGTGGCCTGAACCAGGCTAGCTCCATCACGCTGACACGCTGGGGTTCTCTGGCCCTGTTGAACAATTCCACCAATCCTGTCTTCAACAGCGTCAATAACAATGACCGCTTGAATGACAATGGGCTGCTGAATTTGCGTAACGGTTTCCTCATCATGGAAACGGACGCCTTCGATGCGAATACGGAAAACTTCGGCAACGTGGTGGCGGATCTCGGCACCAACTACCTTTTCCTCGACACTCGTGCTGGCGGTCAGTTCGATGGCAGCTTTGAGTCGCTCGATTTCAACAACGGCGGAGTGCTCAAGATCTACAACATGAACGGCAATCATGTCTGGGGCACGCAGGCCACGGATGATCGCTTGCAACTGAATAACACAGCGGGCCTGCCGTTAGTCGGCAGCAGCAGCCCTGGCAGTAACACCCAGCAGGTCATCCCTGGCCTCTTTGGCGGCAGTCTGCCCGCCAGCTTCGTGGCTACCACGGGGCTGCCTGTAGCGCGCACGGACTACACCATCCAGAATGCCTATGCTTATGGTGGTTCTGGCATCGGATTGATGACGCTTGATAACGGCTATCTGCGTCCTCTGACCGCTTCGGAATACAGCGTGGGCGACACACCGGTGGCTAACTCGAACTGGCTTGTCGATCGCTACATCCCTGCGGGCAATGCCTCCGACCGTGCGAACTACGAGCAGAGAAACATCACCAGTGATGTGACCGTCAATTCCTTGACCATTGCCTTCAATCCGACGTCTTCGGGTCAACTTGACCCCACCGCCGCACGTGACTACATCATCATCGAGCCCGGCAATACCCTGACGATCAACTCCGGCATCATCAACTTCGCTTCCTTCATCGAATCGGTGAACTCCAATGCGGAGGCGATCATTCGTGGGGGTTCCTTGGACATGAATGGGCAGGCAGCGATCATCAACTCGGCTTTGACGCGCCATGATCTGGATGCCAACAGCGGCACCTTCACCACCTTCATGCCAGGCAGCAGCGCCTTTATGCGCAGCAACATCATCAATGCGACGGATCTGGTCAAAACCGGGCGTAACAATTTGTATCTGGAAACCTGGAACGACATCACTGGCAATATTTACGTGGGTGAGCAAGCTGGGCTCTATGTGCGCCATCCCGGCGCGTTGGGTGAAGGAGCTGCCGGACGCGAATTGGTGATCGGCGGGGCTGGAAACCTCTACCTGGAATACGGCACCAACATCAGTGGCGTCGATCTCCGCGTCACCAATTCCCTGGATACCTCACGCACCGTTCTGCGTGCGGAAGGCACCACCCACAGCACCTGGGGCGGAGACATCATCATGGACATTGCCGACCAAGCCGGTTCAGGTGAGTTCCAAGCCAATGTGATCACGGCTCGCAACAACGGCACGCTGACCATCTCAGGCAATATTTATACCGCCAACAATGAGAACTACACGGACAACGATACCTGGAATGATCCGGCGATCCTGTCCACCGCCATCGGTGAACGTGGGACCATCAATCTGAAAGGCCAGGTGCGGGATACGGTAGATGGGCCGCTGGCGAATGTCGGTGCTACAGGGGATAGCGCCACACGTCTGGACCGCAATCACTCGATGGTGTTCCAGATGCGCGGTCACGATGAGATCAACGTGAATGCCTTCCAACAATGGGATGCTACGGGCTCCCTCTTTGCCACCCAGGGTTACTTCCGCATCATGTATGATCCGAATGCGGCTGGGCTGGATGGGGTCGGTTTTCACACCGATGCCGCCCGTGCAGGGATCTCCCAAGATAACCAGTGGAACCAAATGTGGTTAGGTGGGATTCAAAACTTTTTGGGCATTGCCAACTCAGCGACGAATGCCTATCACGGACACGTCTTCCTGACGCAGCCGGATCAAGTGCTGAACTTTGCCGACCGCATCAACATCAGTAACAACAACCGCAACCACACGCTGACGCTGGGCGGTGAACACACGAGCGGCACCGCCTATATTGGCAGTCTGGATAACACCACCGGTTACCGGATCTTGTTTCAAAACTCCAACACGGAGCGTGACCTGCGTTTCCTCCAGGCCAAAGGTGGCACACTGGTGGTGAATGCCCGTCTGGAGGATGGGAACACCACGGCGGATAGCTTTAACTCCACCGTCTCCATGGTGGGGCCTGGCACGGTCGTCTTTAATCGCAGCACCCTCGGCAGTTACACGGTTGACCGCTGGAATTTCATGGCCGGTAAAGCCGTCTGGAATGAGATGACGGGCAACAACCAATTTGCCCGCACTCGCAGCACCGGCACGAATGCCATCGCCTCTGTTTCTACTTGGGGCGGCGGTCATCTGGAGCTCAGTCCACAGGCTTCCACACGCACCCAAACTTTGGACGGTAATATCTACCTCTTGAACGGTGCGAGCATGATCACCGTGAATCCTAGCACCATTCTTGCCCTCGGAAGCACTAATTCTGGTCGCACCTTCACACGTCGTTCAGGCTCCTCTCTGGCGTTCTTGGAAAACGGCAACGGTGCGGTAACTTTGAATGCACCTGGCATCTCGACAACGGCAGGTGATTTCCTGGGCACCTGGGCTGTGTATGGCGACTCCACCAACGGTGTTATCCACTGGGCAGGTCGCCAGAGCACCAACGGCATTCAGGCCTTTGCCGCCTATGACGCGGATAATTTCACCGCCACCAGCCACACGAATCTGACTGCGGCGACGGTGCTGGCTGCCGATACGGAAACCAGCACACTGCGTTTCAACGATGCGGTGAATCTGGACGTCGGCGCAGGCAACAAGCTGACTCTGAATCAAGGCGGTTTGCTTGTCCCAGCGACGATCACGGGGGATATCGCCATCACGGGTGGCAGCCTCACCAGCACCTGGTCGGCGGGCAGCAGCGATTTGATGCTGTATAACTATGGCCAGGGTAAAACCACCATCGGCTCAGTGATCACGGATGACGGCAGCAATCGCGTGAATCTCGTGCATGCGGGCAGCGGCACGACCGTCTTGACCGCTGACAACACCCTGACAGGAGAGGTTTATCTCAACAACGGCGTCCTCCAGATCAGCAGTGACTCACAGCTCGGCCAGGTGGATGGTGCCATTTCCCGCATCATTCTGGTGGCAGCAGGGAGCAGCTACTCCAACGGCACGAGTGGAAACCCAGTCACCATCTCGGGCGGTGGCACGGGCTCAGGCCTCTCCGCGACTTTCAATACCGCTAGCAACAGCACGGCGAGCAGTCGCGTGGTGAATAACATCACCGTGGCCAATGGCGGCAGCGGCTACAATGATGGCATCTACGTCACGCTCAACGACGGCACGGGCTCCAACGGCAGTGCCTGGGCGGTCCTGGATAGCGGGAATTTGCACTTCAACGGCGGTGTTTTACACGCCACTGAAAACATCACCCTCAATGGTGGTCGCACCATCTTCCTGGGTGGGAATGGCGGCACGCTGCGGGTGGAGCCAGGCAAGGTTCTAACTATCAATGGTTTCATCAGCGGAGAATACAACCACGTTCACTCAGGCAATGGTTACACGCAGTCCAACAGCCTGGGCAATGCGTGGGATGCCTCCTATGTGCGCAATCCTGACATTGGTGACTTGATCATCGACGGGGGGGGCACCGTGGTATTGACGGGCGCACCGGATGGCACGGTGCGTGGAAACATGTTCAACACCTATGGGGGCATCACCTGGATCAACGATGGTATCCTGAGCATCGCTGCTGCGGGCAGCTCGGCGGGAGCGGGCACCTTGGGCACGAATAACTCTTGGATCGATGGCACGGTGCTCGGCGCCACCGGCACCTTGGATCTGCGCACTACCTCAGATGCGACGATTCAGGAGTGGTTTACCCTCAATGGTCAGGGTTATCAGGACGCGGGGACCTTCCGCACGGTCGGCACGGCACGGGTCTATCGCCTCGCCGGTCAGGTGCAGATTCTGGATGATGCTCGTATCCAGCTCATGAATGGGTCCGACTTCCGCATCAATGAAAGCGGCGGTGACTTCTTTGGCAATGGCGATGTGATCCGCGTGGGCAGTGGTAACTTCCGGTTCTATGGCAACAATCCAGATTGGCATGGACGCTTCATCTCGGCCAGCGGCACCAGCTATGTGGCCAGCGCGGGTAACTTGCCGGGCATGACGGAGATGGTTCTCGAGCGTAACTCTATCTTCCTCTATTCTTCCGGCGGCACCTCGGTGGATGAGTTTCGGGATCGTCTGTCGGACGATCTGGCCATCGTCGGAGATGGTTATGCTCGGTTGCGCATGGATGCCACGGGCGGCGTGTTTTCCGGCATTGAAAAGGTGGGCACGATCACGGTTTTGGACGGCGTTTTAGGGATCGAGTATAACCTGGGTGCGGATACCATTAACAACGGAACGCGCCTCCAGGGAGACTACGCGGGCTGGCACTTCGATGAGATCGTGCGTCAGCCTGGGACCTCGGTGCATTTGCGTAACTTCGATGCCGACACGGATTTTGCCGGAGCTGACTTCACCACTGGGAATGTGAATGACAAAGCCGTGTTGATCGTGGATACTGCGCCGACTGTCTTCGGCTCTGGTAACGGCAGCAATGGCAACGCCCCAATCATTCAAGGCTTTTTCGGTGGCACTCGCACGGCATTGATCGCCAGCACGAATGCCACCAGCGTCACGGGTGGGGTCACCCAGCGTTATGATGAGTCTTACACCGCCAATCGGTTGGTCACGGTGGATACGGATGGCAATGGCCGGAATTACCTGCGGCCGCTCAAGGACTCGGAGTATGTCACGGTGGGCAATCCCGATACAGGCACCTCCAGCACGGTCTCTCTGGACAATCAACTGACGGCGGATCAGAACCTGCGCATCGTCGGCCGCACCTCGGATACCCTCACTTCAGGGCAGTTTGGCAGCACACGGCAAAACTCCATCCTCACCCTGAATCTGAATCAGACGGTGAATTCCCTCACCTTCAATTCAGACACCTATGTGCTGAACACGGTGGCTAACCCCACCTCATCCAGCACGCTGGGCGGGGACTACACGGCTCTGCATCTGGGCAATGGCACGACGATGACCGTGGCCTCCGGCATGATCCAAACTGCTAACTACGGGGTGTTGGATCGTGGTGGAAGTATCACCAACAGCAGCAATGCGAACTTGGATCTGCGTTCGCAGATCAATGGAGGTAAGCTCGACTTCGGTGGGCAGGAAGCTCAGATCTATGTGGGTGGCTTTTTCACACGTTACAACACTTCAACGCAGCAGAATGGTTACGAAGGCGTGGATGGAGATAACACCACCCTGACCATCGCTTCTGAAATCACCCATACCAACGGTCTGGTGAAAACAGGTCCGGGGGCCCTGATCCTCACAGGCAATAACAGCTACACAGGGAACACCTACATCAACCATGGCAGCATCTATGCACGCAGTGACTTCGCCCTGGGGCAGAGTGAAAACGTCTATCTCAGTGGTGCGGGCAGCATGGTGGTGAGCAATGGTGTGACGGTGACGGGTGTGGATCTTCACGTGGGCAAGATCAGCGGTAACAACTTGGCCATGGCTCTGGAGCAGGGCGCGACCTGGGGTGGCAACATCATCTTGGACAACGTGGACAGCGCCGGAGCCACGGGCTACACCCGTAACTTCATCCCGCGCGTTTACACGAACAACACCAACATCGGCAGCATCCTGGGAGATGTCTATGGAGGGAGCACTGCGGTGGCGGGAGCCTTGGGCACCGAGTCACGTATCTTCACCACCTACACCGGTGCCGGTGGTATCTTGGACTTCAAAGGCAGCATTCGGGATTCGGTCGGCGGCGCCGTGGGATCACCCATCACTGCGGCGAATCAAAACCAAGTGCTGCGTATGGAAGTGATCGCCACCACGAACGAAGCGAACGTCCAGCTCTGGCAGCAGTATGACTCCGCTGGCCAGATCATCCTGAAGCGTGGTTACCTCCGCTACTCGGGCACTGGAGACTTCTACACCACGGCGGCAGCCTCGGCTCTGAATCCCGACAATCCGATGTCGGGACTGCACATGGGCGGACGCGGGCTGATCGCCAGCGGTGACAGTGATGGTCAAACCACCTCGAATCTCGCCTTCGTGCTCGCCAATGAAGGATCGGTCTTTAACCTCTCCTCCTGGACTGTGGGAGGGGACACCACGGATCCTGACAATCTCTTCGGCTCTGGCAACTGGGGCCGTGGCAATACTACGGGGAACTCCATGATCGGCGGTGAAAACCGTTCTGGGGAAGTGGTCTTTGGCACCGGCAGCGGCACCATCAAGTTCACCCCTTACCTCACGGTGACCGATCGCGATCTGCGACTCTATGCCGCACCAGGCGGTGAAGTGAGCATCCGCGCCAACTTTGTCGATGGTGGCACGGTGGCGAATGGGGTGAATACCTCCATCACCAAGATCGGAGCTGGCACGGTCAATCTCCAAGGCTCCACGGCCGGAGCCAGCACGGTGGAAGGCGTGAATGTGATGGGCGGTCTCTTGCTGCTGGAAAACTACGATGTGAATCCTGACCGCCGAGTCGGGCTGGATGCCAAGCTGCTCATGGGCGGCGGTGTCTTGGCCTTGGCGAATGCCGGGCAGGAGAGATTCAGCACTCTCACCCTAACGGCGGGTGGTTCAGGTCTGGCCTCAGCAGGGAGTGGTTTGCTGGAGATCGGTAGCCTGGGCACACGCAGTGCCGGGGCGACTCTGCACTTCCAGAGCATCGCAGGAGGCACACTCCGCGTGGGCGGCTTGGCCGATGGCACGCGCTTGGATTCCTACGCGACTTTTGGTGCGGCATTGGACGCCACGCCGACAGCGACAGGCTGGGCCATGGCGAACGCCTCAGGCGATGTGGTCGCCTTCACTGGATATTCCACAGACGGCTTGGGAGCCGGTTTGCATACCGATCTGACTGGAGCCGCTGTGGTCGCAGGGACGACGGAGTCTGTGCGCTTCAATACCGCCGGTGCGGCCTTTGCCAGCGGGGCGCTGACGCTCAATGACGGTGGCTTGCTCTTCACCAACAACTACACCGGAGGCATCGCCATCGCGGATGGTGTGACGGTGACGGCAGGCGCAGGCAAAGACCTGATCTTGCACAACTACGCTTCAGACGCGGTCACCATCGCAGGCAGCATCACGGGCAGCCAGAACGTGATCTTCACGGGGGTGGGCACGACGGTGCTGACGGGTAGCAACAGCTACAACGGCACCACCTACATCACCGGTGCGGCTACCCTGGCCATGGATGGAATCAGCCGCCTCGGCAGCGGCGCTCTGCACATGAATGGCGGCACGCTGAACCTCACCGGCACAGGCACGGATACCCTGAGCGCGAACGTCACCCTGGGCAGCGGTGATGGAACGGTGGAACTGGACGACGCCTCGAAGACTCTGGTGCTCCGCGGCGTGATCTCGTCCGAAGCCAATCCGGTGGCTACTCTGACGAGCAACCCCAACAGCGGTGGTTTGCAGATCATGGGCACTGGCACGGTGCAGTTCGGCTCCCGCACGGATGGTGGGACGCTGGTGGGGGTGGCCAATACCTATACCGGTCTTACGGTCTTGGGAGATGGTGCCACACCGCTCACCATCAGCCTGCAAGGTGGCGGTGCCAATAACGCCCAGCACACGCCTTTCGGCACCACCGACTCGTGGACCGATGGCACGATCGTGCGTAACAACGTGACGCTGGAATTTGCTCCTCAGCAGGCTGGCGGAGCAGGGAATGACCAAGTGCGCTATCGCGAGTGGTTCCAGTTCGGTGAGCAGGCTGGAGATCAAGTTTATTTCCAGCACACCACGGCCCGTCAGATCGCCTTGGATGGTTTCTACAATATCGTCGGTGACCTCCACATCCACACGCAAAACGCCACTCTCACTGGCGGGGGCACCGCCAACCGGGATGTGTATTTCAACCCCAATGAAGGTGGGTTCTTCGGGGCTGGTGACATCATCAAGACCGGCGCGGGCAACATGTATTTCTTCAACAGCATGATCGACTGGACGGGGGATTTGGATCTGCGTGAGGGTCTGGTCATTCAGAACTCCTACCCCGGCGAGCCACTTGAAAGCACGGGTAAAATTTTGTTAGGCGATCCGACCGGAACCTCCACAACCACAACTCAGTATCGTGTGCAGACCCGCTATGGTAACAGCACCACTGCCCTGGATAGTGGGCGTCAACGTTTCATCATCGGTCGCGATATCAGCGTTCGGGATGACCTCCGGCAAGAGATCCGCATCGGTGCCAGCTACTCCTCCGAGATTCAGGTGGAATACACCGGTAATATCTACCTCGGCTCGGGCAGCACCGGGGGCAGTGATAGCAATGGCCGGGTGCGCTTCTACTATGAAGACACCACCGGTTATGATGCCACTCTCGTGGGGCATCAGCAGCATGCGCTCTTGATGTTCACTGGCAATTTCAGTGGATCAAACAACCTGATGCTGGATGCCAACGAAGGCGGCAGTGCCAATGATGACGTGAACGATCAGTTTGTGACCTTCCTCTTTAGCGGTGATAACAGCGCTTACACGGGTAAGCTCACTATCGGTGCAGAAACTGGCGTTTCGTCTGGCAGCTTTGACCGCGATGACAACGAGATCTTCCGAATCGGCTCGAGCAAAGCTCTGACCGCAGCCAATATTGTGGAGATGCGCAATCACACCACCTTCCAGGCGGGCGGCAATGACGTGACGATTGGTGGTTTCATCGCCAATGATGGAACCAGCGCCAGCGGGCTGTATTCCTTCACCAGCCCCACGTGGGATAGCACTCGCCAGACTTCGGCAGATCTGGATATCGATGGCACGAACTTACCGGTGGGTCGCAGCACGGCGATTGTCGAAAACGCTTCTGCCACCCCGGGCACCCTGCGCATCACCCAGGAGGGTGAGAGTGTGTGGGATGTGTATTTCCGGGATGGCGTGCCCTCCGAAGTGGTGGAAGATCGCTCCCTACCAGGAGCTTCTCTCAGCCTAGATAAGCGCGGCTCAGGCACCGCTGTCCTGTCGATCTTCAATGACTACACCGGCGCGACGACGGTCAGCGAGGGTAACCTCCAGGTGGGCCAGGGTGGCACAGGTGAATGGATGGTCGTTTCCCAAAACAGCGTTGCCGTGGCCACCAGCGGCACCAATAGCAACCGGGCCTTTGGCAGCACGGGTACGGGGCTCACAACCGTCATGGCTGGTGCCATGCTCAGCGGTTCTGGCCATGTGCGGGGCAGCCTCGTCGTCAATGGTACGCTGGCACCCGGGGATGCGGTGGCAGGTATCGGCGGAGATGGGTTGAGCACCCTTCATATCGGGGATGGTTTTGGGGGGAATCTGACCCTCAGTGCCGGGGCGATCCTGTCCATGCAGGTCGCCACTTCAAGTGCCTTCGATGCTCAATTGAGAGCTGGTAATTACATGATCGGTGGCCCCGACTATGAGCTTTACATGAGCTACTTGGCAGACTTTAACCCTGGAAAAGCTGCCCCGTATTACTTCGGTGAATCCGGTAGCCACATCGCCACTGGCATCCATGATCACCTCGAAATCAGTGGTGACATCATCTGGAACGGAGACCGAGTGGAGGTGATTCCTACAGGCACCTTCAATCCTCAAGCGGGTGACATCTACAATCTCCTCGATTGGTATGGGGTCTCGGATTGGGGTAGCTTCGATACAGGTGGTCGCTATCTCGTGGGCAATGGCGATGACAATGCCAACCTGTGGCTGCCGGATCTCTCAGCTCATCCAGAGCTTCGCTGGGATACCGGTTTGTTCACCACCCATGGCATCCTGGTCATCTCCAATATCGTCCTCGTGCCTGAGCCCAGCCGTGTGCTTCTGCTACTGGCCGGGTTGAGCTTCGTTGGTTTCCGTCGGCGCAGATAGACAAGAGGCGTTTTGTTTGGCGTGGTCGTGATGGGGGATGGGTGGTTCTACCACCCATCCCTTTTTATTGCGATGGGTGAGAACTTTCTCAGATCATACGTAATCTGCGGCCTCATCATTTGTTTATGCGGCGTTTTATTCTTTCGGTTTTGCTCGGCATCGGGGTGGTTCAGGCGGAGGTCAACTCCGAGGCCTTTCCTCAGGCACCCAACATCAAGGGCCTTCAGGTGCAGATGGTGGCAGATGCGTTGGAACTCGGTATCCACCATGCCGGTATCAATGTAAACTTGAGCGCACTATTGGATCTCGAGCAGAAGCCCGGGCATTCCGTGTGCACGGTGGAGGGACATCGATTTGCATTCAATGACGAGTATCTGGCGTCGCTGGATCGGCAAATCCAACCGCTGTCCGAGCGTGGCGTTATCGTTTATTTGATCCTGATCGCCTATCCATCTCAAGAAGCAGCGCGGGATACCATCGTGATCCATCCCTCCGCCAGGGCAGATCACAAGTATAGCGTGGGAGCTTTCAATAGCGTGACGCCGATGGGGCGTGCCTATCTACGTGCGGTGATCGAGCTGCTGGCAGAGCGATGGTCTGGAGCTCATCCAGAAAAGGGACGTGTGTGGGGCTGGATTGTCGGCAATGAAGTCAATTCTCATTGGCTCTGGTATAACCTGGGGGCGATGCCCTTGGAGCAGGCGGCGAGTCATTACGAGACCGCCTTCCGCATCATTCATCAGGCCGTACGGAGTGCTTCTCAGCAGGCGCGTTTGTATGTGTCCTTCGATCATCATTGGGCTCAGGCCATGGCAGGCATCAGTGTCCAGGAGGCCACCGCGGGCCGAAATTATCTGGATACCTTCGCACGGTTGGTTCGGGAGCGTGGCGACTTGGATTGGCATGTGGCTTGGCATCCTTATCCAGAGGATCTGGGAAACCCGCGTGCTTGGGCGGACCAGACGGTTACCACCACCAATGACAGTCCTAAAGTCACCTTCAAGAACCTGGAAGTGTTGCCTCGGCATTTGGCTCGGCCTGAGCTGCTCTATGAAGGCAAACCAAGACGCATCATTCTCTCCGAGCAGGGGTTTCATACCCTCGCTATCCCTGAGGGGGAAAAGCTCCAAGCGGCTGCCTACGCCTATGCTTGGGAGAAGTGCCGTCTTCTGCCCACCGTGGACGCCTTCATCTATCACCGCCATGTGGATCATTCTCAGGAAGGCGGTTTGCGTCTGGGCTTGTGGCGTAACGTGCCGGGCAGCATTGCTGATCCCGAGGGGAAGAAACTCCTGTGGAATCTGTTTCAAAAAGCGGGCACCGACCCATGGCGCGTCGCAGCGGATGCTTGCCTCCCCATCACCGGGCTCCAAGCTTGGCCTCAGGCCGCTCCGTCAACCGATCATCCCTCGGAACCGGAGAGATGATCTCCTCTTGCGTGAATCGCCGGTCTCCGCCACCATCGCGCCATGTTGAAACTCGGATTGATCGGCTGCGGTAAAATGGGCGGCGCGCTCCTGCGCGGTGTGGAAAAGGCTTTGGGCCAAGCGGAACTCTCAGTGGCGCTCAGTGACGTGGTGCCTGCCGCTGTGGATGCTCTGCGCCAATCCCTGGCCTGCACCGCTACGACCGGCACACCGGCGGAGGTGGCGGCAGCCTCAGACATCATCCTGCTGGCCGTGAAGCCTGGGGATATGAAGACCCTCTGCGAGAGCTTAGCCACCGTCTCTGGCAGCCGTCTCTACATCAGCATCGCCGCAGGTATTTCGTTGGCGAATTTGGAAGCTTGGTTGGGGGGTACACAGCGGGTCATCCGCTGCATGCCGAACACTCCCGCTCTGGTGGCGACGGGTGCGGCGGCTTTCGCGCGAGGGGCCCTAGCCACACCGGCGGATGCTGAGCAGGCGGTGAAGATCCTTGGCAGTGTCGGCACGGCGGATGAGGTCTCCGAGAAGCTACTGGATGCGGTGACCGGCCTCAGCGGCAGCGGACCAGCTTATGTTTATACCGTCATTGAGGCCCTCGCCGATGGAGGCGTCCTGATGGGGCTACCCCGAGCGGCGGCGTTACGCCTCGCAGCACAGACTGTCGCGGGTGCAGCTCAGATGGTGATGGAAACTGGCAAGCATCCCGGTGTATTACGGGATGAAGTCACCAGTCCAGGGGGCACCACGATTGCAGGGCTGGAGCAGTTGGAGGCCCATGGTCTCCGCCATGCCCTGATGCAAGCCGTGCGTAAAGCCACCGAGCGCAGCAAGGAACTGGGTGCTAACTGAGATCGGGAATGGTTTAGGCCTTCTCATGCAGGAGGCGCTGGACTTCCTGCAGAAGTTGCGCGGCGGTGTAGGGCTTGCGCAGGAGTACGGCCTCATCCGATAGCACGGATTGGCGGCGGAAGGTCTCTGCGGAATAACCGCTGGTGTAGATGACCTTGACTTCAGGTTTTTGAAGCATCAATTGTTGGGCTAGTTGATGGCCGGTCATGCCGCCGGGCATCACCATGTCGGTGAGTACGAGATCCACATTCGCGCGGATCTTGGGCCAGAGCGCCAGGGCTTCCGGGCCGTTGATGGCCTCGTGCACTTGGTAGCCATGGCTGGTGAGCACATGTTTCACGATGTTTCGCACCGTGGCTTCATCCTCCACGACCAGGATCGTGGCCGTGCTGCATGGTGTGGTGGGCTTAGGTGGAGCGGGCTCTTCTGGGGCGGTGGGTTGCACAGGTGTGGCCAGTAAAGGGAAGAAAACGCAGAATGTCGAGCCTGCACCTTCTTGACTGTCCACGGTGACCCAGCCGTGATGCTGCTGGACGATGCCGAACACGGTGGCCAGGCCGATGCCGGTGCCCTGGCCCACTTCCTTGGTGGTGAAGAAGGGCTCAAAGATGCGCTCCAGGTGCTCCTCGGAGATGCCGATGCCGGTATCCCGCACCTCTAGGCAGACATAGGTGCCAGGCTCGGCGCCGACGGGGGCTTGCGGTGGGGTTTGCTTCAGCGGGAGCAGCCGGGTGGTGAGGGTGAGCGTGCCGCCTTTCGGCATGGCATCCCGGGCATTGACGGCGAGGTTCAGCACCACTTGCTCCATCATGCTGGCATCGGCATGCACCACGGGCGGCACGGGGCTGAGGCGCAGATTCACCTGGATGTGCTCCCCAATCAGGCGCTGGATCATCCGGTTCATATCCGAGACGACCTGATTAAGATTGAGTGAGACTCGGTTGACGGGCTGCTGGCGGCTGAAGGTGAGCAGTTGGCTGGTCATACTGCCGGCGCGGTTGGCGGCGTCCAGGATCTCATTGAAGGCCCGGTTGATCATTTCCGGCGTCATCTTCATGATCTTGGGCAGGGAGGCATTGCCCTGAATGACGGTTAACAAATTATTGAAATCATGTGCCACGCCTCCGGCGAGTTGGCCGATGGCTTCCATTTTCTGGGACTGGCGGAGCTGGTCCTCCATGTGTTTTTGCTCAGTGACGTCATCGCAAAAGATCGAAACGCCCGTGACCTCGCCGCCGTGGCGGATGGGGTTGAAGGAGGCTTGATAGACCCGGGCTTTTCCGCGCACTTCTTGGTCGAAGGTGGCCTTGAAGCGCTCGCCTTTCAGGGCTCGCTCATAGTGAGGGCGCCATTGGCTGAGGTGGCTCTCGGGCTCCACCTCCTCCACACGCAGCCCGGTCTGGGCCTTTTTACCGCCCAGGGTGAGGATGTGATCTTGATAGCGGGTATTGAAGGCGAGGTAGCGCAGGCGGGAGTCGAGGGACCAGATGGCACCGGAGCTATTTTCGAGCAGGGCCAGCAGATTGGATTCTGAAACGCGGCGGGCATCCTCGGCGCGTTTGCGGTCTGTGATGTCGTAGCCTTCCACCATGAGGTAGTGCAGCTTAGCGTCCTCCGTGCGCACGCCGCGCATGGAGAAGTCGATCACATGGGCGGCACCGGTGCGATCCAGGTGCGCGGTTTCAAAGCGCACGCAGTCCTGCCCCTGCTGGATCTGCTGCACGGCGCGGCGGAGTTTTTCCTGCTCGGTGGTGGAGTGAGCCCACCAGGCGGTCTCCCAAAACCATTTTCCCAGCACAGCTTGGCGCTCCACGCCGGCAAAGGAGAGGGAGGTGCTGTTGGATTCGAGGATGCGGCCTTCAGCATCCAGCAGTCCCTGGAGGAGAAAGGTGTTGTCGAGGATGGAGGACAGCTTGTGCTGGCTTTCTTTCACCTCCCGGGTGCGCAGTTCCACTTCATGGCGAAGCTGCACCGTCCAGAGGGTGGAGAGTCCGACGATCACCCCCAGCACAACTAGGCCCCACAGCAGGGGGCGCAAGTCAGGCGCGAAGACGGAGGAGAACATGAAGCCATCCAGGTTCGCCACCTTTTTGACAATGCCGGTCTCCACGAAGGCGTGAGCGATGCGCTCCCACCGGCCTGCGTTCATGTGGCCGAGCTCCACGAGATCGGCCTGGATGAGCGGCACCATTTCCCGGGCTTCCGTGGTGAGGTGTTCGCGGGTGATGCCGCGCTCTTTCACGCCCGGCATGATCAGGATGCGTTCCACCATTTCCTCAGGATTGGCCATGGCATACTCCCAGCCTTTCATGGAGGCCTGGACAAAGGCGCGCACCAGAGCCGGGTCACGCCTCACCAGCGCCTCCGTGGTGAAAAGGGTGTCTCCATAGAAATCCACGCCGTAGTCACTGAAGCGGATGCTGGAAGGCTCATGCCCTAGGAGGCGTAGCTGGGTCGGCTCCACGGTGCTGTAGGCGGAGATGGCATCCACCTTGCCTTCGATGAGATCCCGGTTGTTCCAGGTGTGAGGTAAAAAATTGATGCGCCCGCCGGGGAGCCCCTCCCGCATGATCATGGAGCGCACCTCCGCCTCCCCTTGATCGGTGGAGACCATGACGCGCTTGCCCACCAGGTCGGAGGGCTTGGTGATGCCCTTGGAGGCTAAGCTGAGGAGGATGTAGGGCGAGTGCTGAAAAATGGCCGCACAGACCACCACCGGCTTCCCCTGAAGGCGGGCCAGCAGCACATCACAATCCGTCACGCCAAAGTCTGCCTCTCCCGCGAGCACGGAGGAGAGAGAACGACGGCTGGGGTTTCCCTCCCTCAGCTGCACATCCAGCCCCGCCTGCTGGTAGTAGCCCTGGCTCTCTGCGGCGTAGTAACCGGCGAATTGAAACTGGTTATGCCATTTGAGCTGGATGGTGACCTTCTTGAGATTCGCTGATTCCGCTTCGGCTGCCGGGGTCACCGCTCCCATCCCCACCAGCGTGCAGAGGGCCGTCCAGCGCAAGATGCACTCAGCGGCAGAGCGGATTTCATGAATCATGATTATTTCCAATCACAATAAAGGAGCGGCGGCGTTCGGCAAATATCGAATCTGCATTCTGCATGCAACTCTCTGCTTCCTTCAGTCCACCTGAGCGGTGCGCACGGCATCCAGGGTGAGTTGCCACTGCTCCTCCCCACGCCAGAAGTTCCGCTGCACCCGCATGGCTACATCCCAGGGCGGCTTCGGCAGATTCTTCAGCGGCGCATTGAACCAGCGGGCCTCCATGCTGGCGCCATCCTGACTCAGCATCACGCGCAGATGTTTCTCTTTCATCAAGCGGCCCGGCAGACGCGGCATCACCCGGCGGCAGAGCAGCAGCGGCTCGTGATTGCGTTGGCCGAAGGGTTCCATCAGCTTGTAGTTGCGCAGGAACTCCAGGGAGAGATCCCGCAGACGCACCTCCACATCGATCTCCAGCACGGGCGTCAGAGCCTCGGTGCTGAGAGCGAGGCGGGCGGCTTCGGAAAAGCGCTCGCGGAAGACTTCCAGCTTGTCCTCATGCACGGAGACTCCGGCGGCCATGGCATGCCCACCCCCGCGCACGATGTGCTCGCGGCAAAATTCGATCGCCTCCACCAATGAGAAACCGGGGATGCTGCGGCCACTGCCCTTGCCCATACCGTTTTCATCGAAGGAAAACAGAATCGTGGGGCGATGCACGAGGCGGGAAATGCGGGAGGCGACGATGCCGACTACGCCCGGGTGCCATTTGCGCGAACCCAGCACCACAGCGGGGATATTGGCGAGGTCCCCCATGGCCAGGAGTTGCTGCTCCGCCTCGGTAAACACGTCCATTTCCACCGCTTGGCGGTCGCGGTTGTGGCTTTCCAGCAGGGCGGCGTATTCCGAGGCCACCAGCGGATCTTCCGCCAAGATGAGCTGGAGGGCGGTGGAGGCGGTATCGAGGCGACCAGCGGCATTCAGGCGCGGCCCCAAGCGGAAGCCCACATGATGCGTCTGGATGAAGCCATCCACACCGGCGGTTTCCTTCAGCGCCCGCAGGCCGATCCGCTCCGTCTGCGCCAGGGCCTCCAGACCACGACGCACCAGCAGTCGGTTTTCATCCACCAGCGGCACGAGATCGGCCACGGTGCCGAGGGCGACGAGGTCCAGCGCTTCCTTGAGATCGAAGTCGATGCGGCGGGTCTTCAGCAGCGCGTGCGCCACCTTAAAGACCAGCCCGGCGGTGCAGAAATAGTGGTAATCCTCGCCCAGCTTCGGATTCACCAGCGCCACACAAGGCGGGCGGCCAAAGGGCGAGAGCTCATGGTGATCCACGATCACGCAATCCACCCCCTGCTCCTGGAGCCAGGTCAGTTCCTTGATCGAGGTGGTGCCGCAGTCCAGGGCGATGAGCAGATCCGGCTTACCAAACTCCTCAAACAGACGTGCGAAGCCGTCCATGCTCAGGCCATACCCCTCATCCATACGGGAGGGCAGGAAGAGATGCGTCTGCAAGCCATAGGCTTTCAGAGTCAGGTGCATCAGTGCCATGGAGGTGACGCCATCCACATCGTAGTCCCCGTAGAGGGCCACGCGCTGCTTACCATCCACGGCTTTCAGGATACGCTCGACGGCCACCTTCATCTCCGGCAGCACCGTGGGATCTCCCAGGCTGGCCAACTTCGGCACCAGGAAATCCCGCACCTGCTCGGTGGTCTTGATATCGCGCTGAGTCAGCAGGGTGGTCAGTAACAGAGGCAGCCCTGTATCCGCCGCCAATTCCGCCGCTCCCTCGGGCACAGGCTTCAGCAGCCAGCGCGGAGGCAGGGTATTGGGTAGAGGGATTTCAGAGGCGAGGGCCATTATGTGACAAAGTGCAACTTCCTTGTATGCAGCACGTGCATGGGCTAGTCAAAGCATCCCTCCCCCTTTCATGTCTTCTTCCACAGATTCTTCTCTCTCGGGCCGCCTCTGGCTGGCTGGTATGGGCTTCTTCTTAGCGCTGGCGGGCCTGCTCTTTACCTGGGTGCTATGGACCGCCTGGCAGCGTGCGGAGGAGACCCGCAGCTGGGTGGCCACCCCATGCCGCATCATCTCCGCTCAGGTGGTGAGTGAGCGCCCAACACCCCATTCCAATCCGGCTTTCAAGGCGGAGGTGCGCTACACCTTCACTTATGAGGGGGAAACCCGCACTGGCTCTCACATCAAACGCGTGGACTCCGCCAGCCAGCATGAGGAAAACGCCCGCAAGAAGCTGGAGAGCTACCCGATCGGCCTGGATACGACCTGCTATGTCAACCCCGCCCAGCCGGCGCAGACCGTGCTGAAGCACGACACCCGCGCTGCCCTCTATTCCATCTGGTTTCCTCTCCTCTTCGTCTTCGGCGGCCTCGGCATGGCCTGGAATGCGGTGAGGGGGCAGCGGAGGTGAAGTGGAGCATTTCACGGAGCGTCCAGGAATGCGGTGGCAAGCGCTCAAGCGCGACACCGCTCCTGGGGATAGCCGCTTCCATCAAACTATCGTTTAGCTCAGCCACTGCCTTTCCTAGCGACTCAACAACACGGCCTCGTCTCGAGCGGTGTCGTCGAGGCAAGGGTTGCCCCTTGTCTCTCTGCCATCGCACTCCGGGACGCTCCGCGACAGCAATCGCGCCTCGCCCGTTTTCATCTGTTCAGTTCACCCCAGCACCGTCCCCACCTCCAGCGGCTTGCCGCGCAGGAAATCGCCCGCAGGGAGCTTCTTGCCGCCTTCGGCCTGCACTTCATCCAGGGCCAGGAGTCCTGAGCCGGTGGCGATGATGAGGCCGGTTTTGGGATCGCTGTTCACGATCGTGCCAGGAGCCGGGCAGGTTTCAGCTTCGGGGATGACATGGGCGCGATGCACCTTCAGCGGGGCGGGTTTCTCACCGCTGCCAGGCAGCAGGGTGAAGGTGCCCGGCCAGGGATTGTAGGCCCGGATAAGGCGCTCCAGTTCCACGGCACTGCGGGTCCAGTCCAAGCGACCGTCTTCACGCTTCAGCTTGCCACAGTGCGTGGCGTAGTCGTTCTCCTGAGGTTTACGCGGAGCTGGGCCGGAGGCGATGAGGTCCAGCGCTTCCTCCAGGCTGGCGGGAGCGGCCAGGGCCAGTTTGTCATGCAGGGTTCCGCCGGTGTCGCTGGGCTCGATGGTGACACGGTCCATCAGCAGGATGTCACCGGTGTCCAGCCCCTCATCCATGTGCATGATGGTGACGCCCGTTTCGGCATCGCCTTCACGGATCGTCGCCTGGATGGGCGACGCACCGCGATATTTGGGCAAAAGGGAGGCGTGAATGTTCAGGCAGGCGAGCTTGGGCACGTCCAGCACGGAGCGCGGCAGGATCTGACCATAGGCCACCACCACGGCCACGTCGGCATCATAGGCTTTCAGTTCCTCCACGGCATGGCGGATCTTTTCCGGCTGGAGCACGGGGATGCCTGCGGCCTGCGCCCGCACTTTCACCTGCGGAGGCGTGAGCACCAGCTTGCGACCGGCGGGTTTATCCGGCTGGGTGACCACGGCCACGACCTTGTGCTTCGGGGTATAGAGAAGCCACTCCAGCGAGGGCAGGCCGATGTCCCCGGTTCCAATGAAAAGGATGCGCATGAAATCAGATCAGGTTCCCAGGAAGGCTCAGATTTTCATCTGTTCGATGTCTCTCCAGGCTTGCAAGGTCATGACCCCGGCCAGGATATCGTAGAGCACCTTGGCAGGCGGTTGGCTGGCATCAATCTCGACAATGCGATCCCCGCTGTAGTAGTCCAGGATCGGCTTCGTCTCAGCCTCATAGGTGGCGAAACGGTGCTGAATGACCTTCTCGTTGGCGTCATCGAAGCGGTTGTCCTTCAGGGCACGCTTGCGCAGACGGCGGGCCAGTTCCGTGCGGTCGGGGCAGGAGAGGTGAAACACTTTCAGCACCTCGATATCCTCCTCCATGAATCGAGCCTGATCCACATTGCGCGGGATGCCATCCAGAACCAGGAAATCGATCTCCGGTTTGAATTGATGGGAGTCCACGCGCTGCTTGATGTTCGCGCGCCAGAGCTGCACCGTCACGTCATCGGGGACGAGCTCGCCACGGCTCGAGTATTCCACAAACTTCTGCCCCAGCGGCGTGCGGGTATCCAGAGAACGGAAAACGTCGCCACAAGCCAAATGATGAAAGCGTGGAATAGAGCCGAGCACCTTGCCCTGAGTGCCCTTGCCGCTGCCAGGAGCGCCAAGAATGAGGAGGGTGCGGAAACGAGGTTGAGATTCAGCCATGGTAAAGGGTGGAATACGCTCAATAGCACGCCGAGGTTGCTGTCACAAGGCAGGCTTGCGGCGAGTTTTAAGCCAAATGTCATCGGTTCAGCTCGGACATTTCCTTCAGGCATCTCGCCCGCTCTTTAGAAAAAGTCCCTTGCAGGCGGGTGCGTCACTCCGCCAGATCAATGCCAAACAGGGCCGAGAGATCGGTGCCTTGCAGTTCCCCTGCGCCGGAGTTTGGACTCAAGGTTTCTGCAGAGGCAGCCCCCGCAGCGGGCAGGAGGTCTGCCTGATTCACCCCGCGCAGCGTGAATAGCAGATCGGGCTGCGTATCCAGCAACACCGCCACGCCGTAGAGCACGGCGGCCGAGTGCTTGCAGAGATCCGCATGATCCGGGCAGGAGCAGTCGAAACGGATCTCCTTCGGCTGAGGGAAAAGTCCGGTCTCAGGCTCAGTCAGGATTTTCAACAGCCCGTCCCCGAGATTGCCGGTGAGCAGGTCTAACAAAGAGTTCACCTGTCCCTGAGCGGCCTGCACCAGCTCCTGCCAGTGCGCGGCATCCAGCGGGCGGATGTGAATGAGCGTATCCTCGAGATGCTCCCCCGCCACCACCGCGCTGAGCGTGCCGGGCTCGATGACGAGGTCCAGCACTTGCCCGTTGCGGAGGTAACTCCGCCCCGCAGGCAAGCGAGCTTCATAGTGGGAGTAACGCTCCAGATGGCGGCACCAGGCTTGGGCCCAAAAGGTCTGGCAGAGTTTCTTGCTGCCTTTCGGCGCGGCTAAGGGCGTGAGGCTCTCCCCGCGCGCGCGTCGTTTGGCGATCTCTCGCTGCACGCGCTCCTGATTTTCTTCACGCTCTTCCCGGTTCCATGACATGCGGGGTTTTAAACGGAGCGGCTAGCCTCCGCCAGTAAAACAGATGACGCCTGCGCAAACCGACGGCATGCTGAGCCCATCATGACCCTGAAGGAGAAACAAGCGGAACTCATCGACGACCTGAACCTGATCGAAAACGTGCAGGAGCGGTTGGCGGCACTGAGTTCCTTCATCCCCGCCGTCACCCTGCCGGAGGAGGAGCGGCGGGAGGATCAGCTCGTGCCGGGCTGTGTCTCCCGGGTCTGGCTGGACTGCGCGCTCACGCCGGAAGGACGCAGCCATTTTCGCTGTGCGGCGGACTCGCCCATGGTGGCCGGACTTGTGGCGCTTTTGTGCCATCTTTACACGGATTCGGCACCGGCTGAAGTGGCTGTGGTAGAGCCTGAAATCTGGTCTGGATGCTCATTCCATAAGGCTTTGTCGCCCACCCGACTGAATGGACTGGCCTCCATGCGCCAGCGCATGCGTGAGTGGGCGGCTGCAAGCAGCTAGGAGAGGGGGACGTAGTCTCTGGCACTTATGCCCACTGTCAGCCGCCGTTCCTTCCTGAAAAATGCCTCCCTCACCGCCGCCAGCGTGGCCTTCCCCGCGGTGGTGAAATCTGCCAACCCGAACTCCAAGCTCCAGGTCGTGTCTGTGGGAGCCAACGGCATGGCCTTCAGCGACATCAAAAACATCGGTGCCCATGCGGCGGTGAAGTATGTGGGCTTCTGCGACATCGACAGCCAGCGCTTTGACAAAGTCGATGAGGCGTTCCCCGGCACGCAACACTTCACCGACTTTCGCGAAATGTATGCGCAGCTCGGGGATAAGTTCGACGCCGTGTCCGTAGGCACGCCGGATCACATGCATGCCAAGGCGGCCATCATGGCCATGCGCCTGAAAAAGCACGTCTATTGCCAGAAGCCACTGGCCCACACCGTCTGGGAATCCCGCCAGATGCGCCTCGAGGCGGAGAAGGCCGGAGTCGTTACCCAGATGGGCAATCAGATTCACTCCGCCATTGAGTATCGCCTGGGCACACGGTTGCTGAAGGAGGGGGCCATCGGGAAGATTAAGGAAGTGCACTCTTGGGTGGCCGTGACTGGCAATGAACGCAACAAACGGCTCGAGCCCCTGCCCGGTGCCCCGGTGCCTGCGAATGTGAACTGGGATCTCTGGATCGGCGGTGCGCCGATGCGTGAGTATGCGCCCTGCTACCACCCCTTCATCTGGCGTGACTGGCAGGACTTCGGCGGTGGTGCGCTGGGCGACTTCGGCTGCCACATCCTCGATCCTGTTTTCACCGCCCTGGGTCTGAACGCGCCGCTGACGATCACCGCCCGTAACAGCGGCATCAATCAACACATCTGGCCGACCACGGAGGAAGTGGAATACGTCTTCCCCGGCAATCAACTGACCGCCGAGAAAACCCTCAAAGTGACCTGGAGCGATGGCGGCCTGCGCCCGGATCGTAAGCTGGCGAAGATGCCAGATAACCTGGAACTGCCGAAGAGTGGCTCCCTCTTCATCGGTGAATTGGGCAACATGGTGTTAGGCCATGTGGCGGGCCCACGCCTGTATCCAACTGAGAAATTCACTGGTTTCAAATACCCCAAAGAGCAGGGCCTGAGCCACTGGCACGTGTGGGTGGACGCCTGTTTGTCAGGAAGCAAGACCAGCGATGGCTTCCACTACGCAGGCCCGCTCTCCGAGACCGTGCAGCTGGGCAATGTGGCCACACGTTTTTGCACCGGCCCCATCGACTCCCGCACGGGAGATCCACTCGAGCCGAAGATCTTGGAATGGGATGCGGAGAAGCTGAGCTTTAAGAACTTTCCTGAGGCTAACGCCTTGCTAACCAAGACCTACCGCAAAGGCTGGGAAATTTGATCCGCGGACTCAGAACAAGATTGGGATTGAAACTCAAAATCGGTATAACCAATACCAGTTTGCTTTCTTGCAGAATGCAGCGCGTGTTTGCTCAGGCAGGCACTTGCTAATTGATCTGTTCAGGCGCACTGGAGTCGTGATAATCGTCCACACTCCGGAATGTCTTCGCGCCCTCAATCGACTGTTCGTGCCTCTTTCCCTGCTACCGCCTGGACCCAGGTGGTCATGGCGCGGGAAGGTGATGATGCGGCTTCAAAGGCGGCGCTGGAGGAGCTGTGCAAGGGTTACTGGCCCGCCATCTACACCTACCTCCGTGCGCTGGGGTGTGATCGTGAAGAAGCCTTGGATGAGACTCAGGAGTTCATGACCCATTTCATCCAGGGTGGAGGCCTGCACAATGTCTCGCCAGAGCGCGGCAGGCTGCGCAGCTACCTGCGGCAGTCCCTGCGCAATCACCTGACGACGGTGCGCCGGGATGCTGCGCGGCAAAAACGCGGCGGAGGAAAAACCTTCGTCTCCATGGATGATGTGGAGGTCTTCGATGTGCCGAGCGAGCCGGATGCCGCTGACCAATGGTTTGACCGCCGCTGGGCCTGGAGTGTGGTTCGGCATGCCATGGATCGTCTGGAGGAGCGCTACAGGAAGCGGGGCCGCACGGCGGTGTTTGAGGCGCTGAAAGAGGGACTCATCTGCCCGGACCTGCTGAAGCCCTACGCCGAGATCGGCCAGACCCTGAGCATGACGGAAAACCAGGTGAAGCTGGAGGTGCACCGTGCCAGACGCCGCTTTGCCGAAGAGCTGCGCTCTGAAGTGGCCGTGACGCTCTCTCCCGAAGCTGACACGGATGAGGAACTGCGTTATCTCATGAGTGTCCTAAGCTTTGAGTGATACGAACGCCAGCCTGATCGCCTGCCCGCGCTGTGGCAAAAGCTACGCCCGCAAAATGCTGGTGGGCGGTGTCTGCCCTGCCTGTGTGGCGAAGAACATGCAGCGCCAACTCTTTGCCAACCTGGAGGCTGAGATCGAGGAAAAGGAGCCGCTGTCTCTGAATGTGCAGGGGTATGAGATCCAGGAGCTCATCGGCGGGGGCGGTATGGGAGAGGTTTACCGCGCCGTGCTCACCGCCCGTGGCCGCGTGGTGGCCATGAAGGTCGTCTCCGGCCGCTTGACGCGTGACCCGGAAGTGACCGGACGTTTCGAGGCGGAGGTGGCCGCCCTGTCTCAGCTCAGCCATCACAACGTGGTGCGCGTGCTGGATCATGGGGAGACGGTGAATGGCCGCCACTTCCTGGTGATGGAGTATGTGGATGGCTGTGACCTGCGCCGCCTGCTGCGGGCTCAGCGTCTGGAGCTGGAGCGTGCCCTCGATATCTTTTTGAAAGTGTGCGCCGGTGTCAGTCATGCCCACCAGCGCGGCTTTGTGCATCGGGATATCAAGCCGGCCAACATCCTCATCGGCGCAGATGGCACGGTGAAGGTGGCGGACTTTGGCTTGGCTAAAACCCTGGTGGAAAGCGCCTCCTCCTACGGTTTCACCCAGACTCGAGATACCTTTGGCACCCCCTACTATGTGGCCCCGGAAGTGACACGCAGCGCCGGGCAAGCCGATGCCCGTGCAGATGTGTATGCGCTCGGCGTGCTGCTGTATGAGCTGCTCACCGGCTCCGTGCCCATGGGGCAATTCACCCCGCTGTCGCAAAAGACAGGCCTGAGCAAAAAGATCGACGGCATCATCAATCATGCTCTCGCCGATGATCCCCAGCGGCGCCTCAGCTCCGTGGAGGAGATGGCCACGGCCGTGGAAAAGATCGCCGCAGAGCACCAGCGCGGCCACGTGAAGCGCGTGCGCAGCCGGAAGCTGATGACCCTGGCGGCCATCTTTGCCACCCTCGGCCTCGGGGCCGCCGTCGGCTCCTGGATCAGTGAGCGCCATGTGCCCGCCTACCTGCTCTCACGCAGCGGCGGTGATGCGGTGAAAGCGAGCCGAGAGCGTCCCTGGCGTAACAGTTTAGGCATGAGTTTCGTGCCAGTCCCGGTGCCGAAGCAGCGTCTGCTGTTCAGTCAATTTGAGACAAGGGTGAAGGAGTATGAAGCCTTTACAGCCCTCAACCAGGCGCTCTTACCTTCACTGCAAGAAGAGATCTATTCAGAACGACGTGAGGTCACAAAAAACACCCCGGCCGTGTCGTCCGAAAAGGAGCTGACGAATTGGCGAAAACCAGGTTTTAGCCAAACGCCTGATCATCCCGTTTGTGGCATGCGCCTGGCCCAAGCACGGCTGTTTTGCGCCTGGCTGACCCGCCATGAACATGATCTCGGCTGGCTGAAAGAAGGGCAAGTGTATCGCCTTCCCACGGATGCCGAGTGGAGTTTTGCCGCAGGCATCACCGACGATGCTGGCCCCTATGCTTCAGATCGTCTCTCGACAGAACCGAATCTGCTGCCGACCGGGAACTTTGCTGGCCAAGAAGTCAAACGCCTCGCGCTCTGGCCCCTGCGCCGCCCCGCAGATGCTGCGGAAGACAGCTACCCCTGCACGGCACCCGTCGGTAGCTTTCCAGCCAACGCTTATGGCCTTTTCGATCTCCACGGCAATGTGCTGGAGTGGACGATGACTCGGCTGGACGGAAGATTCGGATTTCCGCCAGATTACTTTTGCCTGCGTGGCGGCTCCTGGGCCACGGGTAGGCTTAATGAAATGCGCCCTGAGTTTCGTAAGGGCACTCGGAGCACTCGTGCTCAGGCTGATTTCGGATTCCGCATCGTGCTCGATCTAGAATCCAAGGTGGAGTCCTTGCGCTCGCTGGACCCCTTGGAATAACTCAAAGATTTTCAGGGTGATCAAGCGATCAACTTCTCGATCACTTGCCCGCCGAATTGGCTGAGTTGCTTGAAGCGGCCGGCGTGGTAAAAGGTCAGCTTGTTATCGTCGAGGCCTAACAAACGAAGCAGAGTCACATGCACATCGCGCACGTGCCGCACTTCTTCGATGGCCTCCATGCCACGATCATCCGTGGCACCGATGGTGTGCCCAGCTTTCACACCGCCACCGGCGAACCAGATCGTCATCGCTTTAGGATTGTGATCCCGGCCATACTGGGTGCCCCCACGCACCCCGTTGTCAGGCGTGCGGCCAAACTCACCGCACCAGACGATGAGCGTATCCTCCAACATGCCTCGCTGCTTCAGATCCTGGATCAAAGCGGCGATGGGCCGATCCACCTGGCGGATGAGATTGCCATGCGCACGCTCGATGTAGTCGTGGCTGTCCCAAGTACCCGCGTAGAGCTGCACAAAGCGCACGCCCTTTTCCACCAGCTTGCGCGCCAGCAGGCACTTGCGGCCAAAGGCATCTGTGGCCTCCTGACCGATGCCATACATTTCCTTCGTGCGGGCATCTTCCTGCTCGATGTCGATGACCTCAGGCACCTGCATCTGCATGCGAAAAGCCAGCTCATAGTTGTTCATGCGGGCTTTTAACTCCTCATGCCAAGGATGGTCTTGAACGTGCTTTTGGTTAAGCTTGGCCAGGAGATCCAGATTGGCGCGCTGGTGTTCAAGGGAGATCCCCGCAGGTGGTCGCAGATCGAGAATCGGGCTGCCTTTGGGGCGCAGGGGTGTTCCTTGAAAATGGGCGGGTAGATACCCATTGCTCCAGTTGGCGCTGCCTCCCTGAGGATAGCTGATCTCTGGCAGCACGATGAAGCCCGGCAGGTCTTGATTGGGCGAGCCCAGGCCATACGTGACCCATGCGCCTAAGGCGGGATCACCGCCGAAGCGATTGCCACAGTTCATCTGATACATCGCTGTGGGATGATTGACGCTATCCACCTGACACCCTCGAAAGAAACACAAATCATCGGCCACCTTGCTGAGATGCTGCCAGGGCTCGCTCATCCAGGCTCCGCTTTGGCCATGCTGGGCAAACTTGAAGGGGCTGCGCACATAGTAGCGCTTACCGCTTTCCATGGCGGACTTCATCTTGCCCTCCCGCACAAACTCCTTGAGGTGCAGCTTTTCCAAAGCGGGTTTGGGATCGAAACAATCGATGTGGCTCGGCCCGCCTTCCATCATGAGAAAAATGCAGTTCTTTCCCTTGGCCGGCACCTGCTGCGGTTTGGGAGCGAGCGGCCCCTTCGCCTCCGAAGCCATCAACGACGTTAGGGCGACACTGCCCAGAGAAGTGCCGAGTCCATAGACAAACTCACGCCGTGTCGGCGCATGCAGAGCCCGGGCTCCAGCGCAGGGAAAAAGAGAACGATTCATGGCTTCTATCTATATTCCCCCAAACGAAGGCCGGAGTGCCACTCTAAATCGGAGGGAGTGATGGATTTGACTTTTCGGTAAGTAATACATCGTTTTACCATGATTAAGACCATCTCTAAAATCGGCAATTCCCAGGGGATTATCTTCGACTCGGCCTTGCTCCAGCTTGCTCACTTAAAAGTGGGTGATGATGTGAATGTCGAGGTGCATTCGGGAGGGACGATCACGATTACCCCCATGGTCTCACAGCCTTCCAAAGAAGAGATCAGTGCAGTCGTGAGAGAAACGATGGTTCAATATGCCCGAACCATGAAAAAACTCGCGTGAAGAGGGACATTGAGAATTGTTTCCATCTCACGGTTGAGATCGTGATGGAGATCCACAGCGAAGCCATCGAGCGATTCGGCGGCTTATCGGGCTTGCGTGATCTTCCTCTTTTGGAATCGGCTGTCGCTGCTTCGCGTGCTAGCTTTGGAGGTGTCTCGCCGTATCAGGATTTGATCGAAATCGCGGGTGCCTATTTATTTTATCTCTGTAACAATTATTCTTTTGTGGATGGCAATAAGCGAGTGGCTCTCGGCGCATGCATCGTCTTTCTCAAATTGAATGGTTATACCACGGCCGAGGATAGCGAAGACTGGGAACTGCTCACTCTAGCCGTCGCAGCAGGTGCTCTCAGTCGCGATGGAGTCACCGCTAAGCTTCGTACGCACGTTTCTTGAGCCTCCTTCACGGCACGCGTGAAGCGTCCTCGGCACCGGTGTCGCGGCGGTATTGCTCGGCGAGCTGCATCAGGCGCTGGACCACCTTGGGATGCTCAGCAGCCACATCATGGGTTTCCGCCACATCCTCCGTGAGTTGGTAAAGGGTGGGTGGCTGGGTGAGGTGCAGCTTCCAAGAGCCTTCGCGCATGGATTGCAGCCTTCGGATCTTGAAGCCGTAAAGAGCGTAGAGCGTGGTGCGTGGAGATTTGCCATTGGCCTTCAGTAAGACCTCGCGGATATCAGAACCATCCAGCTTTAAATCTTGGGAAAGAGTACTTCCCGTTAGGCCTGCGAGGGTGGGTAGCACGTCCAGGGTGCTGAGGAATTCGCCACAGGTGCGGCCCGCAGGCACATGCCCCGGCCACCAGGCGATGCAGGGCACCCGCAGGCCACCTTCAAAGACGGTGTGTTTCGAGCCGCTCAAAGGCGCAGCAGTGCCTGAGGTCTTGCGCTCGGGCCCGTTGTCGCTGGTGAAGATCACGAGGGTTTTCTCCGCCAGCCCGAGGCGGCGCAACTTCGCTAAAATCTGTCCCGTGCTGTCGTCCAGCTCCTCCACCACATCGCCATACAGACCGCGCTTCGACTTGCCTTTGAATTTGGGCGAAGCATCGAAGGGTAGATGCGGCATGGCGTGCCCGAGATACAGAAAGAAGGGTTTGGCCTGATGTGTCTCGATGAACTTCAGCGCCTCGGCGGTGTAGAGGCCGGTCATCTCCGCAGGCACCGCCGGGCGTTTCTCCACGGTGTCTCCGCGCAGCACCGGCATGCCACCTTCTTTTTCAAACACGATGGTTTCCTGCGGATCGAGGTTATGCAGCACCCCATAGTAGCTATCGAAGCCTTGATCCATCGGGCGCATGCCGGGCTTGAAACCCAGGTGCCATTTGCCAATGCAGCCCGTGGCATAACCGGCCCCTTTGGTCACCTCCGCCAGAGTGAGCTCATCCGCAGCCAATCCGTTCTCCGCATCAGGCCTTAAGACACCGACCGCCAACCCGGTGCGGCCTGGATAGCGGCCCGTCATCAGCGAGGCCCGCGATGGCGTGCACAGGGCTGAGGTGACGGAGAAGTCCGTGAACCGCGTGCCCTCCTGCGCCATGCGATCCAGATGCGGCGTGGAGATATCCGGTGCCCCATAACAGGCCAGATCTCCATAACCGAGATCATCGCAATTGATGTAAATGATGTTAGGCCTTTCCACCGCCTGAAGAAGCGAGTTTAAAACCAAGCCAAGCAGGGCAATCCATCGTTTCATTGGGCATCGAGGTGTTGGTGAAAGAATGCCGCACTCACCTTCACACATTCAGCCAGTGCTTCAGGCCGATTCAGGAAGGCATGCGGGGCTTTCGGGATCAGAGTCAGCCCGGTGGGGATGCCGAGCTTTTGGAGATCCCTGCGCGTCTCGTCCGCATGCGTGCTGGCATCGTCCAGCTCACCGGCCATGAAGGCCAAGGGCGGGTCGGCTTGGTCCAAATGATGGCGGGGTGAAGCCAGGGCATACACCTGCGGCATCTCCGCCTGAGGTGCGCCTAAAAACGTGCGATAAAACGGATCATCGGCCCGCGAGGATAACTCACCGATGCGGGGGCTTTCGAGATCACTCTGCGCGCCCATGGCCATGCAGGCCTGCACCTCGCTGGAGGTTTCCGCATTTCCCCCTGGGCCTTCCAGTTCCGCCACGCCGCCACTGGTGGCCAGCAGCGCCGCCAGATGCCCCCCTGCGGATAACCCCGTGACGCCAATGGCCTCCGGCTTCACGCCATACGTGGACGCATTCGCCCGCAGCCACCGCACGGCGGCTTTGCAGTCCTGAATCGCCGCCGGAAACTTCGCCTCGCCAGAGAGCCGATAGCTGATGCTCACCGTCACAAAACCCTGCTCGGCCAGCGCCTGCGCCAGTTTCGTCATGCTGCTGCGGTCGCCTTTATACCAGCCACCGCCATGGATGCACACAATCGCCGGAAGCACCTCCTTGACCCCTGCTGGCCGATACAGATCCAACTGCATCTCACGCTCCCCGTGGCGGGCATACTTAATGTTAGGTTGGGCTTCGATTTTCACCGGTCCTTCGGCTTTCAAGGTCGGGGCAAGTAAACCAAAGAAGCTCAAGGCAAACAACAGTCGGGGTGGGATCATCATGGTCTGGTCTATCTCCCCATGAACAGCGCAGAAGTGCCAAACTTGCGGGAATTTAGGGGGATGGCTCATGGGTCAGGGTCATTACGGGAAGGAGGATTATCCTGCCACTATTGCTGCAGACCGTGAAGCTCTGGATCTTTTCCGCAGCTTTTTCACGGAAAGCGAGGATGTTGCAGCGCGACTCCATGACCTTGCTATTGCCGAAAAAGCATCCGGCGACGAGGCTGCGGCGGAACTGTATGATCGAGAGGCGCTACGCCTACAATTGACGCGCCAAGGCCACAGTAGGGTGGGTTTGTCCGGCTATGGACCTCCTTTGACTCGCTGGATCAACTTGCCGGATAACCCGCCTGATGGGAGAACATGAGGACGCTAAAAAATGTGAGAATAACAATCGATGTGTTCGAAGGTGATTCATGGAAAAGCCTGGCCCGAGGGGCGCCCCCTCACTCGGGAGCTGGGTTATCCGGCAACGAGATCAAAGCTTCATCATGAGCCGCGCTAAATCAGGGACCGGTGTGATTCTTGAGCAGGTTCAGGACTTCTTCGGCGCCTTTTTTCATCTCGGCATTGAGGACCTCGGCCTCGATGAGTTCATTCCAAGTCCGCTGCGGGGAGATGAGAATTTCTTTGCGTTTGGGCGTGGGGATAAGGTCGATGGCCTCGTGATAGCGATCCAGGGCATCGGTGAGTTTTTCCTGAAAAATGCAGGTATCGGCGTAGTCGAAGAGCGACCACCAGCGGCCTGAAGTTTGACCCAGGCTGGCATCGGTCACCTCAAAGGCGCAGAGGTGAAACATGCGCTGGATGTGACCGAGCACCTCCGCATCGTCCCGGGCGCTGTGACCGCGAATGAGCAGGAGCAGGCGCACGGTATTGAGCCCGGCATAGGTGTCGTGACGATTCAGAGACACGGCATGCTTGTATTGATCCAGGGATTGGAGAAGCAGGTCCTGACGCTCCTGGCCCTGATGCCTGAAGGCGAGGCGACGCAGGGAGCCGCCGAGGCAGGAGTGGATGTCAGGGCTGTCTGGATGGCGGGCGAGAGCCTCCCGATACGCAGCGATGGCATCCAACAAATGTTGGGGGCCTTCCATCTTATCCAGGATGAGCCCCTTTTGATGGTGAAGCTGCCAGGTTTTGGAAAAGTAAGCCATGCCTTCGTCGATGGCTTCCAACCCGGAGGTGTAGTCCTGCCGCTCCCGATGAATGCGGATGAGTGCCAGCCGAGCTTCCAGAGAAAAGGGATCGTCTTCGGTGGCCTGGGCCACGGCCTGAAGCCTTTGTTTGCTGGGCACGGAGGGATCAGCAGCAAAGTTAAGCGCGGCAGCGACGCGGATACCGGCCACGCGTTCCCAATCACGGCGCGGCACCACCTGGAGATCCAGGGCGGAGATGAGCGGGCTATCGCAGAGATTTTCCGTCGCCAGCCCGGCCTCGATGATTTCGGCCACCTCCTGGATAAAGTCTTCATCGGGGCGGTTGGCATAGCGCACCAGGCGGATGCCTACGAGGTCAAAAGGCACCTTATCATCCTGGGAGGTGAGGATGGTGATGGACCGGCGCAGAGCGTAGCGGGTACCGAGCTCGAACGCCACATTCGGATTGGCCCCGGTGAGGTCGGCGATCAAAACATCCGCCTCATAGATGGCCTTATACATGGTGTGATGCACGGAGCCGCCCTGCCGCCGATCTTTTTCAAAGACGAGTTCCACCTGCCGATTCAGCCTTTGACTCACCGCTTCTTTCACGCGGTGATATTGGCGTTCAGCATCCGCAGGGCGTTTCCATTTAGCCGTCGGCCCCATATCGGTGTAGGGCATGGCAACGAAAATGGAGAGGGCTTTCATGAGGGCGCTGGGGAGTAAGAAAGCAGGTGCAGGGGGGCGGTGCCAAGGATGTTTTTTTAACCCACGGGGAGCTGAGGCTCCACAGGTTTGATCCGGTGCATCTGGAGCCAGTCGGAGTTCTCTTGCAAAGCTTCCTGACCAAGGGCGGCCAGATGCTGTTGCATGGCCTTCAAAAGACGCTCTTGCTCGCTCTCATTTCCGTGTGCAATCGCCTCTAGGTGCTGCTTGAGCAAATGATCCATGCGTGCCTTTGCCGCACGGAAGAGATCCCGCATGGCGGCATAACGTTTGGTGTTTTCATCCGCATGCTTGAAGACGTTGTAGGCTGTCGCGGCTGCCCACCCGGCAATGAGGATGTTTTTAGCCATGGTGGCCCACGCTTTGAAATCATTCAGATGCTGATCGAGATCGCCGTTGGCTGGCGCGGGGGTGTCAGGCAAGATGTAGTGGCAATGCACACAGAGCAGAGCCCACCCCAGCAGCACCCCGGCGATGAGATGATAACTCCAATGATGGCCGTAATGGAGGAGTGCAGAGAATTTCACGCAGCAGTTCGGTTTTCCTCCACCGTAATAGACACGATAAGTCATCAGCGTGGTGACCTGCACGATAAGCCAGAGCAGAAGAGCCCCGCCAAACCACCACGCTAGCGGTGACCAACACGGAACGCCCTGGCAGCAGTGGGTCACGAGCCCGATGAAGTCGCTGGCGGGCCTCGCCTGCATGAACGCTAAGACGCCAATGAACGTGACCCCTGTAAAGATCAAAATGAGCCCCACGGTGCCGACCCGTTGCTGACGGAGCGACTGCCGATGATAAGCTCGGCTGAAGTAGAAAAGCTGCTCACCGAGCCAACCATTCGAGATGGCCTGGAGGCGATCATTTTTCTTTTGAGCATCGAGCTTTCGAAAGCTGAGACCGTCTTTTTGCAACGGGCTGGAGACGGCGGTCAGGGCGGCACGAATCCAGGAAGTGTCTCCCCGCAGGCGCTGAAGGTAGTGATTGGCCACGGACAAACCCAGACCTGCCGCGCTCCAATAAAACTGCACCCGCAGCCCCTCCGCCAGAGCCCGATAATCAATCTGTCGATCAAAATAACCCCGCCGTATAAACCACCCCCGGACGGCATAACAGCCGATCACGGAAAGGGCGGCAAGAATGAACAGAGCGCTGCGCCAAGCAGGGATGGGACCCTCTGCAGGCAGGTTTTCAAAAAGCTGTAGGCTGACCACCGCGAACAGAAAGGCAATCAGGAACGCGGTGCTTAGCCACTTGATTCTGGCATCGTATTTGTAGTTGAGCTTCGTCACCGCACGCCGCAGGCGGGCCATGTTTTCCAGACGTAGGTCAAGGTGATTGCGTGGGGGGTTGGGCTTGTCTTCAGGGCCGCTAAAAAGCGAGATGAGACCCTTCCAAAGACGCGTGAAAAAAGACACGATGGCAGCCCAACCCAGTTCCAAGGTCGTCTGGGGTCGGTAGGTTTTTGGAGTCTTCAGGAGACCCGGGCTTTGATCCTCAGCGATGTTTGGCAGCTCGCGATTCACAGCCTCAAGGTGCTGAGCAAATTGACGCAAAGACTCCATCTCACGCTTCTGCCATTGCTCCTCGAATTGCTCAGGGATGGCGGAGTCCCGCGGGTGCCAGATGGCCAGCGAGGTCGGCGTTGGTGGGTTGGAGGGAGGGGTGCCTTTTTTCGGGCAGTAGATGCGGAAGACGGGCCCGTTATCCGCCCAGGAGAGGGCTGTCTCCAGAGGTAGGATGCCGGGCTCCTGGCCGTGGAGATGGGAGTGAACGATGTGCTGCGCCCCTGCCTGAGCCAGGGGGGGGAGCGTAGGGGCATTGACCACGGCTTCCGTTTCGGTGGCTTGCCCACAGATGGCGATGAGGATGTCGCAGTGGGCGGAGATGTATTCCCCGGCGGCGCGATAACGAAGATTGCGGCGGGTGCGATCTGACAGATCGGCTTTTAAACGCGCTTTGAGTTCATCCTTAGTGAGGCCGATATCCTCAGCCATGAGCACATGGAAGAGCTGGTTCTCACAGATCCTTTGCACGAGATCATCGTAGTCTTGGAGGCGTTTGTCATTTTGGGCCTGCCCATCGCCACGAATAAAAGTGCTGGCTTCACGGTAGAGCGGGTGAGGAAATGGCAGAGGACCACGGACCTCGATGCCCTTACTCATCGCGATTTGGGCGGCGATTTGGTCCGCGCCAGGAGCTAATGAGCTCAGAAGAATGATCGGCGTGTTGTCCAGCCCCAGTCCCTCCCGTTCCTTGGGTTTCGTGAGGTGCTCTGTGGCGGGAAGCTGGCCTTGTCTCAACCAGGAGAAGATGCTTACCAGTAGCTCTTTGACCTCGGACTCCCTATCTGGGTGGATATCCATGTGGCCCGTGATTCCAATGACAAAGGGTAGGCGCGAGGGAAATGCAGCACTCATAGGCTCGGACACTGACATCCAGCCATAATCCCTGACCCTGTCTTGTCAATACACGTAAGAAAAATCATTCGAGTTTGTCCCCATTCATCCATCGATGCCAAGCCGAGCGCCGCCGCGATGGTCGATTTGCCACCAGCTGGTTCCCCTTGGCGGTAGCTTTGGACGCCCTTCACTGCATCGGGTGCGGAGAGAGGCTGCTTCCGGACGGTGGCCTTGGGCTGCGGATCTTCAAAAGCCCCGCTGTGGCAAATCGCCGCAGGGGGAACAGTTACGACCGTGAACTTAGCAAAGAGAAGGCTTCAGGCTCAGGAAAGAAGCACGTTTGTTAGGTGAGTAAGCGGTGGCGTTTGAAATCATCTGTCCATCTTGATCTCAGTGGAAGTCGAGTATGCCCTCCGCACCAAAGCCAACCTCATCGCCGCCGCCGCCTACACCTTGCAATCCAAGCTGCCCGGTGAGTTCAAGGGCAGACTGCCGACGGCGAAACAACTGGCGGATCTTGTGCGGGTGGAGAGGAGGGTGGGAAATGAGAAAACCGTTACCCAGGCTGAACCCGTCACACTAATTTGCGACCCCTCCATGCTCTTCTTTAAGTATCAGAAACCCGGTCTTCTCGAATTCAATATGCTTCGGAAAGGCGAGATCTTCTTTGCCTCCCCATCTGAGTTGAACGACCCCAACGAGTGCCGCCCTCGGTATATCCTCAAGGGAAGCGAAGATCTTTGGCAGCGTTTAGCAAAGTTCATTCTTCAAAATGTGGTTTTCCATTCGGAGCAGTTTTCAAGCCGAGGACAGGAGGCTCTGAGCAAGCTCCTGAGTGTTAGCGATCAGATTGGAACCCAACTCAAACTGGCCGTGAGCAATCGCGACCTCGGCTTGGAAGAACTGGCTGAATTATTTATCAATATCCTTGCTCCACTTGTCCCCATCGAAAAGACGTTCGATTCAGTCCACCTAGCGCGTCTGGCCAAAGAGTTCATCAACAGCAAACTCCCCATCATCGCTGCCGAAGATAGATATATCAGTTCATTCTCATTGAGTGCCACAAACCCAACAATGTGGGGCCATTACGCAGGGGCGGAGAAGGGCTTCGTGATCATCTATCAAACTGAGGACAATACTATCCATGTTCGATCTCCAATCAGGGTATTGGATGGATGCAGGCCTCTCAATGAAAGCGGTGACCACATGGAAATCGGAACCTATGACAATGACTGCCTCCAGCTTCACCGGATCCGTTATGGTGTGCGTCCGCCCACGGTGAATCTATTCCATCGCATGATTCACAGGTTTTCCTACTCGGAACAAGAGGATCATTTTGATGTGCCGGCAATTATCATGGGTGACGCAGCGCCGAAAGAAGAGGAACTTATCGGCTTAGTTAAGTATTCAGGCTGGAGGTATGAGCAGGAGTTGCGAGCTTTTTTCCCATTTCACGGCACAGCTCTTCCAGATATCCGGGTATTAAGCGCCGCAAAAAGCGTCAAAGGCTTGATATTTGGGCCCAGAATGTCCGAGGAAGACAGAGCTCGCTCGGTTCTGTGCTGCCACATCATGAAAAAATCGTTGGGTAGTTTGGCAGATCCGGCAGATGACTTCGAGCCATTAGTATTCTTTGAAGCCCGGCTACTGGTTAATCGTTTCGGCTTCGATGTGACACCCTTGGGCGTCCTCGCGGAACACTTTTCTAAGCACGGTCTTCCATTCACGCCCGTCTCCGAAACAAATCCAGCAGTCCAAGAAGTGGTGATGAAAATGGCCAAACAGATCGCAGACGGGGATTGAAAGCCACCATGCTACAATTCAGCCTCGACCATCTTATGGAAAAAGAGCCGTTACCCCAATCCTCCCTCATCCTCTACCAGACCGAGGATGGGAAGACGCGTGTTCAGTGCCGGTTTGAAGGTGAGTCGCTCTGGCTTTCCCAGGCGCTGATGGCGGAGCTGTTTCAGGTGACCGTGCCGACGGTGAATGAGCATCTCAAGGGCATCTATGCCGAGGGAGAGCTGGCCGAGGTGGCAACTATTCGGAAATTCCGAATAGTTCGAACCGAAGGCCGTCGGGATGTCACGCGTGAGATCGAACACTACAGCCTCGAAGCCATTCTGGCGGTGGGTTATCGGGTGCGGAGCCACCGGGGCACGCAGTTCCGGCAGTGGGCGACGGCGCGGTTGACGGAGTATCTGGTGAAGGGCTTCACCATGGACGATGAACGGCTCAAGAATCCGCCAGGCAAGGGCCAGAAGGACTATTTTGATGAGCTGCTGGAGCGCATCCGCGACATCCGGTCCTCCGAAAGGCGCTTTTACCAAAAGATCCTCGACATCTACGCGACGAGTGTGGACTACAGCCCGGATGCGGAGGCCTCCGAGCGGTTCTTTGCCACGGTGTAAAACAAGATGCACTGGGCCACGCACGGGCACACTGCGGCGGAGGTGATCGCCGAGCGTGCAGATGCCTCGAAGCCCTTCATGGGCCTGCAAACCACCCGACCGGGCGGCATCGTACGCAAGGACGATGTGGGCATCGCCAAGAACTACCTCACGGAAAGCGAATTGCAGGTGCTGAACCGCATCGTGAACCTCTACATCGAGTATGCGGAACTCCAGGCGCTGGAGCGCAAACCGATGACGATGCGCGACTGGATCGCCAAGCTGGACGAGTTTCTAAAAGCAAGCGGTCGCCCGCTGCTGGAACACGCGGGAGAGGTCTCCGCCGAAGATGCCCGGCAGAAGGCTGAGCGGGAGTATGAGCACTATCGAAAGCTGCTCGATGCCCAGCCGCAACAAATCGACGTTGACTTTGAAAAAGCGGCAAAGGAACTGAAAAAGCTGCCGAGACCCCGGAAGCCACGAGAGCCGAGGCGTGGGCCGGAGCAGGAGCGCTGAAGAGATCCGTTAAGAGCCTCTGGCCTCGAATACGCATTCAAGGGCAGGCTGCCGAAGCAAACCCCTCTCCGTCTCACCGCTCCAATACAAAGCCAGGCGAGCCGAACGCATCGCCGCAAAACCGGTGATGGGCATGGGGGGAAGGACGCGCATGCAAACAGGAAACGGTTGGAGTTATCAAAAGCCCCGCTGTGGCAAATCGCCGCAGGGGGTGGACAAGCTTGCGCAGACGACGCAGCTTGACGCTGCACCATGACCCAGACGGCCCATGCCCACTCCCGCACTCCGGCTCCGGTGTGGAAGCGGCGGCTTGGGCTGAGCGAGGTGTGGGTGCGGGGAGATCTGTCCTCGCAGTTGCTGCTCATTCTCCGCTGGCTGGCCGTGCTCGGGCAGGGGATGACGCTTTTCGTGGCGAGCGAGCTCGGCGTCGCCATCCCATGGCTGCCCGGTGGGGTGGCTCTGGTCTTGACCTTGGTTTCCAACAGTCTTCTCGCCTGGTGGCTGCGACAGCTGGGCGGGCATCTCGGCGGCGGTTTCTTCCACATCGCCTTGTGGGATGCGCTCACCTTGACCTGGCTTCTGTATTGGACGGGAGGCTTGGAGAACCCCTTCAGCCTGTTTTATCTCGTGCAGCTGATCGTGGCCATCGTGGCCCTGCGCAGCTTTGGGGCCGTGGGGGTGGCTTTCCTGATGATGCTGAGCTGCGTTTACCTCTGGCACCAGCATGTGCCGCTGCAGATGCAGCACGGCGGGCCTCTGCCACGGCACCTTCTGCATCAGGGGGGGCTCGCCGCCTTGATCCTGGCGGGGTCGTTCATCCTTGCGCTCTTACTGGCGGTGCGGCGCCGCTCTCATGTGCTGCAAAAGGAGCGCGAGCGGCTGCGCCTGGAGCTGGAATCCCGCGACCGTTTTCTCTCCGTCGCGGCCCTGGCCACGGGCTTTGCTCATGAGCTGGCCACCCCCATCGGCACCATCGCCCTGGCGGCGGATGAAATGCAGGCGCATCCCGAGGCTGAAACCGCCGCCTTGATCGCCCGCGAGGCCGCCCGCTGTCAGAATGTATTGCAAAGACTGCGCGAGCTAGGGCAGGAGGCTCTGGGCCAATCCTCCACGCCCTGCTGCATCCAGGACGTCCTGCAAACCTGCCTTACCGATCTGCCGGAAACCCAGCGCCGGCGGGTGAAAACACATCTGCCAGCCACGGCCACCTCCCCAGCGGTGCCCTGCACCGGCCTGCGCGAGGCTCTGCTGGTGATGCTGCGCAATGCCCTGCTGTCCTCCCCAGATGAACAGCCCGTCGATCTACGCGTGCGCGTGGAGAGTGAGCAGGTACATTTCATCGTGGAGGATCACGGCCCCGGCTTCACGCCAGAGATGCTAGCGCATTGGGGTGAGCCCTTTCGCAGCACCCGGCCTGCGGGTGAGGGCATGGGACTGGGCCTCTTTTTTGTGCGCAGGCTGGCCGCTTCCATGCAGGGGACCGCCACGGTGGGGAATCGTGCCGAAGGCGGCGCACGCGTGACCCTCATCCTGCCGATTTTTGACCTAACGAAAAGCTTACCATGCTATGATGACCGTCCTGCTGATCGAAGATGACGAGAGCTTTCGCACCACACTGGCCCTGGCGCTGCGTCGGCGCGGCTGCGAGGTCCTCCAGGCGGCGAATGCCGCCGAAGCACTCCATCTCCTCGAACAAGCCCCCACGACCGAGGGCATCGTTCTCGACATGCGGTTAGGTCAAGACAATGGCAACGCTTTGATCCCCGAGCTGCGGCGTCTGTCGCCTCAAGCGCGACTGATCATCCTTACCGGCTACGGCAGCATCCCGAATGCCATCGAGGCCGTGCGGCTGGGGGCGGATGATTACCTGCTCAAGCCCGCCGGGGCGGATCAGGTGCTGGCGGCGCTGCGCGGGCACGCGGCGGAGTCTCCCCGCCCAGGCGCTGGGGACCTCCCCAGCCTCGCTCGCCTGGAGTGGGAGCACATCCAGCGTGTGCTGAGTGATTGCCAGGGAAACATCTCCCACACCGCCGAAGCCCTGGGCATTGATCGCCGCACCCTTCAGCGCAAGCTCATGAAGATGCCACCCGAGGTGTGAGCTGCGGCATCTTGCCACATTTTCAAACCCGCCCGGTATCGGAAAGTCGGGCATGGACTTTCCCTCATACTATCTGGATCATGTGGCGGGTGGCAGGTTGATCATCGGCCTCATCGCCTCCCTGCATGTGCTGATCAATCACCCCCTGGCCGTCGGGGCCTATCCCATCCTCACCTTCATGGAATGGTGGGCGCATAAGCACGGGCGAAAGGATATCGATGAACTGGCTTACAAGATCACCTTCATCGTGTTCATCGTCACCACCACGGTCGGTGCCATGACCGGCGTAGGCATCTGGCTTTCCACCTCCCTGTTTGCCCCCTTTGCCATCGGCAGTCTGCTGCGTGTGTTCTTCTGGGGCTGGTTCATGGAGTGGCTGGTCTTCATCAGCGAGGTGGCTTTGATCATGGCGTGGTTCCTGACCTGGAAAAAGGCGGACACGCCGGAAAAGAAACGCCGTCATATCAAAATTGGTTTGGCGCTCAGCATCATGTCCTGGCTGACCATGGCCCTCATCGTGGCCGTGCTCGGGTTCATGATGAAACCTGGCGAGTGGAGCCAAACCCGCGCCTTCTGGGATGCGATGACCAACCCGCTCTACCTGCCTCAGCTCGGCTTCCGCACCTTCTTCGCCCTCATGACCGGGGCCGTGTTTGTCTGGTTTGCCTACTTCTTCTTCACTCGGCACAAGGAGCATGGCCCGCGCCTGCGGAAATGGCTGGTGTATCGCCTTTCTCACGTCGTCCTGGTCAGTCTGGTGATGACCCTCCTGTTTGGAAACTGGTATTGGCAAAATGTGCCGGAGGCGATGAAGGCCAACAGCTCCGTGGCCTTGCTGACCCAGGAGTTCATGAGTTGGCACAGCCAGTTCGCTTCTTTGTTAGGCTGGACCCTGGGGGCCTTTCTCATCATCGCCATCGCCGGGCTCTCCTTCTCCTCCCTGGTGCCGCGTTGGGCCCTGCTCATCCCCAGCTTCATGGGCATCTGGCTGCTAGGACATTTCGAGCGAGCACGCGAGTTCATGCGCAAGCCCTGGGTCATCGGGGACTATCTTTACTCCAACGGCATTCACAAAGACGAACTGGCCTTTCTGCAAAGCGAGGGTCTGCTGAAACATGCGACCTATGTGAAGCACCGCGAGGTGACGGAGGCGAACAAGATCGAATGCGGGCAGGACATCTTCATGCTCGCCTGCTCCCGCTGTCACAGCACCACGGGGCTGAATGGCGTGATCGAGAAACTGGAGATCATGTATGGCGCGGACAAGGCCTGGGATGACTCCGCCATGCTCGCCTTCATCCAAGGCATGCACCAGACCCGCACCTTCATGCCTCCCTTTCCCGGGAATGAGCGAGAGGCCCAGGCCCTGGTGGCCTATCTCCAGCACCTGCGCACCACCCGCGAGCCCCTCCAGGGCGCCCAAAGCGTGGGCATCACTGGGGCGCCGCTTTCCTCTCACTAATCATCCTTTTCATCTTGAACTGATTTGTTATGACAGCCTTATTGTTAGCTAACACCGCTCCCATTCCGCGTGATCTGCCGCTGCCTTTGCCGCTCCCTGAGGGGGTGCTGGTGGGGCTGTTGGTGATCTTCTTTCTGGTTCACATCTTGTTTGTGAATCTCATGGTAGGAGGCTCGGTGCTGGTGGTGGCGGCGGAGTTTCTGGGACGGCGGGACAAGCGCTGGGATCGGTTGGCTTTGACTCTGGCGAAGACGGTGACGGTGAACAAAAGCATCGCCGTGGTGATGGGGATCGGCCCGCTGCTGTGCATCAATCTGCTCTACACGCTGCAGTGGTATTCGGCGAATGCTCTGACGGGTCATGCCTGGCTCATGATCGTGCCCTTAGTCACGGTGGCGTTTCTGCTCACCTATCTGCACAAGTACACCTGGGAACGCTGGAACGGGGGTGGCTGGAAGACGGTGCACGGTCTGACGGGACTGCTGGCCACGCTGCTGCTGCTATTCGTGCCAATCATCTTCCTGGCCAATGTGAACCTTATGCTTTTCCCCACGGAGTGGGACAAGGTCCGGGGTTTCTTTTCCAGTCTCAGCATCGGCAACGTGCTGCCGCGTTACCTGCACTTCATGGCCGCCAGCATCGCCATGACGGGGCTTTTTCTCGCCGGATGGTTAGGCCGTGCGAGCTCAGATCTCAGTCACCTGGAGGGATTTACGCGCCCTGAGTTACGCCGCATCTTTTACCGCATCACGGCCTGGGTGACCCTGGCCCAATTCCTTCTGGGGCCGCTGCTGCTGTTCACCCTGCCTGCGGTGGGTATCACGCCGCAGCTGTACACGGTGATCTTCAGCGGGGCCGCCGTGGGCTTCATCACCCTACTGCTGTTGTTCCGTGAACTGCGCCAGCCGGATGCCCGTATCGGGCGCAGCTACGGGCTGATCTGTGTGCTCTTTACGGGAGTGGTGCTGGGCATGGGCAGTGGCCGCCACCTCTATCGTCAGGCCGCGCTGGCGGGGCATCAAGCAGAGATTCGAGCCCGCACGGAGACCTATGCGGCGGCGCTGAATGCGTTTAACCAAAAGCATGCCAGCGAACCTGCCCCTGTGGAACCGGATGCTGATCAGCTCTTCATGAACTGTGCGGCCTGTCATGCTCCCGCTACGCGCCTTGTCGGCCCACCACTCACCGAGATCGCCGAGATCTATCGGGACAACCCCGAGGGCATCGTCGCCTGGGCCCAAGCCCCGGGTAAAAAACGTCCAGAGCTTCCGCAGATGCCGCCCTTTGCCCACCTCGGTGAGGCGAGTCTGCGCAAGATCGCCGAGCTCATGCTGGAGAAAGGCCAAGCTGCGCGTTAGACTTGAGACAAGCTGCGTTTGCTATGGTAGCCCCCTTCAATACACATAGGCAAACTCATTCGAGTTCATCAGCACGAGGCAGACATCGGCCAGGGCGCGGGTGCGTGGGTCAGCATCGGCGGGTTGGAGATCGGGGATGAAACCGCTGTAGGCGGGGAGTTTTTCCTGGAAGCTGAATTTCTCGCCGGTGTTTTCCTCTAAGGCCTCGCGGGTGATCTCCAGCGGCGGTTGGGTCTTGGTGAAGACGAGGCTCTTTTGCTTCTGCTCCATATGCTGCCAATGGGCTTCGCAGGCGGCTTTTTCATCGGCGCTGGGCTGGCGACCGTATGCGAGCTGGAAGATGCGGGCGATGACGTCCTGCGGCTTCTCTTGCAGAACCCGATGTGCCAAGGCGAGGGCACGGTTATAGCTGGCTTGGCCATTGAACAGGCTGAAGACCTGGGGCGTGACGGTGGAGACCTCGCGGGCCTCGCAGGAGAAGTCAGGGCCGGGTTCATTGAAGACCGCCATGAAGGGATCGCGCAGGCCACGGATCTTCAGCGCATAGAGACTGCGGCGGTGGCGTTGAGCGGGTAGCGGATTCGGCACCCAGGCGGAGGCGAAGGTGCCCATGACCATGCGTGGCTGCATGGCCACTTCGAGGTTGATCTCGGGGCGGTTGGGAATGCCGCCTAACAAAGGGTTAAGTTCACCCGTGACGCTGAGCATGGTATCACGCAGTTCCTCGGCGGTGAGGCGGCGCGGTTTGAAGACGGCGTAGTGGGTCTCCAGATCCTCGCGGGAAAAAGTGATGCGGGCACTCTTGCCCGCAGAGGTTGGGGATGGCTGACTCTTGTCAGCGACTGGAGCGATCGGGTTAGGTTTGTCGGAGCCGGGCTTCGTTGCGACATCGTCATGGCGGGCAAGAGTGCCCGCATCACTTAGATTCGAGCTACGGCGGTAGGCCTCGCTGGTCATGATGAGGCGGTGCATGGCCTTGAAGGACCAGCCTTGCTCGACCAAGGTGGCGGCGAGCCAATCGAGCAATTCAGGGTGCGTGGGTTTCTTACCCGTGCTGCCGAAGTTGTTCGGATTCCCCGCAATGGCTTGACCGAAGTGCCAGAGCCAGAGGCGATTGACGATCGTGCGGGTGGTCAGCGGATTGGCCGGTGAGGCGATCCATTGGGCCAAAGCGGTGCGGCGTCCTTCGATGGCTTCCGGGATGGGGGCCTCGAGCAGCCTGGCGGTTTCAAAGAGCGCGGTGAGCACACCGGGCTGCACGGGTTTCGTCGGTGAAAAGGGATCTCCACCACCGAGGATGGCGGTCTGCTCCAGCTCACCTTCCTGCATGCGATTCTCTGGCATCCGCATGGGCTGGGTGACGCTGATGAGTTGGGGCGTGCGGCCATTGTAAACGCTGAAGGCATAGGGCTCATAGCGTTCCAGCTCCCACTTTAAGCGCTCCAAGCCTTTGCGCGCCACGCGTTCGCGACCGAAGTCGGCAGGGGCGAAGCCCACCAGCTTGGGCGGATACTGATTCTCGGGAACCCCTTGCTTCTGCAAGGTGCTGCGGGCGATGTCGAAGACGCCGGTGAAGTTCTTGGCCTTGCCAGCTTTGGCTTTGGCCTTCGCCTTACCGCCTCCTGCCACGAAGGCTTGGGCAGAAGTCACGGCTTGATCCCATGCGGCGCGGTCGAGCTTTTGGTTGGCAAACCAGACCTCAGCATTCTTCAGCATCGTGGCATCGAGCTGACGCAGGGTCTCCAGATGAGTCTCGTAAAGGCTGAGCAGGTGCTTCTTTTCCTCAAAGCCCGTGGTGTTTTCGCTCTTGAGAAAGGGGGCGGGACGCTCGGCGAGTTGGGTGGTACTGAAGCAGGCCTGGATGGCGTAGTAGTCGTGCGTGGGCACGGGGTCGAACTTATGGTCGTGACAGCGCGCGCATTGCAGCGAGTGCGCCAGGAAAGTCTCGCCGACGCTGTTGGTCACGTCATCGAGGAAACGTTGTCGAGCCACCTTAGCCACCTCCATGCCCGTGAGCTCCCAGGGCCCCATGCGTAGGAAACCAGGGGCGATGAGGAGTTCGGAGGCGGGAGTGATGCGGGCACTTTTGCCCGCAATGTCTTTGAACTGCGTGGTGCGGGTATCTGCTGAGTCAGCTGCATCGGCTTTGCGGGCAGGAGTGCCCGCATCACCTGGATCGGCTGCCATCTCATCTCCAGCGATTTGCTCCTGGATGAACTGATCGTAAGGCTTGTCGTCATTGAAGCTGCGCACCACGTAGTCGCGATAGCGCCAGGCATTTCCGCGCTCGTAGTCGTTGGCGAAGCCGCTGCTATCCGCATAACGCACCACATCCAGCCAGTGCCGGGCCATACGCTCACCATAGTGGGGTGAGTCTAACAAACGATCTACTAACTGACGATAAGGTGCATCGGAGTCGGGCGCGTCTTTCACCGCTTGGATGAAGGTATCGACTTCTTCCGGTGTCGGTGGCAGACCGGTGAGGTCAAAGGTGGCGCGGCGGATGAAGTCGCGGGCGTCAGCCCTCGGCGCAGGCTGCAGGCCCTGGGGCATCTTGGCGGCAATGAGCGCATCGATGGGATGCTTGGCCTCGTACGCAGGAATCGCTGGTTTGATGACCGGTTGATAGGCCCAGAGGGATTCCGGTTTGTAACGGCGGTTGGCCCAGTCGGGCGAGAGGGCACCCTGGGTCTTCACGGTGATGCCATCCTCTGCGCTCCATTGGTCGGCAGAGGCGTGGGCGATCTTTTGGCGTTGCGCTTCCTCGGGCCAAGGGGCTCCAGCGATGATCCAGTTCTTGAGCCAAGTGAGTTGTTCGGCGTTGAGCTTATCGTTTTCCTTAGGGGGCATGGCCTCCCAATCGTCATGCGTGCGAGTGGAGGCGAGGTAAAGCGGGCTTTGCTCTGGCTTACCTGCGACCAGGGCGGTGGTTTCGCTATCGCCCCCTTTCAGCGTGCCTGCCAGCGTGCGCATGTCCAGCCCGCCTTTGATCTTGGCTTCATCGTTGCCATGACAGGCGAGGCATTTCTCCTGAAACAGGGGCCAGACACGCCGCACAAAGAGTGCTTCAGCGTCTTCCGCATGAGCCGAGGCGGTGACCTGGAGAGCCAGGCCACCGAGCAGGACCAGGAGCAGCGATTCAGTCGGGTTTACCAGCTTCATAAAGGGAACGGATTTCGGCAGGGGCAAGCGCGGCTTGATAGATGAGGAATTCATCCATGCGGCCGTTCAGGTTGCGAATGGGAAACTGATGATTCTCGGTGGGTAGGCCCCAGTTGCCGATTTCACTCGCGCCAAAGGTGATGGGGCGATCCGGCACATGATGCGCATTCACCTCACGGCTGATCTCCCGGCCATCCAGATACTGCACAGCCTCGCCGCTGTGGCTGTCATAGGTGACGGCGAGGTGATGCCAGCGGCGTTGATTGGCCAGATCAAAGATGCGCGGGGAGTAGTAGATCTGGTTATACTTCTTGTTCGGGTCTTTAGGCCGAGGGTAGGCGATAGAAAACATGAGGCTGCCGTCCTCATAGATTTGCCAGTGTGGCTCGCCGGGCTCATAACCATCGGTCAGCAGCAGGGCATTGTATTTGCGATCCACCCCATCCACACGCACCCAGGTAGCGAGGGTGATGGCAGGATAGGTCTCGGGTCCTAAATTGATGCGCACGCGGTCGCCGGGACCTTTGAACTCCAGGGCGTTTTTCATGGGCCAGCGCCCCTCCACCCAGCGCGCTCCCACAGCGCCACCGGCTCGTGTGGGCACGCGCGGTTCGGTGAAGTTGTTCACCAGTCGATCCCACTTATCCGCCTCCCAATGTTTGAAGAGATAACACGCGATCAGCCGTGGGTCTTTGCGCAGTTCCAAGCTGTGATTCCACCAGGCCTCGAAACGCTCTTGCGCATGACGGGTGCTGATCTCATTCATCCGCTCGATGCTGGTGAAGTGCTCGGCATCGGCGGTGCCTGCTGTGAGGGTTTGACCGCTGTCCCGACGCAGGCTTTGCCCCCCGGTCAGCAGGCGCATCTCGGCATCGCCTGGATGGGCTTCCACCTCGCCTTCAAAGACATGCACTTCCGCCGCGCCGGAGGTATCCACCCGCACCCCGAACTCCGTGCCGAGATCCACCAGATTCAGGCCCGGTGCATGCAGGCGAAAACCCCGCGCCGGCGGTGGCACCCGCACCCGCACCTGACCGCTGTGACAGGCGGCTTCCCAGGCGGAGTGGATGTCCATCCGCACCTCACCTTCCGCCAGGAGTGTGGCTCCACTGAAGAACTCGATCTTCACCAGCCCGCTCTTCAGATGCAACTGACCCGGCAGCAGCATACTGCCCTGGATGGGGGCGGTGCTGTCTTCGGCAAAGGTGGCATTGAGCGTTTGTGTGATGAGGGCGCAGCCTTGCTCCGTCTGCTCAGGCGGGCTGGTTGCCAGTTGAGCTTGCGGCTGAAGCTGCCCGCCTGCAAAGAAGGATAAGCCAGCCAGCCCGAGGATGGCCGCAGCGGCGGACAGGGGAACCCAACGGCGCTTGGGCCGAGTCGGCGCAGAAAGGACTGACGTGGGCTGCTGCAAGCGGCCCGAACTCACGGCGGGTGCGGTGAGCAGGCGGGCGTGCTGATCCATGTGCTCCAGGTAAAAGCGGCGGCAATCCCAGTCACTGCGCAGTAGATCATCCAAACGCGCTTTTTGTTCGGCGCTCATTTCCTCCTCCAATAGCGCGGTGAGCAGACCCTCCAGTTCTTGCCGTGTCTCCGCATTCATGATGTGGCCTCCAGCTGACGGCTCACACACTCATGCAGCAGGCGGCGCACGCGCTCCAGATTGCGAAACAGGGTGCGGCGACTCTGACCCACGCGCTCCATGATTTCCTCTGCTGGCCGACGTTGATCGTAGCGATACGTTACCAGTTCACGATCCGTCTCGGGCAGTTTTTTCAGGCAGGAGTCCAGGGCATGCAGGCGCTGCTCCAGCCGGGGTTCCAGTGCCTGGCGTTCATCGGCCAGAAGATCCAGCACGTCCTCACTGAAGAGCAGCGGGGAGCGGGCGTGTTTTTCCCGATGCTTCTGCACTTGCAGGTAGGCAAACCGATAGGCCCAGGGCAAAAAGGGCCGTGAGGGATCATACTGATCAAACTTTCGAAACAAGGCCAGACTCGTTTCCTGCAGCGCATCCCGTGCATCTGCCTCATGCGGCATCAGGGCGAAGATGTAACGGAAGAGCTGATCCTGATGCTGAGTCAGCAGTAGGATGAGGGATTCCGTCGGGTTCGTGGAGGCCATGAGGGGGAGACTGGGTTCAGTGATCCGTATTCAGTTTCAGTTTTTTGACACTTCTTCTTATCTCCCGCCCGATTGGCGATTCGTGCCAAAAAAGCTTAAGGCTCAATCCGTCATGAGGATCTGAAAGAGGTTGTGATAGCGGTCCGTCCAGAGAGGCACGGTCAATTGCGGCTCGTCCAGAGGGGGGTCGGCGGGGGGGGTTTTCAGGAAGGCCTCGTTCCGCGTCACCAGGACATAGTCGGTGGAGTCGTCGTCACCGCTTTCCTCGGTGATGACGCGGGTGGTGCGCCAGCCCAGGGCCTCCGCTTGCTTTTCCACCACCGGGGCCAGGATGAGGTAGCTGTTGGTCACGTGGACGACGATGATGCCGTCTGGCTTCATGTGGCGGTGATAGATCTCGAAAGCCTCGCGGGTGAGCAGGTGCATGGGGATGGCATCGCCGCTGAAGGCATCGAGCAAGAGTACATCAAATTGTTGGTTAGGCTCACGCTCAAGCATCAGGCGGGCATCCCCGATGATGGTCTCCACTGTGGCTCCGCGTTTTTCCGCATCAGCGAGGTAGGTGAAGTGTTTCCGCGCCAGCCGCACGACATCCGGATTGATCTCATAAAAGCGGAAGCGATGTCCGGACTGGGCATAACACGCCGCCGTGCCCGCCCCCAGCCCCACGATGCCCACATGCGCATCTGGCTGATCACTGAGCCGCCCCAGCGCCTGACCGATGCCGGTGTGGCGGCCATAGTAGGTCACCGGTTCCTCCCGATAGAGATCGCCCAGGTTCTGCATGCCATGCACGATGCCGCCGTGCGTGAGCGTGCGGTATTCGTTTTGCAGACCGGTATCGTAGTCTTCATCCACATAGACCGTGCCGTAAAAGTTGCGCACCCGCTCCAGGCGCGGTTCTACCTTGATGGTCTCCTTCACCAGATAAAAGGCGGCGAACCCCGTGATGGCCAAGACCAAGCCACCCGCGAGAATGCGCGGCAGGTTGCCCGTGAAGTGTAGAATCCCTGCCAGCAAGGCCATGCCTGCCACCACGAGGCTAGCGATCAACCCCAGCGGCCACTCCATGAAGGTGACGAACACCCGTGGAGCCACCAGACTGACCAGCAGACCGCCCAGCGCGCCCCCGGCGGACATGAGCAGGTAAAACTCTGTGAGCCGTGACGGAGCCGGTTTCAGCCGCGCCAGCTCCCCATGGCAGACCATGCAGGCCAGAAAAAGCGCGCTGAAGCACCAAGCGATCTCTGTCAGGTAATTCGGGGTCAGGTCGATATCCAGCTTCGGCCCCAGCTTCGTCTCCGCCGCGGTGATGAAGACGGCGATGAGGGCGAGCAGGGCCCACAGCCCGCGCACATACCAGCGCTCATGCTCAAAGCAGATGATGAAGGTGAGCAGATACAGGCTGAGCGGCACCACCCACATGAAGGGCACCACCGCCACATCCTGGCAGACGTGATTCGTCGTGGCCAGCAGCATGGCACTGGCCAGCGCAGGCAGCGCCACCCACAGGATACGATGCCACCAGCGCGGTGCAGGAGCTAGCGCCGCAGGCGGCACTAAGACACCCGTTTTCTCCCCCACCGCAGTGTCGCTAGCCGGTGCCGGAGCCGCCCGACTGGCGCGCCAGACCAGGGTGATGGAGAGCAGGGCAAACGCGACAAAAGCCCCGGACCACAGCCAGGTCTGCGCCATCACATCCAGCATCGGCTCGAAGAAAAACGGGTAGCTCAGGAGGGCCACCAGGGAGCCGATATTCGACAGCGCATACAGCCGCCACGGCATACCGCCTGGCACCATGCGGGTGAACCACACCTGCGTCAGCGGGCTGGTGCTAGAGAGGATAAAATACGGCAGCCCCACCGTGCCCAGCAGCAGCAGCAGGATACGCCCAGCCGGGTCCTCATCACCCGCCGGTTTCCAGGCATTCCCCGGAGCGATGGGTAGCACCATCAGCGCGCCCAGCAGGATCAGCGTGTGCAGCACCGCCTGGGTGCGTGGCCGCAGCCGAGTCAGCGCATGGGCATAAGCATAGCCGGCAAACAGCACGCACTGGAAGAAGACCATGCACGTCGTCCACACCCCCGGACTGCCGCCGAACCAAGGCAGGATGAATTTACTGATCACCGGCTGCACCTGAAACAGGAGGAAGGCGCTGAGCAGACTGAGCAGGCTCAGGAAAAAGGCAGCCGGGAGAGGGCGGGAGGTCGAGGAGGACATGGATGGGGAGCAGTCGCGAAAGGGAAAGACCGGAACCGCCCGGGGGTGGTTTGGTCGCAGGGAAAACTGAGGGTAGAGAGATCAGGAGCGATTTTTTTTAGCCAAGCGGCGCGAGCCTGAGGCATCGCCGGGCGGAGGGCAAGAACGCGTCAGTGGACCCCTCCTTTCCTGGGCTCCATCCACTCGATTTTGGCGGATTCGGGCGAAAAAGGGGGCTGACGGCAGGATTTTCCAGTTCAGGTTCTAACAAAATCCTTCCCCAAGCGTTCCTGTCAGCACAAAGTGAAAGCATGTCCGTCCAGCCTCAGCCAGATGAAGCCTCCCTCCTCGTCAGGCGGGCGCTTGATCAGTATGAGGCCAATCTCGTGGCTTACACCACAGGCATCCTCAATGGGGACCTGGAGCGGGCGCGGGATGTGGTGCAGGACGCTCTGCTCAAGCTTTACCTCACCGACCCTGAAAAGGTGCGGGATAACCTCAAGGCCTGGCTCTTCACCGTCTGCCGAAATCGCGCCCTGGACATCCTGCGCAAGGACCACCGGTTGGATCTTGGCAATGAAGATGCTTTGGAAGGAGCTGTCTCCTTCACCCCTGATCCCTCTGAAAATGCGGATTCCCATGAGCTCCACGCCCGCATCTGGGAGCTGGTGGATAAGCTCCGCCCGAACCAGAGGGAAGTCATCCGTCTCAAATTCATGCACGACTGCTCCTACCAGCAGATCGCCGATGTCACCGGCCTCACCGTCGGCAACGTCGGCTTCATCATGCATGTGGCCATCAAGAAACTGCGCGAGCTGTTGAACCGCGAAATGGCCTCCCGCCCCCAATGATTTTTTATGAAACCTGCTCCTCACGATAATCCTGACCTCACCGCCTATGCCCTGGGCGAGCTGGAGGCCCGTCAGGCCCGAGAGATCCACGAACTGCTGGCTGCCTGCCCGGTGGCTGCGCATGAGCTGGAGCAGGTGGAAGCCGTGACGGATGCTCTCCGCCATGGAGCCCCCATCCCGCAGGAGCGCCTGCTGCCGGAGCAGCGCCACGCCGTGCTCTACCCCGCCCGCCTCCTGCCTCAGCGCACCGCCACCGCCGTGGCCCGCACGGCGCCGATGGGCCGCACCTCTCGTCTGTGGCCCGTTGTCACCGGTGTGCTGAAGGCTGCCGCCGTGGTCACCCTGGCTGCCCTGGCCTATCTGGCAGGCCGCCATGCCGAGCTGGACAGCACAGGCACCGCCGTGGCGGAAGCTGGCTCTGCATCCACCCCGGTCGCCCAGCCCCAGGTGGAGGCGCAGCCGCTTGAGACCGCCCCTGCCGACCTTGCTTCCATCTCGGTGAAGCAGCCGCAGGCTCCAGCGGCCACTCCGCCCGCCCCGGTGTCTGCACCGGAGGTGAAGCCTACCTTGGCAGCCACCGCCCCAGCTATTGCGGATGCGAAGGTCACTCCAGCCCTGCCGGAGAAAGCTCCTGTGGTGGTCGTGGTGGATAACGCCAGCCCCACGCCAGCCGCCCTTGCCGTGGCCAAGCTGCCTGGAGCCCAGACCGCCGCCCCTGCCGCTGCCGCGCCCCGACCTGGCGTCATGACTACCCCCAGCCGCGCCATGGCCTTTGTGAATGCCAGCCGCCAGCCTGTGGATCAATTTGGCCTCGAGCCCGCCCTCATCCGCCCCCTGCCGCCGAAGCTGAACAAGCGGGATCTCCTGACGGCCCCAGCCCCACGCCAGACGGCACCCGAGCCGAAGGATGCCGGGAGCAAACCGCGCACGCCTGATCTCTACATCCACTCCTGGCGCACCGAGTCCGCCTCCTGCCCGTGGAATGATAAACATCGCCTGCTGCGCATCACCATCCAGCTTCCTGCGGATCAGCCTGCGGCCACCACCGAGCATTCCTACCCTCTGCGGGTGGCGTTCGATCCGAACAACGTCCGTGAATACCGCCAGCTCTGCGAGCGCCATCAGCCTGCCGCCGCCCTGAGACAGGCCGGCATGCATGAGGTGTGGTATGAGTATCTGCCCAATGGCGAGCCAGACACGAACAAGACCATCGCCACCGTCACACTGGATAAAGGTCGCTTCACCACCCAGACCGTCGGCCCCTTCGACAGTTCCAAGCTTTACGTCCAAGATCGCGGTGGCAACTGGCAGCAGGCCCGTCAGGAGTTCGTTTTTGACAGCGCTGTGGTCGGATTCGGCCTGCTCATGCGCGGGGTTCCGCAGGCGGAGAAGCTCAATCACGGCCTCGTCCTTGCCCTGGCGGAGAAATCCAAAGGCAAGGACCCTACCGGGGACTGCGCCCGCTTCATCCGCATGGTCAAAGAAGCTGCCAGCGCCGCCGGGCTGTGAGCCAGGTGGGTTGAGGGATGCGTGGATGAATGGATTGATGGATGCCTCAGGCAGCTACCGAGGCGTGAAGCCATCGGCTTCAGCGTCCGGAGCCCCCTCAGCCGGAATCAAGGAAGCTTCGAGATCTTCCGTGAAGGCGATTAAAAGCGGGGATTCAGACTCGTAAACCTTAGCCGTGTCACTTGCATCAGGGGAGGGGATTAAGGTAGAATATGAGTATGGGCCTCATTTTCTTCTGCGCAGGTGTCTTTCTGGTCTTATCGATCCTGACGCTCATTTCCGTTGTGAAACGGAACGCCCGACCCCGCTCAGCTCCGCGGCGGAGACAGCCGGTGGATACCACGCCACCTTTTTGGCCTTCGGATGGCGGAGTTTTCATGGCTCCGGCGGAGAGTGGTCATGCCTCCTCGCCTCATGGACATTGGGGGGACACTGGTTCTCACACGCATCACGCTTCGTCGCATCACGACGTTTCATCGGGCTACGGGGATTGCGGTAGCAGCAGTTTCGACAGCGGAGGGAGCTTTGACAGTGGTGGAAGCGATGGGGGTTCGGATGGAGGCGGAAGCTGTGACTGACCTGATGCGGCGAGCTCGCTCCTGTAGGATTGACTAAATCTGCCTTTACCAAAAGCTCGAAGCCCCTAATGTGACGGATCATGCACGATCCACGCGTTGACCAGCTCGCTCGCCAACTTGTCCGTTACTCCACTCAGGTTAAGAAAGGAGATTTCGTCTGGATCGATTGTTTCGATGTGCCCGGTTATGTGGCCCAGTCGCTGATCCGTGCCGTGGTGGAGGCAAAAGGCCGCCCGATCGTGAAGCTGCATGACACCACGGTCACTCGTGAGCTGATGATCCATGCGGATGAGGTCCAGTATGACGTGATGGCGGAGAACTACCTCGACCTCATGAAGAAGATGGACTGCTACATCGCTGTGCGTGGCAGCCATAACATCACCGAGAATAGTGATGTGCCGCCGGAGAAGATGAAGATGGTCATGTCGAAGATGCGCCCTTTCCAAAACGAGCGCGTCAACAACACCCGCTGGTGCGTGCTGCGCTGGCCTACCAGTGCTATGGCTCAGCAGGCGGGCATGAGCACGCAGGCCTTCGAGGACTTTTTCTTCAAAGTTTGTTTGCTGGATTACGCCGCCCTCATCCCGGCTATGAACTCGCTGAAAAAGCTCATGGATAAGGCCAAGGAAGTGCACATCACCGGTCCAGGTACGGATCTGCGCTTCAGTCTCAAGGGTCTGAAATCCATCGTCTGTGGTGGCCGTCATAACATCCCGGATGGAGAAGTCTTCAGCGCACCCGTGAAGGATAGCGTGGAGGGCGTGATCAGCTACAATGCGCCGACCATTTACCAAGGCATCGCCTTCGACTCCGTGAAGCTGGAGTTTTCTAAGGGCAAGATCATCAATGCCACGGCGAACAATACCGAGGCCATCAATAAGATCCTCGATAGCGATGAAGGCGCTCGCTACATCGGCGAATTCGCCATTGGCTTTAACCGGGAAATCCGCGAGCCGATGCGTGACATCCTGTTCGATGAAAAGATCGCCGGAAGCTTCCACTTCACCCCAGGGCAAGCCTACGAAGGCATCGCCGATAACGGCAATCGCAGCCAAGTGCATTGGGATCTGGTGAATATCCAGCGCCCCGACTATGGCGGCGGTGAAATCCACTTCGATGGCCTACTCATCCGCAAGAACGGTAAGTTTGTCCTGCCTGAGCTACAGCCGCTGAATTGATACCGGATCGATGCCTCTAAGGCTGTGGCATGAATCAATGCCGCAAGCCGCCTAACTGAAGCGGCTCAGGGCCGGAGCCCCGCCTTCAGGCGGAATCGGAGGAGTTTGGTAACATCCCCCGAAACTGCCTAAAAGCAGGCGGGTCAACACCTAGATCCACGGCTTCCAGCCGACGGCTTCAAACCAGGACTGAGCAAACAAGGCACCAGGCTGAGACGCCCACTCACGCAGGATGAAGGCTCCGGCTTGCTGATCATTTTGCTCAAGCTGAGTGGCGATGAAGTCTGCAATCAACCTTGTAGAAGGGGAGATCTCATAACTGGCCGAAGGGGTCACATGATGGAACCCCGTGGCCCGTAACCATGCGCCGAGCTTACGCCCGGCCAGGACATCACTGCCATTCTCCACCAGGAGATCCCGATAGGCGTTGATGGCCGCAGACACGTCACCATCCCACGGATCTAGGACAAAGCCGCCCCAGTCCGGGCTGCGCAGGGCAATAAAGGCGCCGGGTTTCATCACCCGCCGCAGCTCCATCAGCGCGGCAGTCGGTCGTGACAGGTGCTCGAACAGTGCGTGGGAAAACACCCCGTCAAACTCCGCCGCTCCAAAGGGCAGTTCGTAAACGTTGCCTTTCAAGAAGGCAGCATTCAACCCCCGCTCGGTCGCGGCTTGATTAGCCTGATCCAGCAGGGAGCCATTGTAGTCCACCCCGATGACACCCCCGGGCCGCACCCGTTCAGCGAGGCCGAGCGTGATGGAGCCGGGGCCGCAGCCGCAATCCAGCAGCCGCATGCCGGGGCGCAGCAGCGGTAGGGCAAAGGCGGCATGCGTGCCTGCGGTGCGGCGGGTCATGAGGTCCAGGCCATCCGCAGTCAGAGCCTCGATCGAGGCCTCGTTAGGGGCGTAGAAGTCGCAAAGAGGAAGAGGATTTTTCACTTGGGAGAAGAGGAGAAACGGGTGATGAGGATCACGGAGGAGAGAATGAGAGCGCCCGCGATGATCACGCTCTGGGGGATGGGCTCATGCAGGAACCACCAGCCGAGCAGCACAGCGACGAAGGGATTTACATAAGCATGGGTGGAGACGAGAGACGGCGTGCTCACCTGCAGAAGCCAGATGTAGGCGGTGTAACCCACTAAGGATCCGATGAGGGTGAGATAGACGAAGGCCCAGGCGGACGTGGCAGTGATAGCGGCGAGGTCAAACCGAGCCGGCTCACCGAGTAACACGCCTAACAGGAATTGCAGAACACCGCCACAGAACATCTGCATGCCTACGCTCAGCAGTGCGGAGTCCGGTTTTCGCGCGTGACGGGAGTAGATGGAGCCAATCGCCCAACAGATGTTTGCCCCCACCAGGATAAAGGCGGTGCTGGGCTCCGCCATGCGCTGGCCGAGCGATCCACGCCCCATCACGATGGTGACTACACCGGCTAGACCGATGATCAAACCGAGCACCACCCAGGCCGTGGGTCTTCGTCCATGCGGGCGGAGCCACTCCACCACCATGATCCAGAGCGGCACCGAGGCCACCACCAGAGCTACGACGCCGGAGGGCATGGTCTGCTGAGCCCAGACAACGCCGCCATTCCCGGCCATGAGCAACAGCGCCCCAGATGCCGTGGCATGTCCCCAGTGCCCGAGATCAGGCCGTGCCGCACCCCGCATGCTCATGACCAGATATAGAGCGCCCCCGGCCAGCATGAAGCGAGTGCCCGCCATGAGCAGAGGCGGGATGGAGTCGATAGCTAGCCGCATGCCCAGGTAGGTGGAGCCCCACACCAGATAGACCGCCGCAAACGCAGCCACGACGAGGGCCGTAGCCGGACGCGTGGGAGCGGAGCCCAGGCTGGCTGAAGAGGGGATGGAGAGGCTGGTGTTCATGTCGGGCAGGGCCCGAAAACACAGCGGGGGAAACAAAAAACCCACCGCCTATTTTCGGGGTGGGTTGGGGTAGCTGGGGTCTGTGATTGGTATCAGACGAAGCTCCTTATCCCACCTGGCCGCGCCAAGCTTTGGCGACGACCGCATGCATACGTGCACGCACGACCGGGCAGAGACCGGCGGCAGCATGAATGCATTTGGAGGAAAGAGAGTTCATCTAACACCGCATGTTTAAACGGTTGGTCAGGCTCTGTCAAGCGAAGGCATGAAACCAAGATGCGCGTGTATTGAGAGGCTGCCTGCGGGAGCTATCTTGGTATGGCTTGCGTTCGCTGATGCATCCCTCACGTGCATTTCTGCTTCCCCCTTGGGCCGATATCCGCTACCCCTGACACCCATGGCTGATACGTCCCCCGCTCCGTCCTCCTCCTCGGAACTGAAACAGACTGTCGGTGGCTGGCAGATCCTGTTTTATGGTCTCGGCTCCATGCTCGGCGCCGGCATTTATGCGCTCATCGGTAAGGCGGCTACCGATCTGGGCAATGCGGTGTGGCTAGCCTTTCTCCTGGCCATGGTGGCGGCTCTGCTCACCGGCCTGTCCTACGCCTGTGTGGGCAGCCGTTATGCCAAGGCGGGTGGGGCGTCTTATGTCACGCAGCACTCGTTACGGAAGCCCTGGCTGAGCTATGCGGTGGGCATCGCGGTGATGATGAGCGGCCTCACCAGCATGGCCACCGGCACACAGGCCATCGCGGAAAATCTGGCTAAGGCGCTTAACATGGAACTGCCAACCAAGCTGGTCGCCATCGCCCTCGTCTTCCTCGTCGGTTGCGTGATCTATCGGGGGCTGCGGGAGAGCATGTGGGCCAACATCGTCTGCACCGTGGTGGAGGCCTCCGGGCTGCTCTTCATCATTGCGGTGGGGGTGAGCTACTGGGGCAGTGTGGACTATCTGGAAACGGCGCATGACACGGCCTCGGGTGGCCCCGGCTCTGGCATCACGCTGGCCCTGGTGATGCAGGGGGCGGTGCTGACGTTCTATTCCTTCATTGGCTTTGAGGATATCCTCAATGTGAGTGAAGAGGTGAAGAATCCGCGCAGGAACATCCCCTTCGGTCTGGTGGGTGCCATGATCCTGGCCACCATCATCTACATGGCCGTGGCCATCACCGCCGTCTCCGTGCTGCCCTGGCAGGAGCTCTCCATCAGCAAGGCCCCGCTGATGGATGTGGCCAAGAAAGCCGCGCCGTGGTTCACCGGCATTGATAGCGTGTATGCCGCCATCACCATCTTTGCCATCGGCAATACGGCTCTGCTGAACTATATCATGGGCTCCCGCCTCCTCTATGGCATGAGCAAGCAGGGCCTGCTGCCTGCGCTGCTGGCCCGGGTGCATCCGGTGCGTCACTCCCCGCATGTGGCTATTGCCGTGCTGTTTGGGATCGTCACCGTCCTCATTCTCAGTGGCGGTGTGAAGCAGCTCGCGGAGTCCACCGTGCTGCTCTTGCTCACCGTCTTCACCATCGTCAATATCGCCCTGGTGAAGCTGAAGCTGAGCCCGAACGATGAGAAGGGCGGCTTTGAGGTGCCTATCTTTGTGCCAGCTCTGGGCGCGCTGGTGTGCGCGGCGCTCATCGTCGTGCGGTTTCAAACGGCCCTCACCAGCGAGGATGAAGCCACCCGCACGGCCCCGCTCATTGCGTTGGCCATCATCGCCATCAGCTTGGTGCTGTATCGCGCTCTGAAGCCGAAGGAGGTGGTGGTTGAAGAGGTGGATTGAAGGAGGCTACACAAACTGGGTTAATGACAGTGCTCCTCTCGAAGTCGCTGTCTTGACGCCTCCAGGCATCCCTCTTATCGTGCCTGAACATGATCTCCAAACTGCCGCGCTGGGTCTGGACGGGGGCCTGGATTCTGGCCTTCATCGGGGGGATGGTGAATGTGGTGGGCTTGCTGGGCTTTGAGCATCAGGCCATCACTCACCTCACCGGCACCACCTCCATGCTGGGTGCTGCCGTGGCGGCTCTGGATGGCGCACGGACCCTGCACTTCGCTGCTGTCATCGGCTCCTTCGTCGCGGGGACCGTCATCAGCGGCTACATCATCCAGGACAGCACGCTCAAGCTGGGGCGGCGGTATGGGGTGGCGCTGCTGATGGAGTCCGCTCTGCTCGCGCTCTCCGTGCCCCTGCTCAGCGGCCAGAGTCTCTACGGCCTCTACACCGCCGCTTGCGCATGCGGCCTCCAGAATGCCATGGTCACCACTTACAGCGGCACCGTGGTGCGCACCACCCACCTCTCCGGCATGTTCACCGATCTCGGCATCTTTCTCGGCCATGCGCTGCGTGGCCTGCCGGTGGATCAGCGCCGCCTGCGCCTATGCTTCCTCATCATCTCCGGCTTTCTGCTCGGCGGTGTGGCAGGGGCGGCCTCCTTTCATCGGCTCGGTTACGCCACCCTCTTCATCCCCGCCACCATCACCGCCCTAGCCGCGCTGGTGTATGAGGGCTATCACCGGCGGCAGGCCGCCAAGTGAGAACGACGATCCTTCCCTCTCCAACGCTTGGCCATCCCATCTCCAGACGCACCTTGGCAGATCATGGTCCGCAGGATTCTGCGCACGGCTTTCGTCACGCTGCTAGCCATCAACCTCCTCTCGGGGTGCATCATCATGCTCGGCTCAAGGTTTGGGGCTTTCCGTAGCACGCCCTTTTCTTTATACCCCTATCTGAGTCAGGCCTTTGTCTCCGCTCTTCACACATGCCTCACCGTCTCTTTGATCGGATGGGTGGGGATGTGGCTCAGTTCCCCGCAGCTGAGGCATCGCTATCGTCATGCGGTATTGATCAGTTTCCTGCTCACCATCCTCGCCCTCATTTAGGCCGACAGGGAGCGGCAAACTGATAGCCTTTCCCTATGAAAAAAATAGAGCGAGTGGTGAAACCTCCTCCCCAGAATGGATTATGGTTTTTATAACAGATTCAGGTTTGCCTCCCCATGATCCCACTCTCTCCCCGCCTCATTTTCCCCCTGGTCGTCAGCACCTGCCTGATGCCCCTCACCACCGCGCTCTCGGCTGAACCCTACACGCCTAAACCGGGCTCAGCAGAGCGTGAGGCCCTGATGAACGCCCTGCGTGAGCCGGTGAAGGCGGAGTTGAAGCGCGAGGTCATCTTCAAAGTCAGTCGCCTGAAGGTGCTCGGCCAATGGGCCTTCCTGGCAGGTGAGCCGCTGAAGTCCGATGGCAGCCCCATGGACTACACCGGCACCATCCATGAAGAAGCCCTGCGCGAGGGGGCCTTCGATGGCGGAATCTTTGCCCTCCTGCACCTTACTCACGGCCAGTGGGTGACCGTGCGCTACGTCATCGGCGCGACCGATGTGCCCTATGTGGATTGGCCCGAAGAAACCGGGGCTCCAAAGGCGATCTTTGAGTGAGTGCATGACCCTCAATCCATTCTGAGCAAACTCGATGGCCGGCGGCTTGACCATGTGGATAGATATTTTAAATCAATATAAGTGACGATATCTTATGATGAATATTCTTGCTCAAAAATAAGCTTTTTATTTAGATGGTGAGGTTCTCTCGATCCATCTATGAAAACCGAAGCTCAAATTCAGATACCCACGGATAATCTGTATAAATTCTTGGCCATTTTCAGCGCCATTTTGATCCCCTCATTGCTGTTGCTGAGCTTCACAGTCATCGCGACGACAGAGGATGAAGATGCGATGAAGGAGATCTTTAGAAAGCTAGGACTCCACGATTTGGTCGAAGAGCATGTCCAACCACCGCCGCCACCGCCGTCTGTAACGGAACTCAATCCAGACAACAACAACGCCACGGTTTACCTTGAAGCGTTCGATGCCGATGAAATTGAGCCACAGAGTCGGTTCATCGCCAATCTGGTCCTGGTGTTTTTAGGCACCTCGGCAGGTTTGTTGATGGTGACACTGATCGGTTTTGTTCTCTGGTATGTGCGCCTTCAGCGATATCAGGACAAGATGATCCGCATTGAAGCCTTATCGACGCAACTTCGATTTTCTCGCGAAAAGCGTCTAGCCATTCAAGAAGGCGTTGATGTTAAATTATGAGCCCGAGGAGGAGTTATGAACTCAATACCCGCCCGCGCCGATGCTGGCAGCTTTGACCGCGGTTTCACCCGCGGCCTCGCGGCGGCGGTATTCATCGAGGATGGCTTTCGTCGCACTCGCTCCGAGGCGGGTGCAGCCGAGGTCACGGACCATGATGAGGCCATCGAGATCCCGCACCCCACCGGCGGCTTTCACCTGCACGTGCGCAGGGCTGTGCTGGCGCATGAGGCGGACATCGTGCTCCGTGGCGCCTTTGTAATTGTAGCTACCGTCTGGCTGCTTGCTGAAGCCATAGCCAGTGGAGGTCTTTACCCAATCTGCGCCAGCGCGGGCGCAGATCTCACAGAGCTTGATCTTGGTGTCATCGCTGGGTAGGTAGTCGTTTTCAAAGATGACCTTCAGCCGCGCTCCATGCTGATGAGTCTCGGTGGCGATGGTCTGGATCTCCTGCTCCACATAGTCCCAATCCCGAGCCAGGGCCTTGCCGATGTTGATGACCATGTCGATCTCTTTGGCACCGTCTTTGCAGGCACGCTCGGTTTCATAGCGCTTCACTTCCGTGCTGCTGTTCCCCGCAGGGAAGCCGATGACGCAGCCGACGATGACAGAGGTGTTCTTCAGTAACTCCGCCGCACGCGGGACGAAATAGGGCTTCACGCACACGGAGGCGACGCCGTATTCAGCCGCCAGGGCGCACCCCGCTTCAGCTTCGGCGTCGGTCATGTTCGGCTGCAGGAGGGAGTGATCGATCATTCCGGCGAGTTCGGCGTAGCTGTATTTCATGGCATGCGAAAGAGGAGTGTTACGAGACAGTGAAAGGTGGGAAGAAATCGATTGGGGTAAAGAGGCGTTTGCTGGTTGACAACCGACTTGGTGAGAGGGCGGGGATGAGGGGAAATGAAGGGTTGAGGTTCTCCTCTTGCACTTGTCCACGCGTGAGCATCCCCCCATCCCATTTCCAAAAAAGCAAGGCCAGCCTCCGGTGAGAAGCTGGCCCTGAGGAAGAATAGAAAGTTTTCCGGTTACAGATTCTTGTCCGTCACAGCACCCTCGCTGGCGCTGGTGGTGAGGGCGGCATACTTGGCCAGCACCCCACGAGTGTAGCGTGGCTTCGGCTGCTTCCAGGCCTTGAGACGGGCGGCCAGTTCCTTGGCGGGGATACCGAGGGTGATGGCGCGCTTCTCAGCATCAATGGTGATCTTGTCACCGTTCTTGATGACGGCGATGGGGCCACCCACGAAGGCTTCCGGCGTGACGTGACCCACCACGAAACCGTGGCTGCCACCGCTAAAGCGGCCGTCGGTGATGAGGGCCACGTCTTTGCCCAGGCCCTTGCCCATGATGGCGGAGGTGGGGCTCAGCATCTCGCGCATGCCGGGGCCACCTTTCGGCCCTTCCATGCGGATGACGATGACGTGACCTTTCTTGACCTTGTCATTGAGGATGGCGTCCAGCGCTTTCTCTTCGGATTCGAAGACGATGGCCTTGCCAGTGAAGCTGAGGCCTTCCTTACCACTGATCTTGCCCACTGCACCTTCAGGGCAGAGGTTGCCTTTGAAGATGACGAGGTGGCTGTCCTTTTTGATCGGGTCCTTGAGCGGGCGGATGATCTGCTGATCTTTCGGCCAGACGATCTTGGAGTTGCGCAGGTTCTGCTTCATCGTCTTACCGGTGACGGTGAGGCAGTCGCCATGCATGAGGCCTTCTTCCACGAGGATGCGCATAAGCGGCACTGTGCCGCCGATGCGGACGAGGTCGTTCATGAAGTATTTGCCGCTCGGCTTCAGGTCACCCAGCACGGGGGTCTTTTTACCGATACGGACGAAGTCTTCGATGGTCAGCTTCACGCCGGCGCTGTGAGCCATGGCGATGAGGTGCAGCACGGCATTGGTGGAGCCACCCAGGGTGATGATGAGGGTGATGGCATTTTCAAAGGCCTCCTTCGTCATGATGTCGCGGGGAGTGATGCCCAGCTTGATCATGTTCATCACAGCAGCACCCGCGTCGAAGCAATCAATCAGCTTATCACTACCCACGGCGGATTGAGCGCCGGAGTTGGGGAGAGACATGCCCATGGCCTCGATGGCGCTGGCCATGGTGTTAGCCGTATACATGCCGCCGCAGGAGCCTTCACCGGGGATGCTGTGCTCCTCGATATCCACCAGATCCGCATCGGTGATCTGGCAGTTGGCGTGTTTACCCACGGCCTCAAAGACGGTCACGATGTCGGCGTCCTTTTTCTCATGGCCCACGCAGCCCGGGAGGATGGTGCCGCCATACACGAAGACGCTGGGGCGATTCAGACGCGCCATGGCCATCACGCAGCCGGGCATGTTCTTATCGCAACCACCGATGGCGACAAAACCGTCCATGCCTTCGCAACCGACCACGGTTTCGATGGAATCTGCGATGACCTCACGGCTGACCAGGGAGTATTTCATGCCCTCGGTGCCCATGGAGATGCCATCGGAGATGGTGATGGTATTGAAAATCACGCTCTTACCCCCGGCGGCATCCACGCCCTTCGCGGCCTCTTTGGCCAGCCGGTCAATGTGCATGTTACACGGGGTGACCATGCTCCAGGTGCTGGCGATGCCGATCTGGGATTTCTGGAAGTCTTCCCGCTTGAAGCCCACGGCATGCAGCATCGCGCGGCTGGGGGCACGCTCGACGCCATCCACGACGATAGCGCTGTGTTTGCGGTGGAGGGACTCGGCGGGTTTTTTGGATGCTGCTTTCTTAGCCATGATGGGGTGGGCGCGCATACTGCCAGCGCCCCGCGCTGCTTGCAAGCCTGGAACATCAGGGGTCAGCAATGTGAAAACGACGACTCAGAGGTCCTAATCGCGAGCTTTTCTAAAGGCGATGTAGGACTTGGGAATGAGGCCCAGCATGCGTTCTGTGAGGATTTCACAATCCGGAAACAGAGTGGCCACTTCCTCTCGTGTCAGCAACCGGATGCTGTTCACTTCATCATCCACCTGTGCCTGAGTCGGCCGATGAATCCAGCCCCGAAGAGTGATCCAGCGAATCAATGCCTTCTGCCATTTCTTGGGAAAACGATGAATGTAAAACCCGACGTAATGGGGCTCAATCCGACATTCGTAAGCCGGTGTCTGGATCCACAGATCCTTCCTCACCCGTCTGGCTTCGTCCGCAAATGCCTGCTGATCTTCCCAGGTGCCGACATGCTCAATGACACTGTTGGAAAACAGGATGTCGTAGGATTGATCCGGCGCCTCTAAAGCCCGACCATCCCCGACGAACATGCGTATTTGGTGAGCGGGGAAACTGTCCGTGTCCCAGGCCATCTCATGAATGTTGAGGCATTCAATGCTTTGGCCACCGGCTCATGAGGTGTCCAAGTACTTGGGTAACCGCCCACATCCAAAACCTTGTCCGTCATCTGGGGCCTGATATGCCCACAAAACCATGCAAATCTTCGGCCTCGGAATCTCCTCATGAGAGGAGAGAAGATCTGATAGATATTCAAGGGCATCTGTGTCGGAGAGATGTATGAAATGCTAATTATGGTCTAGTCAATAATAACCATACACCCGATCTTAAAATCTTAGCAAGGACTCCTCACCCAAACCTTCATTCTAACTTTAAGCTTCAGTCTGCATCCAGGCTCAACCTTGAAAATCCACCCGTTGGCAAGGTGATTTTGCCCTTTGCTGCCTTTACCTCTAAAGCATGGAGGCCTTTGGAAGCAGCAGCAGAGGAGATCTTTAGCATCGTCGAATCGACGTCTGAGGAGAGCTTCGCTAATCCTTCTGCTTGTTCCAATGTCATTCCTTCTAGAGCGTGTTATGAACTTTGAAAAGGCGCTGTACAATGGGTGAAAGAGTGAGCATAAGCTTGGGATGGCAGCCAAGACCGTGAAACCCAAGCCTCCGTATCCCACCGATGTCAGCGATGAAGAGTGGCAGTTCTGCCGCCCTTACCTTGAACTCATGACGGAAGAGGCTCCGCAACGGGAGCACTCCTTGCGCGATGTGTTCAATGCCGTTCGTTATGTCGTCCGGGCTGGTTGCCCTTGGAGAATGCTGCCCCATGACCTGCCGCCTTGGGCCATTGTTTACCAGCAATGGCAGCGCTGGATCAAGGCTGGGTGCTTGGAGGCCATGGCGCA